>NZ_JADYXG010000002.1:167948-357419 GCF_015864415.1 Pseudoalteromonas sp. SCQQ13 | reverse complement strand
TGGTTAAAACCCAAACCATCAAAATACCCATCTAACAAAAATAAAAATACCAGTCAGCTTAACTGACTGGCATTACTGCCGGGGAGCCGTTTTATTTATCCTAAACTCGGGTAATAGCGGATAATAATGGCTTAGGTTTGTAATGCGTGCGTGGCAAGAAGTGTATGCTATTAATGCAATGGGCTAAAATAGCCAATACTGATAAACAGGGTTATTTTATAACATCTGCCGGGGAGCCGTTTTATTTATCCTAAACTCGAGTAATAGCGGATAATAATGGCTTAGGTTTGTAATGCGTGCGTGGCAAGAAGTGTATGCTATTAATGCAATGGGCTAAAATAGCCAATACTGATAAACAGGGTTATTTTATAACGTCTGCCGGGGAGTCGTTTTATTTATC
Source organism: Pseudoalteromonas sp. SCQQ13 (assembly GCF_015864415.1). Lineage (NCBI taxonomy): Bacteria > Pseudomonadati > Pseudomonadota > Gammaproteobacteria > Alteromonadales > Pseudoalteromonadaceae > Pseudoalteromonas > Pseudoalteromonas sp. SCQQ13. The sequence goes on along the minus strand of NZ_JADYXG010000002.1, from coordinate 357,019 downwards.
CTAAACTCGGGTAATAGCGGATAATAATGGCTTAGGTTTGCAATGTGCGCGTGGCAAGAAGTGTATGCTATTAATGCAATAGGCTGAAATAGCCGAGACAGATAAGCTCGGCTATTTATCGAATGTGTAAGCTTTTAAGCCTTGCAGAATAAATTAGCTTGCTGGGTTAGTGTCATCGTTAAGTATTTTTTCAGCAGGTGGTACCGCTACAACAGGGCCTAAAAACCATTCATCAAGTTTTTTGGCAACGTCTGGCAAGCCAGTACCTTTTAGTGATGAAAATGCATGTACCGTAATATCACCATCAAGGGCGCTTAATTCACGGCGAACTTTAAGTACTTGTGATTGACGCGGACCTTGTTTAAATTTGTCTGCTTTAGTTAATAGCGCTAAAACAGGAATTTCACTGCTAATAGCCCAATTAATTAAATCACGGTCTAAATCTTTTAATGGATGACGAATATCCATTAAAATTACAATACCTTTTAAACTCTGACGCTTTTGTAAATATTCGCCTAGCGACTTCTGCCATTTCTTTTTCATTTCAATTGGCACTTTAGCAAAGCCATAGCCTGGTAAATCGATAAGGCGCATGTCATCAACATCAGCAAGTTCAAAGGTATTTATTAGCTGAGTACGTCCAGGAGTTTTACTGGTACGCGCTAATTTTTGGTCGGTAAGTGCATTAAGAGCACTTGATTTACCTGCATTGGAGCGACCGGCAAACGCAACTTCAATTCCCGTATCAGCAGGTAATTTAGTAATGTCTGGAGCGCTTGTAACGAAAGACGCGGTATTATATTTGATACGAGATTTGAGCACGGGCTCTCCTAAAACTTAAAAATGATCACATTGAGCTAAATTCGCTCATGGGGCGTATTTTATACTATAAAGGAGTTATTAAAAAGCTGTTAAACCACCATATACAGCACATTTAAACCAAGTTAAAGCTTAACCTAAGGCAAAACCCTATAAATTATAAGTTTAATATGAGTAGAAAACGTGCCAGAGAATTTATTATCGTGTAGAATATAAAAATCACAACATCCATATTGTAGATGATACAGGGTCGGAAACAGAGAATTCACCATGAAAAAAATAGCACTATCTTTAACTATATTGCTTGGTGCGTTGTCAGCAAGCAACGCAACAGCATTTGAAGGCGATGTAAACGCAGGTAAAGAAAAATCAGTAACGTGTGCGGCTTGTCACGGCCCAGACGGTAATGCACCGATTAATATCTATCCTAAGCTTGCGGGTCAACATGCCGATTATATTTATAAGCAACTTCAAGACTTAAAACTAGGTATGACCTCAGGTGGCAAAAAAGGTCGTATGGATCCGGTTATGAGCGCAATGGCTATGCCATTAAGCGAACAGGATATGAAAGATTTGTCGGCTTATTTTGCATCACTAAACATGAGCGAAGAAGCTACGCCTAAAGACGTAGTTGAAACCGGTAAAATACTTTACAAAGCAGGTGATGCAGATCGTGGTATTCCAGGATGTGCTGCATGTCATGGCCCTCGTGGTAATGGCTCGTCACTTGCAAAATTTCCAAAAGTTTCTTTTCAGCATCCAGGTTACGTTAAAGCGCAACTTGAAAAATTTCGTGATGGCACACGCCAAAATGATTTAAATGGTGTGATGCAAGATATTGCAAAGAAATTAACAGATAAAGACATTGAAGTACTTTCGCAGTACTTAGGTGGCTTACACTAAAGTTGTATTTATTTAATTATTATTAATGTAATAAACTACAATATGTACAAAAAAGCAGCTTAGGCTGCTTTTTTTGTGCTTAAAATTACTTTTATAGTCTTTATTCATGTAAGACATTGACCATGCATAGCTGTGAGATAAGTCTTATTTTAAAAACCATTAAATTGTTAACTTGATGTAATGTAATGGTTTTTGTGTTTTTTGTTATAATCCTTTTAATAAAAGATATATAAATTAGTTGTAACAAAATTATTAACAGGTACATTAACCCCTGTCGCAAAAAACAATAACAAAATGGAATAAGCTATAAGGACAGTAGCGCGACACGACTACATAGCACAAATTGGTGCTAGCAAAGGAAATAACAAAAAAGCGTTAGGAAGACCGAAAATAATAAAAACTCATGGAAGTTTAATAATAAAAACAAAATGGAATGCTACACGGAAGGTAAAAATAATAATAATAGGGATAGGTAAAAATAATAACAATAATAAAGACTAAAAAGTCGAAGGGAGAAGTGTCCAGATAATGGCGCTCAGATTAGTAGGCGGTAGAGATGTTTTCTCTACCGCCTTTTTATTTGTCCTGTTACAATAGCCACCGTTTAAAAACGAGCAGTAAGCTGTTTTAAGCGCTAAATAGAGAAACCCAGCCTCTAAAGCGCAAACTGAATTCTTCTGGCTAGGCCAGCATTGCGATGCCCATTGATTTGCGCCTCGCCCAAAACCTCTTAAGTGAGATGATCAAGATATGAGTAGAACTAAAAAGTCACGCAAAAGCCCAGCAAATGGACCAGTACGTTTAAGCCAAGATAAGCTTAAAGAAATGCGTGCATTAAAAGAGCAACGTGTTAAAAAAACCAAAGGTGCTAAGCCTGGATCTCGTAATACCCCTGAGCTATTAAATGATGATAGCCAAAAAAGTAACACGGGAACTAAAGATAAACGCATTGGCAGTAAAAAACCTGTGCCATTAATAGCTGTTGCAGCTGCACCTAAAGTAGAAATAAAACGTAACTTAAAGCCAACTGTTGAGCTTAAAAAGTCAGCAGAGCCAGAGTTTACGCCTGAGCAAGAGCTAGAAGCACTTGAAAATGATGAGCGCTTACTTAAATTAGTAGAGCGTCATGAAAATGGCGAAATGCTAACGGGTAAAGATGCTAAGTACTTTAATAGTCGTATTGCTCGTCATCAAGCATTGTGTAAATTGCTTGGTATCGAGGATGAAGATGAAGAAGAGTTTGAAGATGACTTTAGCGAAGAAAGTAATTCAGACTTCGATCAGTATTTATCGAACGATCTTGCTAACGAATGGTTAGACGAAGAAGACAAGTAATAAGGGTTATTAAATGAGTACAGCGGTGATCTTAGCCTTATTTGTAGGTGCTGCTATTATAGTGGGCTTAGCATTTTATGCGGGTCAGTTGCTTTATAAGTTAAGCGCGCAAAAAAAACTGATTGTTAAAAAGCAGGCTGAGCAACAGCAAAAGCTTAAGCAGTCGCGTTTAAAGCGTAACGCCAAATTAGCCGACAGCATTCATTTAATCGCGCGTGCAATGCATGAACAGCAGTGTGAGTTTTCAGAAGGCTGTTTACGTATTTGGGTACTTATGTCGCAATATGGTTTTGAAGACGAGCAAGATTTAACGACAAAATACTCGGGCATTTATAAAATGTACCAAGTAGTTAAAGAAATGCCGACTCATGATGCGCGTAAAAAATATACCAAAAAAGAAATATTTAAGTTAGATACAGCTCGCTGGCGTGCCGAAGAGACACATAAAGATGAGATTATAGCTGACTGCGCTAAAATTATTATTGAGTTTAAAGCCGCCCCTGGCAGCGAAAACGTGGTATTTAATTAATCAGCGTTTAAATAATTTAAAGCACAAAATACAAAAGCAGACCTCAGGTCTGCTTTTTCGTTTTAAATTTACTACTCGGGCTGAGGGTTAAATAACCCGAGAAAAACGCGTTGCATTTAGCTGTTTTTGTAAGTGAGCGTCAAAGCACATACAAATAATACGAATAAATAAATTACCTCTAGCAGTGACACTAATCATATTATTTTCAATAGTGACCATCCCATCAGCAATTAAAGGCTCAATTGCCGTTAGTGCATCAGCAAAGTAGTGGTTAAAGTTAAGTGCATGTTTGGCACTAAATGCCTCCATATCTAACTCAAACTGGCATATAAGCTGTTTAATTGCATCAGCGCGTATTACATCATCGGCACTTAAGTGCATGCCTTTGGTGATGGCACAGCCGCTTTGCGTTTCTACACTATGATAATAATGCTTTAACTCTTTTTGATTTTGTAAAATGGCAGTGCCAATTTGTGATATAGATGAAACCCCTAAACCTAATAAATCGCAGTTTCCGTGGGTAGTATACCCTTGAAAGTTACGGTGTAATTGCCCCGCATTTTGTGCCACAGCGAGTTCGTTATTAACTTTAGCAAAATGGTCCATACCAATAAATTGATAACCGGCTTGAGTCATTTGCTCTAAGGTGTTTTTAAACATAGTTAGCTTGTTGTGTGCACTGGGTAAGTCGGCATCTTTAATTTTACGTTGTGCTGCAAAACGCTCTGGAAGGTGAGCATAATTAAATACCGAAACACGATCAGGGCTAAGCTCAAGCAACTGCTCTATGGTTTGTTTAAAGCTTTGTGGCGTTTGCAATGGGAGGCCGTAAATCATGTCGGCATTAATCGATTTAAACCCTAATTCACGGGCTTGGGTGATTAACTGCTTTACTGTATCGGCATTTTGCGGACGGTTTACTGCTAGCTGCACTTCATCATTAAAGTCTTGAATACCAAATGATACGCGGTTAAAACCTAAGTTACTTAAATCAACCAACATGTTATCGGCAAGCGATCGAGGGTCAATTTCAATACCACGCTCAGTGGCGTCGGTAAAATTAAAGTGCAGCTCCAAAAGTTTAACTAAACGGCTCATTTGCTGCGTAGTTAAAAAGGTAGGTGTACCACCGCCTAAATGTAGTTGCTCTAGGGTGTAGTCTTTAAATAGAGGCGCTTGGGCTGCAATTTCTATGGCTAAAAAATCAAGGTAGGTGTCGGCTTTTGACTGATGGCGAGTAATAATTTTATTGCAGCCACAGTAATAACAAAGCTGACTACAAAACGGAATATGTATATATAAAGACAATGCACGGCTGTTTGATGACTCAATCGCACTGAGTAAGTCTTGCTGTTGATAGCCCTCAGTTAGCGACAGTGCCGTGGGGTACGATGTATAACGTGGGCCAGACACATTATATTTATTTATTAGGGTTTGATCCCATTTTGGAAGTTTAATCATCACGCGCACCTTGGTATATTATTTAGGTGCTGATTATAAAAAAATGTTTAGCAGGGCGGGTTGATCTACAACAAAAAAAGGTGCCGTAGCACCTTTTTAAAGTATATTTTTTAATCTGTTAGTAAGTAACTTGATGGGCATCTTTCAAATATTGAAATAGCTCTTTGTAACCTCTACCAGGTTTTTCATCTTTCGCTTCTTTAGCTGCATTACGAACTAGCTGGCGCATTTGTTGACGATCAAGCGATGGGAACTGCTCTATAGTCTCATTGATTAGGTCATCACCTTGTTCAATTAGGTCTGCACGTAATTGCTCAATTTTTTTGACCAACACTTCAGCTTGGTTATTTTTATTAAGCATAACATCGATAATTGATCTTATAGCATCGATGTTCTCTACGGTGCGCAGTGTTTTAGCTATGTAGTTTAAATGACGACGATAAGCATCGCTTTTATTGCTAATTTTATCGGCAACAACCATTGCGGCTTTTAAATCATCATTTAATGGCAAGCGCTCACGCTGCTTTTTACCCATTTTGGCAATTTCAGTCCCTAACTGATGAAATTCTTGTGCTTCACGCTTCAGTTCGGTTTTTGAGACATATTCAATTTCTTCTTCAATATCAGCAGGCTTGCTTTTTTTCTTCGCCATGGGGTGCTCTTAAATAAAAATAACTTCTGCCATTATACATGATTATCATACAGAGGAATATTAGCTGATGTGATGCATTGAGTGTGTTAGCATTTAAATATAAAAAATGTGTGCAACATTGCCTTCAAGGCTCAGGACTTAATTTATGAAAAGCCAACAACACGATCCAATTTATTCTCAAATATCTCAAGTAAAAGATGCGGTAGCAGCAGTGCTCGACCATGCGAAAAAACTCGGTGCCACAGCGGCAGAAGCGGCTATGTCTAGCACTTCAGGGCTGTCGGTTAGCACTCGCATGGGCGAAGTAGAAACCATTGAGTTTAACCAAGATGGCGGTTTAGGCATTAGTGTGTATGTAGGTAATAATAAAGGCTCTGCGTCTACCGCAGATTTAAGCCCTAAAACGCTACGCACTGTGGTTGAAAAAGCCATTGATATTGCAAAATTCACCTCAGACGACCCTTTTAACGGTGTTGCAGATAAAGAGCTACTTGAGTTTTCACCCAAAGATCTCGATTTATACCATCCATGGGATGTAAGCCCAGAGCAAGGTGTTGAGTTTTGTCATGCTGCAGAGCAAGCAGCGTTAAATGCGGATGAGCGCATTGTTAATTCAGACGGCGCAAGTTTTTCATCGCACCAAGGTTTGCGTGTTTATGGCAATAGCCATGGTTTAATTGCTGGTTTTCCGCGTACTCGCCACAGCATAAGTACTATGGTAATTGGTAAAGATGGCGAGCAAATGCAACGCGACTCTGCTTACACCGTAGCACGCGATCAAGCTGGTTTAAATGATGCCGCAGCAGTGGGGCTTGAAGCTGCAGCCGAAACTTTAGCTAAATTAAATAGCCAAAAATTAGGCACCATGAAAGTACCGGTAATATTTAGAGCTGACATTGCTAATTCATTATTTGGCCATTTAGTGTCGGCCATTGGTGGTGGTGCGCTGTATCGTAAATCGAGTTTTTTACTCGATAGCCTAGGTACACAAGTATTTAGTAATTGCGTAAATATTGCCGAGCGTCCGCATATACTCAAAGGGCTCGCATCGTCGCCGTTTGACAGCGAAGGTGTTAAAACCTTTGATAGAGAAATCATTCAAGGTGGCGAGTTACAAACTTACCTACTTGCAAGCTATGCTGCGCGTAAAATGAATATGACACCAACAGGGCACGCTGGCGGTATACATAACTGGTTAGTTGAGCAAACACATAACGATTTAACCGCGCTACTTAAAACCATGGGCACAGGCTTATTAGTAACAGAGCTAATGGGGCAGGGCGTAAATACAGTAACTGGTGATTACTCGCGTGGTGCGGCTGGTTTTTGGGTAGAAAATGGCGAAATTCAATATCCAGTAAGCGAAATTACCATTGCCGGTAACTTAAAAGATATGTTTAAAGGAATATCAGCTATTGGTGGCGACATAGAGCGCCGTGGTGGCATTCAAACTGGCTCTGTGTTAATTGAACAAATGCAAATAGCGGGCGCTTAGTCACTGCGCTCAGTGTATACTCAAGTCGAGGGTTATTTCGATTTGAGTAACCGCATTATTGAGTTTTTACGAGGTGTTAAATGGCTAAAGACAGGTATGCGCCAAAACCATTAACTGACATTATGGCAGGACTGAATAACCGCTTGTCGGCTTATGCAGGTAAAAGCCAAGCACTCGGTACCCAGCAAACCTTACTTAAAGACTTTTTAGGCCCCAAACTGGGTGATAAATGCCGCGTGAGTAACTACCGCGATGGTACTTTAATGATCGAAGCGGTATCTGCGCCTATTGCGCTTAGACTAAATTACTTAAAAATGGATATGCTCTCGCATTTTAGAGCCGCGGGCATGGCAGAGCTTGGGCAAATAAAAATTACCGCTAATCCACAAGCAACACAACGCTTGGGCGCAGTAAGTAAAACCATTAATACCCCAATAACTAATTCTCGTAAAATGAGCGAACAAACAGCCGATTATTTAAATGCCATAGCCGCCTCAGCCCCCCCTTCGCTAAAAGAAAAATTAGAGCGTTTAGCACTGCACGCAAAGCGTAAAACCTAGCTGCTAATAACTCGTTTATAAGCTCACATAGTTATTGATAGCACTATGTGGGTCACTCATCGCATTAAAATACTTTGTTACATATTCAATTTTATTGTTACCCCAATGGGGTTTATGATAGCTACTTAATACGCCTATTAACTAGGTTGCAGTTAATGCTTATTTCATTAAGTAAAAGTACATAAAATGTCATTACGCAGCTTTATGCTGCTGGTATTTGAATATTAATGAAATAGGTATTTATTTTAACTAACAAACGGAATCCTTATGATTAAAATAACAATGACCGCCGCAGGTATTGCGCTGGCACTTGGGTTGGTTGGTTGTGGTGAACAACAAGAAATTAAAGTAAACGAAACTCCCGCGGTTAGCGCTCCAGTTCCAGCTCCTTTTGCCTTGGGTATTGAGCTGGAAAATATGGATAAATCGGTACGCGCTCAAGATGACTTTTATTACCATGTAAATGGTCAATGGCTAGCTAAAACCGAAATTCCTGGCGATAAATCTAACTATGGTTCGTTTTCGCAATTATATGACGAGTCGCAAAAGGCGATGAAGACAGTACTTGAAAGTGCGGCAGCAAATAGCAATGTTGAAAAAGGCAGTGATGAAGCAAAGTTAGCGGCATTTTATAATAGCTACATGGCAGAAGAAGCGCGCGAAGAACTTGGCATCCAGCCACTTGAGCCATCATTGGCAAGCATTGACGCCGTTAAAGGTAAAAAAGATTTAGTTACTTTAATGGCGCAATTACAGATTAAAGGCGGCGACTTGCCATTTGGTTGGTATGTAAATAATGACGCTAAAAACTCCAGCGAAAATGCATTGTATGCGTATCAAGCTGGGTTAGGTTTACCCGATCGTGATTATTATTTAAAAGATGATGAAAAGTTCACTAAAATTCGTGCTTCTTATCAAGCTTACATTGCTAAAATATTAGCCAAGTCAGGGGTTGAAAATACAGAGGCTGTGGCTAAAAATGTATTAGCGCTGGAAAAAAACCTTGCTGAGGCGCAGTGGAGTCGAGTAGAGAGCCGTGATGCAACCAAGTCTTATAATAAAATGAGCCTTGCACAAGCAAATAAACTAATGGGTGACTTTGATCTTGCTAGTTACTTTAAAGCGATAGGCATAAACACCGAAGAGTTAATTATTAGCCAGCCGAGCTACTTTGAAAAATTTGCGACTATTTATAAAAACACCGATTTAGCAACATGGCAAAATTACCTTAAGTTTCACTTTGTAAGTAATTACGCTCAGTTACTCGATAAAGAGTTAGTGGACCTTAAGTTTAATTTTTACAGTACAACTTTACGTGGTGTAGAAGAACAAGCACCACTTTGGAAGCAAGCGGTTGATGCTTCAAACAGTGTGCTAGGTGAGATTTTAGGTAAAGTGTACGTTAAAGAGAACTTTCCACCAGAAGCGAAAGCGCGTATGGAAGAGTTGGTTGATAACGTAATTAAAGGCTACGGTGTTGCGATTGAAAATTTAGAGTGGATGAGCCCGGAAACTAAAATTGCCGCTCAACAAAAGCTAGACAAGTTTACACCTAAAATTGGCTACCCAGATAAGTGGAAAGACTACTCAGCACTAGAGATTAACCCTGATGAATTAGTCGGTAACTACATTCGTTATAGCGAATGGGCTTACAGCGATATGATTGCCAAATTGGGTAAACCAGTAGACCGCTCAGAGTGGCACATGACACCACAAACTGTGAATGCATACTACAACCCAGTAAATAACGAAATTGTGTTTCCAGCAGCTATTTTACAGCCGCCATTTTTTAACTTAGAAGCAGATGATGCAGTAAATTACGGTGCTATTGGCGCGGTAATTGGTCATGAGTTAGGCCATGGTTTTGACGACCAAGGTGCTAAATACGACGGCGACGGTAATTTACGTAACTGGTGGAGCGAGTCAGACCTTAAACAGTTTGAACAGCGAACCGCGGCTTTAGTTGCTCAGTATAATGAATACAAACCTTTTACTGATGCTGGCGTAAATGGTGAATTGACGTTAGGCGAAAATATTGGCGATTTAGGCGGCCTTACGGTTGCGCATAAAGCGTATATGCTATCTTTAGGTAACTCTAAGGCTCCAGTGATTGATGGCTACACTGGCGATCAGCGCTTCTTTATGGGCTGGTCACAAATTTGGCGTCGTAAGTATCGTGATGAAGCGTTGCGTAACCGCTTAATGACCGACCCGCATTCGCCTAGTCATTACCGCGTAATTGGTATTTTATCGAATATGCCTGAGTTTTATAAAGCATTTGACGTTAAAGAAGGCGACAAAATGTATATTAAACCAGAGGACCGCGTAAAAATTTGGTAATTTAATTACCTAACTAAAAAGTACCTAACTAGAAAGTACCTAACTAGAAAGTATCTAACTAAAAAGGCCAGCAAGTGTTAACTTGCTGGCCTTTTTGTAGCTGCCTAATAATGGCGGTTTATTGTTATTATTATTTTACTAAAAGAGTATAGCCAAATATTAAGCGTTAAATATATTTCGCTTTTATAGCGCTAATAATATCGACGTTAGCTGCTGGAAACTCGTAGTTATCTAGCTCGTCAATACTTACCCAAGCATTATCTTGCCCTTCTGCGCCATGTGCTTCACCACTAAAGTTACTCACCACATGTACGTTCAGCTTTACCGTTTTATCATCGTAATCGTGTTTTATTGTTAGCAATTCACTGGAACTAAAAATAGTGATGCCAATCTCTTCTTGAAGTTCACGCTTAAGTGCTCTAAATACACTTTCACCGGCTTCAATTTTACCACCAGGAAACTCCCACAAACCTCCTTGATGTTGATCATTTGCCCGCTTGCAAATAAACAGAGCGTTATTTTTTTTAATTACGCCAACAGCCACATTTACAATTATACTAGTCATTTTATCTCCCTTAAACACCATAAAAAAAGCGACGCAAGCGCCGCTTTTTACGAAATTTATTACACTATTGGATTATTTTAATTTGCCACAACATTGCTTAAATTTTTGACCTGAGCCACAAGGACAAGGATCGTTACGGCCTACTTTTGGCTCGCTACGTGCCATTACAGTTGCGCTTTGTGGTGCTTCGCCGCCTACATGCTCAACTTCTTCATGCTGATATTCGCGAGGAGCGTTTTCACTTTTACGGTGTTGCTCTTCTACTTTTTCAACATCTTCTTCGGCGCGTACTTGTACTTTGCTTAAAATACTTACTACATCTATTTTTAAGTTTTCTAGCATTTCAGCGAATAGCTCAAACGATTCACGCTTGTACTCTTGCTTTGGATTTTTTTGCGCATAACCACGTAAATGAATACCTTGGCGTAAATGATCCATTGCTGCCAGGTGATCTTTCCAATGCTGATCTAGGCTTTGTAACATAATCGCTTTTTCGAATTGACGTAGTACTGAATCGCCTACCATCTCTTCTTTTTGCTTATATGCTTGCCCAACCGACTCTTCAATGCGCTCACGAAGTTTTTCTTCATAGAGTTTATTGTCATCAGCTAGCCACTGAGTAATTGGCAATTCAATTAAGAAGTCTTGTTTTAAGCGCTCTTCAAGGCCAGGTACATCCCACATTTCAGCCAAGCTTTGCGGTGCAATGTACTGATCAATAATATTACTCAGCACATCACCACGAATAACCGTGATAGTTTCTGAAATATCGCCTTCTTCAAGTAGTTCGTTACGCTGTGAGTAAACCACACGGCGTTGATCGTTTGCTACGTCATCGTACTCAAGTAATTGCTTACGCACATCAAAGTTACGTGCTTCTACTTTACGCTGTGCATTTTCAATCGCACGGTTAACCCATGGATGTTCTATCGCTTCACCGCGTTGCATGCCTAGTTTACGCATCATGTTGGTCATGCGCTCGCCAGCAAAAATACGCATTAACGCATCGTCCATCGATAAGTAAAAACGGCTTGAACCGGCATCACCTTGACGACCAGAACGACCACGTAATTGGTTATCTATACGACGAGATTCATGGCGTTCAGTACCAATAATATGTAAACCACCTGCATCAATTACTGCGTCATGGCGTATTTTCCATGCAGCTTTAATTTCAGCAATTTGTTCATCAGTTGGGTTTTCAAGCTTTTCAACTTCGCTGTGCCAGTTACCACCAAGTACAATATCGGTACCACGGCCAGCCATGTTAGTGGCAATCGTTACTGTGCCTGGTAGGCCAGCGTCTGATACGATATCAGCCTCTTGCGCATGAAATTTAGCATTAAGTACGTTGTGCTTAATTTTTTCTTTGCGTAAAAATTGCGATAAATACTCAGAGCTTTCAATTGAAATAGTACCTACAAGTACAGGTTGTCCGCGTTCTTGGCAGTCTTTAATATCAACTAAAATAGCTTCGTATTTTTCTTCTTGCGTTAGGTACACTAAGTCGGCGCGATCATCACGAACCATCGGCTTATTAGTTGGCATAACAACAGTGTCTAGGCCGTAAATAGACTGGAACTCAAATGCTTCCGTATCGGCTGTACCTGTCATGCCCGCAAGTGTTTCGTATAAGCGGAAATAGTTTTGAAAGGTAATAGATGCAAGCGTTTGGTTTTCGTTTTGAATATTTACGCCTTCTTTAGCTTCAACAGCTTGGTGTAAACCTTCTGACCAACGACGACCTTCCATTGAACGACCAGTGTGCTCATCAATAATGATAACTTCGTTTTCTTTTACAACGTAATCAACATCTCGTTGATAAAGCTTATGAGCACGAAGCGCTGCATAAACATGGCTTAGTAGCGTAATGCTGGCTGCAGAATAAAGCGAATCGCCTTCTGCAATTAAGCCGCGCTCAGTAAGTAGCTCTTCAACTTTAATTTGGCCACGTTCAGTTAAATGAACTTGCTTAGACTTTTCATCAATAGTGAAATCGCCATCGCCTTCAATACCTTCTTCGTCTTCTTTTTCTTGTAGTTCAAGTAAAGGCACCATGGTATTAATTTCAGTGTATAGCTCTGAGCTGTCCTCAGCAGGGCCTGAAATAATAAGGGGCGTACGGGCTTCATCAATTAAGATAGAATCCACTTCATCGACAACAGCATAAAATAATGGACGTTGTACACGCTCATCTATGCTAAATGCCATGTTGTCACGCAGGTAGTCAAAACCAAACTCATTATTAGTACCGTACGTAATATCGGCAACATAAGCTTGTTTTTTCTGCTGTGGCATCATACCCGGTACGTTACAGCCTACTGTTAAACCTAAAAACTCAAATAACGGACGGTTAGTTTCCGCATCGCGTTTAGCTAGGTAGTCGTTCACGGTAATTACGTGTACGCCCTTACCAGTTAAACCATTTAAGTAAGCAGGTAATGTAGCTGTGAGTGTTTTACCTTCACCGGTACGCATTTCTGCAATACGGCCTTGGTGCAGTACCATGCCACCGAGTAGCTGTACGTCAAAGTGACGCATGCCATTTACACGTTTAGATGCTTCACGTACCACAGCAAATGCTTCAGGCAGTAAGTCGTCAAGGCTTTGTCCGTTATCGTAACGTTCTCTAAACTCTGCTGTTTTCGCTTTTAAGTCGTCATCAGAAAGCGCTTCTAATTGCGTTTCAAGTGCATTGATCAGTGCGACCGTCTTTCTTAGGTTTTTAATAGTGCGGTCATTGCGACTACCAAAAATCTTGGTAAATAAATTAGATATCATGATAAAACCGTTACAATGTATTTTTTTGCCAGCCGTACATCGGCTAACCCATTTTTAACAATTGATAATTAATGTATTCTTTAAAGTAACACCGAGGACACATTAATTAGCAATTTTGTATTAAACCGTTCAAAAAGCACTGTTTATTACGTGTGCTACTATACCAGACTCTGCTAAACAACAAACCATCTCACTAAAAAGATATGGATTAAAAACAGAAAAACTTAATCTAGTACATAAAATTGCTATATATTTTTATACGAGGTGAAAACTGTTAGCAAAGCTAGTGATATTAAGTAAGTTTCCACTTTGAAATATCAACAGTCACTCAAAGATATGGTGCTGAATAAATTAAAAACAAGGGGGGTAATAAGCGCTTAAAGTTTATCCTCAAGCGCTTAAATATAAGTAGCCGGCGTTTATAGTTTAAACTGGTTTACCGTTTTATTTAATGCCCCTGCAAGGTCACTTAAATCATGTGCTTCATTGGCAAGTGTGTGTGCATGCTCTGCGGTACTATTAACTAAACTATTAATAGCACTAAGGCTGGTATTAATATCTTCTGCTACTACCGTTTGTTGCTCGGTAGAGGTGGCAATTTGATGACTTTGATCTTGTACTTTAGTTACCGACAGGGCAATGCTTTGTAGTGAGCTAAGTACTTCTTTTGTTTGCAACACAGAGTCCTCGGTTTGTTTTTGCCCTTGTAGCATCATACTAGAGGCTTGCTGAGCAATTTGCTGTAAACGGGTAATCATATTGCGAATATCGTCGGTTGACTCTTGTGTACGACTCGCCAACGAGCGAACTTCATCGGCAACAACGGCAAAGCCGCGGCCATGTTCTCCGGCGCGGGCCGCTTCTATGGCTGCATTAAGCGCGAGTAAGTTGGTTTGATCGGCAATTGAGTTAATTACATCAACCAATGCGCCTATGTTATTACTTTCTTGCTCAAGCCCGGCAACCACCTTAGAGGCTTCGCCAATATGTTCAGCCAGCGCACTCATTACACTTTGTGCTTGGCTTGAGCGGCTTGCACCATCGGCAGTAATTGCTTGTACTTCTTCTGCTGCGGTATTTGTTTGCTGTGCGTTACGTGATATTTCTTGCACGGTAGTGGCCATTTCTGTCACTGCGGCACTAACACTATCTACTTGTTGTTTTTCTTGCTGAATTTCTGAATTCGTTTGTTGCGATACCGTTTTAAGCTGATCGGCAGCGGCACTTAATTGCTCAGCTTGTGCTGCGGTGTCTAGCATCATCGCTCGCAACTTATCAATAAAGGTATTCATATGATTAGCCAGTTGGCCTACTTCGTCTTGGCTATCAATATTAATTTTTTGGGTTAAATCACCCTCGCCAGAAGCAATGTCGCGCATAATATACGTGAGTGTAGTGATTGGTTTTGAAATCATATGGGTGGCCCATAAAATCATTGCTAAAATAATCACTAAAATAATGATAACGGCGGTTGTAGTGGTTGTAACCGCAGCATTTACCGGGGCTTCAATCATACTGGTTGGAATTAATAAACCCACATACCAATCTAAATGAGGCTGCTCTAATTGTAGGCGGTTATAAACCACATAAAATTGCTCGCCTTTAAGCATAACAGCTTGGCTACCCGCGAGGTTATTTTGCATTGCACTGTTAAGTGTTTTAAACCCTGAGGTATTATTAAATTGTTGTTCAAGCGCATCGAGTCCGTCTTTACCGTTAGGGCCTTCGTCGGTGACAGAGAGTTTATGCCCAGATGCTTTTGAAAAGTGCACAACTTTTTGTTGATCATCTAATAAAAAGCCATAGCCTTGGCCGTTAAAGCGAATGTTTTCGACCATGTCGTTAATTTTATTAAGTTGTAAGTCAACGCCGCCCACACCAATTAATTTGCCTTGTGGGTTATAAACAGGTTGTTGTACAACTGCTGAGGCATCGCCGGTGGTTAAGTCTACCGAAATAGGGCCTACGTAAAGCTTATTAATTTGCATTGCTTCTTGCCACCAACCTCGTTTGTACGCGTAGTAAGGTTCGCCATTATAATATGCAGTACGTTCGTTTTCTTTAAAGTACTCGCCGGTAGTGGCTGAGGCAAAAAAAGCAGATAAAATATTTTCATCATTTGCACTTATGCGTACAAAGTCTTGATTTATAGCCAAGTAGCCGTTGGCATTTTCTAGGGCTTGATCGCGCTTATCCCACGCGGTAAAAAAATTCACCAAATGCGGATTATTAATAAAGGTGGCAACTACTTTACCGTATGTAGCAAAGTAACTTTGCATTGATAATTGCTCGCTTTGTAAGTAGCTTTGAGCCTCACGCTCTATATTAACTCTGGATAGTTTGGCAATATGGTTAACAAAAAAAGTAGAGGCAATGAGCAGTAAAATAGTAATTGTTCCGCCAATCAATAATAATATTTTTTTTCTTAATGATAAGTTATTTAGCATAAGTGCACATGTTGTTATTGTTTTTGTAACAGATATCTAAGCATATTTAATTTTAGAACTCTATGAAATGAGTTAAGAATTATACATTTAAATAAACGGGGTCATATAAATTGAATCATCAGAGTAACAACTTAGTGGTACTAGGCGCGGGCTGGCTAGGCAGTGCTTTATGCGTTAATGCGCAGCAAGCAGGTTGGCAAGTGCAGGGTACACACCGCTCAGCAGTGCATGAGCATGATTTTGAACGTCAGTTTTTGCTAGAAAATGGCCAGTTAACGCATCAAATTGATTTACAAAATGCCTACTGGGTGTGCGCTATTCCTCCACGTAGTCGCCATAGTGAAAACAATTATGCGCAAACATTAACGGCAGCACTTACACTGGCAAAAAAACTGAATGCTAAGGGCTTTTTACTTTGCTCATCAACGGGAGTGTACGATCAAGAACCAGGTGTATATAGCGAAAGCAGCGATATTTCGTGTACAAACGAGCGACAAATAAAGCTATATGAAGCTGAAGAGCAAGTACTAGAGCAAAACGGTAAAGTGCTGCGCTTAGCCGGTTTAGTTGGACCCAATAGAGAGCCGGGGCGTTTTATTGCAGGTAAAGAGCTAAATACCTCTGCCGAGCAAGTCGTTAATATGGTGCATCAGCAAGATGTGATTAACGCTATTTTTGCGGTGCTTGAGCATTGGCATCAAGGGCAGAGTATTTATAATGTGGTTAACCCGTCGCATCCTTGTAAGCGCGATTACTATGCGCAAAAGTGCCAACAACATGGCGGCGAAATGCCACGCTTTACGGGAACCGATACGGCTGAGCGCAAAGTGCTTGGCTCAGCCATTGAGGCGTTAGGGTTTAGTTACCAATACGCAATTTAATAAGATACTAAGCAGTCACCCTCAATAAAGTTGCATAACTTGCCTGCGTTTAATAACGCATTTGCAGCTTCAATATCGGGGGCAAAGTAACGGTCTTTATCGTAGTAGCTTACATGCTCGCGCAGTAAGCTTTTAGCACGCTCTACTTTAGCAGCAGCTGTAAGCGGCTTTCTAAACTCTAACCCCTGCGCGGCCGCTAACCATTCAACAGCAAGTACGCCCTGGGTGTTATCGGCCATTTCCTTCAAGCGCCTTGCCGCAAAAGTGGCCATAGACACATGATCTTCTTGATTCGCCGAGGTTGGCAAACTATCTACAGAAGCTGGGTGGGCAAGTGATTTGTTTTCAGATGCCAGCGCTGCGGCAGTTACTTGGGCGATCATAAAGCCTGAGTTTACGCCGCCATTTTCAACTAAAAAAGGCGGCAATTTAGATAGGCTAGAGTCAATTAGTAAAGCAATTCGGCGCTCGGCAAGTGCGCCAATTTCAGCAATGGCAATTGCTAAGTTATCGGCGGCCATTGCCACCGGCTCTGCATGAAAATTACCGCCAGAAATAATATCACCCACATCAGCAAATACCAGCGGGTTGTCGGTTACGCCGTTAGACTCACATAATAAAACTTCTGCCGCCTGGCGAATTTGGGTTAAGCAAGCACCAAGCACTTGTGGCTGACAGCGTAAAGAGTAGGGGTCTTGTACTTTTTCACAATTTACGTGTGATTCACTAATTTGTGATTGTGGACCTAGCAAGGTTCTAAATATAGCTGCAGTATCTATTTGCCCTTGTTGGCCTCGAATTTCATGAATACGCGCATCAAATGGTGCTCGGCTGCCCATGGCCGCTTCAATACTCATAGCGCCAATTACGCAGCTTTGTGCGTATAAATCTTCTGCTCTAAATAGCCCTTGTAATGCAAAAGCAGTCGAGGCTTGGGTGCCGTTTAAAAGGGCTAAGCCTTCTTTAGCGGCTAAGGTAAGTAGTTTTAGCCCCGCAATTTTAAGCCCTTGCTCGGCACTGATTATTTGCCCTTGGTGGCGCATGTGGCCTTCGGCTAGTAACGGCAAGCACATATGAGCAAGCGGTGCTAAATCGCCCGATGCACCCACCGAGCCTTTTTTAGGCACGCAAGGGTATACTTGGCTATTAAGCAACTGGATAAAAAATTCAATGACCTGCAAACGAATACCAGAATAGCCACGCGACAGTGAATTAATTTTTAAGATGATCATTAAGCGTACGGTACTGTCATCCATATATTCGCCAATACCTGCCGCATGCGAAAGTACAATAGAGCGTTGTAATAGCTCTAGTTCGTTATCGGCAATTTTGGTGTTAGCTAATAAGCCAAAACCGGTATTAATACCATATACAGTGCGGTGCTCGTTAATTACGTTTTGCACTGTTTGTGCGCTGGCAGCTATTTGCGACTCGGCATGCTTTATAAGGCTCAATTTTACCGGTGAATTATTAATTTTTCTTAGTGTGTTTAAATCAAGCGAGCCGGGGGTGAGAGTTAGTTCAAGCATGATCATTCCTCGTTTAACATTGGTAAGTCTAGGTTTTGCTCTTTTGCACAATTTTTTGCTATATCGTAGCCTGCATCCGCGTGGCGCATAACTCCAGTTGCAGGGTCGTTCCACAGTACGCGGGCAATACGCTGTTTTGCTTCGTCGCTGCCATCAGCCACAATAACTACGCCTGCATGTTGGCTAAAGCCCATACCTACGCCACCGCCATGGTGTAGCGATACCCAAGTTGCACCACTGGCTGTGTTAAGAAGTGCATTGAGTAATGGCCAATCAGATACCGCATCAGAGCCATCTAGCATAGCTTCGGTTTCGCGGTTAGGGCTAGCAACCGAGCCAGAGTCGAGGTGGTCGCGACCAATAACAACCGGGGCTTTAAGCTCGCCATTTTTAACCATGTTGTTAAAAGCGAGCGCAAGACGGGCTCTGTCTTTTAATCCTACCCAGCAAATACGCGCCGGTAAGCCTTGAAACTGAATACGTTCACGCGCCATATCAAGCCAGTTATGTAAGTGTGCGTCATCGGGGATTAACTCTTTAACTTTGGCATCGGTTTTATAAATATCTTCGGGGTCGCCCGACAGTGCCACCCATCTAAATGGGCCAATGCCTTCGCAAAATAAAGGACGAATATACGCAGGTACAAACCCTGGGAAATCAAACGCGTTGGTAACGCCTTCATCAAATGCCATTTGCCGAATATTGTTGCCATAATCAGTGGTAGCAGCGCCCGCTTGTTGCAGCGCGAGCATAGCTCTTACTTGCACCGCCATTGATTGCTTAGCTGCTGTTACAACCGCTTTTGGGTCTTGTTCGCGCATTTTAGCTGCATGTTCCATGCTCCAGCCTTGCGGTAAATAGCCATTTAGCGGATCGTGCGCTGAGGTTTGATCGGTGACCACATCGGGAGTAACGCCACTTTTAACTAAAGTGCTAAACACATCGGCAGCATTACCAAGTAACCCGACCGAAAGAGCGTCACCTTTTACGCACGCATTAGTTATAAGTTGTAGTGCGTGTTCAAGGTTGTTGGCTTTAATATCTACGTAACCGGTTTTTATTCTAAAATCGATACGGGTTTCATCGCATTCCACCACTAATGCACAAAAGCCTGCCATAGTTGCAGCAAGAGGTTGTGCGCCGCCCATGCCACCAAGCCCGCCAGTTAATACCCATTTACCTTTAGCACTGCCAGCAAAATGTTGTTTAGCCATGGCCACAAAAGTTTCGTAAGTGCCTTGCACTATGCCTTGTGAGCCAATGTAAATCCAAGATCCCGCGGTCATTTGCCCGTACATCATCAAGCCCTTTTTATCGAGCTCGTTAAAGTGCTCCCAATTAGCCCAGTGCGGTACTAAGTTAGAATTAGCTATGAGTACTCGCGGCGCATTACTGTGGGTTTTAAATACCCCTACAGGTTTACCCGATTGTACGAGTAGCGTTTCGTCATCTTCGAGTCTATCGAGAGTTGCTATAATTTTGTCGTAACTTGGCCAGTCACGTGCAGCGCGACCAATGCCGCCATAAACAACTAATGCATGGGGATGCTCTGCAACGTCAGGGTCTAAGTTATTCATTAACATGCGTTTAGCGGCTTCGGTTTGCCAACTTTTAGCGCTAATTTTATCGCCGTGGGGGGCGCGTATTGTGCGGTTGTTGTCGAGTCGATTGTTCATATTTACTCCTGTTGTAGTTTTTAATTATTATTTTTAAAAGTTAAGTGACCACCTAAACGATACTTACTCCCTGGTGAAACAAGTCGGGCATAACTCACAATGCCGTTACTTGACCAAGTACGGCGAATGAGTTGCAGGCAAGGTTCTTGACTCGATAAGTTAAGCCACTGGCACATTTGTTTATTGGGCATAATGGCTTCCACCGTATGCGTTGCTTGGGTAAGCGGGGCTACATTCGATAAGTACTCATGTGGAGTAAGTAGCGTAAAATTTTGTTGTAAGTACTGCGTGGCAAAAGTGGGATTTACAAAGCGCTCCTCTATTTGCAGTGGTTTAGTATTTTCGTTATGCAGCAATACACTGCGATACACAGTGCTGTTAACTTTAATACCCAGTGCAATGGCAATACTAGTGATTGCGGGTAGCGACTCAAGGGCCAATACCGTACAGCTATAATTACCATTGCGTTCTTTTACTTCATCGGCAATATTTTTAATTTCAAGCAATGACGACTGCGATTTAAAGCTAGCAACAAAGGTGCCTAACCCTTGGCTGCGAGTTAAAATTCCCGCCTCGGTTAGCTCGCTTAATGCGCGTCGAGCGGTCATACGGCTTACAGAAAATTGATTGCTTAGCTCGTTTTCAGAAGGCACACGCTGGTTTTCTTGCCATGTAGCACTGCTAATTTTATCAACTATAAACTGTTTTATTTGTGCAAATTTAGGCGTTGTCATGGTGTATTTAATTGTATTAAAAATAAACTATAAGATTAAGATGGCATAATTACCTTGTATATACAAGATGGGTTGTTAGACTATATTTTAGTCATTATAAAAAACACAAGGGCGCGCAATATGCAAAGTGCAACACCAGGTTATGAATTAGAAGATATTGATTTACTGCTTACCGATGCCAACATTGCCACTATGGATACTGCTGTAGAGGCGCCTTATGGCGCGATAGAAAATGCAGCCTTAGCAATCAAAAATGGAAAAATTATGTGGCTAGGTGAGCAAAAAAACTTACCTAGTTTTGATGTGTTTGCAACGCCGACCTTGAGTATAAAAGGGCAATGGTTAACCCCAGGGTTAATAGATTGCCACACGCATTTAGTATTTGCAGGCTCTAGAGCAGAGGAGTTTGAGCAGCGCTTACAAGGGGTGAGTTATGAGCAAATTGCTGCCCAAGGTGGCGGTATAACTAGTACAGTTAAAGCCACCCGCGCTGCCGATCAAGAGCAGTTATTTGTAGCCGCCAAAGATAGGTTAAATACGTTACTGGCAGAGGGCGTGACAACTGTTGAAATAAAGTCGGGTTATGGACTCGATACTGCCAACGAAGTAAAAATATTAGAAGTGGCGCGCTTACTTGATGAGCATCACCCTATTAATATTAAAACCACCTTTTTAGGGGCGCATGCGCTACCACCAGAGTACAAAGGGCGTAGCGATGACTATATTGATTTAGTATGTAACGATATGCTTGATCAGGTAGTGGCTAATAACCTTGCTGATGCGGTTGATGTTTTTTGTGAGAATGTAGGCTTTAGCTATACCCAAACTAAGAGGGTGTTCGAGGCGGCAAAAAAACATAACTTGCCAGTAAAATGCCATGCCGAGCAGCTCTCTAATCAACACGGTGCTGAGCTGGTGGCGCAATTTAACGGGCTATCGGCTGATCATATTGAATACCTAGATGAAGATGGCGTAAAAGCGATGGCACAGGCCGGCACAGTAGCAGTATTGTTGCCTGGCGCATTTTACTTTTTAAGAGAAACACAACTTCCGCCAATAGCTTTGCTTAATCAATATAAAGTGCCTATAGCGATTGCTAGCGACTTTAATCCGGGCACCTCACCGCTGTGTTCGCTACAATTAATGATGAATATGGCATGCACATTATTTAGATTAACACCCGAGCAGTCACTTGCTGGAGTAACTCGTAATGCTGCTAAAGCTTTAGGATTAACAGACCGCGGAGTTTTAAAAGTAGGTGCGAGGGCCGACATTGCACATTGGCAAATAAGCCATCCAGCACAATTAAGTTACCAGTTTGGGGTAAATAAACTGTTAAACTTATGGATTATGGGTAAACTTATTTAGTCACACCTTTACCCCAGACCGATAAGTAGGCCTTAATATTTATGCTTTTATTTAATTTTTTAGCCAGTACCAGTAGTGCTAATTTGAGCTTGCTTAGCGACAGTGGCTTGCCGGTTTTTTTTAGTGGCGCCTTACTTATGGCGATGATCGCTACCTTGCTGAGCGTAAAAAATACAGCATCTAGATTAAGCTACTTATGCACAGGGTTAATAGGGTTGGCTATTTTAAGCAGTGGTGCTGCATGGCTTAGCGCTTTACTCGCATTAGGTTTTGGCTTTAATTTGTGGCATGCAATTGTACATAAAAACAAGCTGTTAATTATATTAAGTGCACTTGCTGCGGTGTTGTTTATAGCATTACTTATAGCCATTGCAGCGTTTGGCATTGCACTGTTTTGGATTGTTAGTGCGGTGTTGTTATTATCATTAACTGGGTTTATTACTAATAATGAGACACTTAATCAAGCGCCCTTGAAGCAGCAGCAAGCAGCACCTGAACATTACATCGAAAGCTCTCCGCTGGCCTCTTTTGCCGATAAACAAAAATTACGTCAAGGTTATAATACGTGGCGTAATAAAGCACCGTCACTAGGGGCGTTGGTAATTCTTCGTTTAGAAGGTTTTGAGCAAGTTAATCAGCATATTGGGCGTGATTTTGGTGATTTACTGCTTGCTCAGTCGGCGAATAGAATAAAAGAATTACTCAATAATGATGGCATTGTATCGTTAGAGGACGATGAAAAGCTAGCCCATTTAGGAGGGCTTAATTTTGCCTTTATTTGTAACTTAGCCAGCCATAAACACTTGCATGAAAAAATAATTACCGAAACATTTGGCGCTACACTTAAACCTTTTAATGTGGCTAACTGCACTATAGAAGTGACCGCAAGAGCAAGCTATGTGCATTGTAATGAGCAAGATGAAGACTTTGATAATTTAATTAAATCGGCTTATTTAGCACTTGATAGCCAGCCAAAACAACAGGTGGTTGCTTATCATCAACAAATGATGATCGAGCAGTTAGAGCAGCAAGCACGATTAAAAGAGCTTGCAGAAATTGATTTCACCAATGAGTTCGAGCTGTATTTTCAGCCGGTTATTGTAAATGATAATGGCCAAATTGAGTTTTTAGAACTATTACTGCGTTGGCAGCATCCTAAGCAAGGCATACTTTCAGCGAGTCGTTTTATTGATGATATTAGAATTGCAGGGCTTGCTTACCCACTGGCTATATTTGTTATAGAGCGCGCTGCTGAACTTGCAATGGCATTGCGTATGGAGGGCTTTGCAGTGCCATTGAGCATTAATGTATTTGGCCCTGAAATGCTCAATGAAGAGTTTGTAGAATTTGTAACGAGTGCTATGAAAGAGCATAACTTAAGGCCTGGCGATTTAATTGTTGAGTGCCCGCTACATATTTTTACTAACCTAGATGACAAAGGGCGAGCCATGATTGCGCGGCTTAATAATATAGGCTTAAAAGTGTGTGTTGATGGTTTGGGCGATAACCCCGTTTCGCTCTCTAAGTTACCTAGTTTAGCGGTAGAATACATTAAAGTCGCGCCAGCATTAACTGCTGATTTTAGTAATCAAAACAATATTCGCAGCCTAGTTGTTGGTATGGTGCAAATGCATAATCAACAAAGTACTAAGGTTATTTTTGAAGGGGTTGAAACCCTAGATCAGCTTAAATTTGTAAAAAGCCTAAAAGGCTATGCAGCACAAGGCTATTATTTTGGCCACCCATTAAGCAGTGTTGGTTTAATGAGCTGGTTAAAGCAGTGGCAATTAGCGCAGCAGCAAAGTAATTAAGCACACTCTTTGGCTTGCAGGTAACTATTCACTAGTGCGCTAATAACTTGTCCGCAATGCACTTTACCGGCTTTAATCCCGCTGGGATGTTGAATAGGAGCTGCTTCGCATAAGTGTAAGTAGTGAGAGTGGCGGTTGCTTGCAGCTAAATGTACAAAGTGCTCAGCGTCACTTACGCTAAAACCACTACAGGTATAAGCACTTACAGGCATAAATGCAATGCTATCTAAATCAACCTCAACACCTAGAGGCGCTGCATCAAAACTCTCCAGCGCATTGCTCACTGCTTGAGTTAGATTAATTTCACGTTTAACGGCGATTGACTGATAGCTATTAAAAGTAAAATTAGCAGCGGCTAACGCATCTATAATAGCTTGATTGTTTTTTAGCTCGTGCAAGCCAATAACATGGTAACTTTTTAAACACTGCGCGCTGTACGCATAGCTAAAGCCATTACCACTGTGGCGGCCTTCGCATTCTCGAAAGTCGGCGTGGGGATCAAAATTTATAGCGTTAATAGCGGTGTTTTTATACTTAGCTAACGCTTTTATAATACCTAAGCAATTATTATGGCCACCACCAATAACAATGGGTTCAAGTCCCGCTTTAAATATTAAACTTAATATAGCTTCTACGCGTTGATCAAGTTGCTCACATAACTCACGCAACTGTGTTAAATGGGCAGGGTTTTGGTTGTCGAGTAGAGCGCTTTGCGCCATTAAGTCAGCGGTGTGCACTTCGCCAAGTAACAGTACTTTTTGCGTGGCAATAAATTGATTATAAGGCTGGTTTAAAAAACGTTGTAAAAAAGCCGGCCATGCTTGCTCTGCACCCCCGGCTCCTAAGTTTGCTTTTGGGCCAATATCTTCACAAATACCCAGTAACACGTAGCGCATGCCAAATTGTGCGGCATCGCTAAGCGCTTGTTGTATATTTACGTCGGTATCGAGTAATGACATTGACTGCCATACTTTGGTTTCGTTAGCGCGACTAGTGCAAAACGACTTAACCGCGCTTTCATCGTAAACGTTTAAATAGTGCGCCACGTTATATTTCTACGATTTCCAGTTCTAGCTCTTCTGCAGATAATACAATGCCGGTGCTGTCGGCATAAATAAAGTCATCATCAAAAAACGATACGCCAGCAAAGTTAACCCCAATGCCGTCTTCGCCTGCGCCTTGGCTATCTGCTGCAACCGGAATAGAGGCAATAGCTTGAATGCCTAAATCAAGCTCTTCAATTTCGTCTACGTGGCGTACAGCCCCGTAAACAATAATACCTTGCCAGTTGTTTTCAAGTGCAAGTTCGGCCAGTTCAATATCGATAAGCGCACGACGAGTAGAGCCACCACCGTCAATAAGTAGCACTAGGTCTGTACCATCTTGAGAAAGTAATTCACGGATAAGTTCATTATTTTCAAAACATTTAACCGTTTTAATGCGGCCACCAAAGCTGTGTCGGCCACCAAAGTTGATGAACATAGGTTCAAGCACGTCAACCACATCGGCAAAGTGGTCACATAAGTCAGAAGTGCTGTAATCCATTATTTTATCCTCAAAAGATACATTAGTTTATGCTTCAGTATACCCTCCTTATATGCAATAACAACGACTTAATCGCAGTAAATTTAGGCAAAATAGGCGGCTAATAAATAATTTGTAATCATTGGCCTATACAATGTATAGGCCTTAAGTTATTGCTGGCATATAATCCGCAACTAAATAATTGCGCGGTTAATTAAGCTAAATAACGTCACTTTAAAAAGTGCTCAGCAGTGCAGGTGTTTTAGTGTTTTTCGGTATTTCTTTCTTTGTTAAAAGCTTAAGTTATTTAAGTGTAAGTAACAGAGTTGCTCATTAAATTTTTAAAGGTGTAACAATGATTGTTTTGCAAAACTTGACCATTAAGCGGCGTTTACAGCTAAATGCTTTAACTGTTGCTTTGGCCATGCTGGCTTTTTTATATGTAATTATCACAGGTTCACAAACCACGTTAAAGTTAACTAACATCACGCAACAGGCCGAGCAGTTAAACATTCATCAGTTGCAGTTAAGTGCACATGAAAAAACCTTTTTGTTTTATAAACAGCCACAAGCACTCTCATTATTTGAACAAGAATACGCACAGTTAAATAAACAAATAATTCAATTACAATCGCAAATGCAAGATTCAGAGATTGATACACAGCAGATAACTCTCTATATGCGTTTAATAAAAAGCTTTTATAGTGATTTTAATGAGGTTGTGCGACTGCAAAAAAGGATTGGCTTACATCAAGACGATGGGCTTTATGGGCAGCTGCGAAGTGCTGTACATGAAGTAGAAGGTTTGCTCAATCAACAAGATGAATACCAGCTATTGACCCTAATGCTACAGCTAAGACGTGCCGAAAAAGACTTTATGTTACGTTTGGATGAAAAATATTTAGCAAGTTTTCAAGATCATGTTGATACGTTACAGCAAAAAATAACGAGCTCATCACTAAGTCAAAACATTAAAAGTAATTTAAAAAACCTACTGTCTAATTATCAAAGTGCTTTTCAAACATTGGTAAAAGCGCAGCTTGAATTAGGTGTTGATCTAGACTCTGGCGCACTTGGGCGCATGCAACAAAGTGTAGAGCAAAGTGATCAGTTGGTAATGCAGTTAGTAGCAGATACTAAATTGCAAGTTGAAGCCAGTATAGCTAAAGCACAGTCGGTCGCTATTATGGTGTTTATTATATCGGGTATTATAGTTTTAACCCTGGTTTACTTAACCAGTCGCTCTATCATTGTACCTGTAGAGCGTATTTACCAATCTATAAACAAGATTCGACGCAATAATGATTTAACAGTAACCATTGAGCAAATTGGCAATGACGAAATTACGATTATGTCGAAAGATTTTAATAGTTTAATTGGTGACTTTAATAACCTTATAAATGAGGTGAATGGGGCTTTAAATGCGTTAAATATCGCGACTGAAAATTTATCAGAAAGTACCGCCGCAACCAGCTCGGGTATGCAAGAACAATTACATGAAGCCGATATGGTAGCCACTGCAGCGACCGAAATGCAGGCGACCATTCAAGATATTTCACATAATACCGAAGCTGCTGCTAAAAAAGCAGAATCAACTAATTTAAGTGCGCAACAAGGTCGTAGTGAGGTTGAGTCAACCGTCGCGCATATTAGAGGGTTGTCTGACTCTTTAGAGCATGCGTCAAGTGTCGTTTCTTTATTAGAAAAAGACGGTGAAACAATAGGCTCTGTGCTTGATGTTATTCGTGCGATTGCCGATCAAACTAACTTGTTAGCGTTAAACGCTGCTATTGAAGCCGCTAGAGCGGGTGAGCAAGGCAGAGGGTTTGCTGTAGTTGCAGATGAAGTGCGCTCATTGGCTCAACGAACACAAGAATCTACAAGTGAAATAGAAGGTATAATAAATACTCTACAACAGCGCACTCAAGAAGTGGTGAGTATTATGCATCAGTGCCGCTCACAAGGTGATGAAAGTGCATCGCAAGCAAATAGAGCTGGTGAGTTACTCGGAGCAATAACCGAAGATGTGCAAACGATTATGGAAATGAGCACACAAATTGCTGTGGCAATTGATCAACAAAGCCAAGTAGCATCTGAAGTAAATAAAAATGTGGTGAGTATTCGTGATATTGCCAGAAACACCTCAGGGCACGCTGCTAACAATGCGCAAACAAGCGAAGAAGTATCAGCGCAAGCACGAGTGCTTTTTGCTGCAATTGACAAATTTAAGGTTTAAAACTTAGCAATAAAGTACCCGTATAGTTTAAGGAATAAACTTTATGGGTACGCTGTCTTTAGAGTTATTGTGCTCACTAACCCGCTTTAAATACTCATCCCATAGAGTCGCTTGCTGCGCCTGTAGTTTTGCAAAATATTGCCAGCTAAATAACCCGCTATTGTGGCCATCGTCAAAATCTAAACGCAGTGCGTAATGACCAACATGAGCAATGTTTTTAATACCAACGGATTGTTTATTGAATACTAATTTCATTGGCCCTGAGCCATGTCCTTGCACTTCTGCAGAAGGAGAGTGCACACGTAAAAATTCACAACTAAATACGGCTTGGCTGTCATCATCAAAGTAAACATCTAAATTTTTGCTAACGCTGTGGTAATGTACTTTTGTTACGTGTTTCATTTTTATCTCATTAAAAAGCCCCCAGTGCGGAGGCTTTTAGTATAACTGTTTATGCAGCTAATTTTAATTAAAGAATGTAGCGGCTTAAATCTTCATCTTCAACCAGCGCACCTAAGTGTTTTTCAACATAAGCGGCGTCAACTACCAGTGATGTTCCGGCTTGCTCTGAAGCGTCATATGAAATTTCTTCCATTAGTTTTTCCATTACCGTATGTAAGCGACGAGCACCGATGTTTTCGGTTTTTTCGTTAACTTGCCAAGCGGCTTTAGCAATGCGCTCAATTGCATCATCACTAAATTCAATAGTAACTTGCTCAGTTTTAAGCAGTTCACGCTGCTGCTCGGTAAGCGATGCATGCGGCTCTGTTAAAATACGTTTAAAGTCATCAGCAGTAAGTGCTTCAAGCTCTACACGAATAGGAAGGCGACCTTGTAGCTCAGGGATCATGTCTGATGGCTTAGCCATTTGAAATGCGCCCGAAGCAATAAATAGCATATGGTCAGTTTTTACCATGCCGTGCTTAGTGCTAACCGTACAACCTTCAATTAATGGTAGTAAGTCTCGCTGTACGCCTTCACGACTAACGTCTGGACCTGATGAGTCACCGCGTTTACAAATTTTGTCTATTTCATCAATAAATACAATACCATTTTGTTCAACTGCAAAAATAGCCTGCTCTTTTAGTTCTTCAGGATTAACTAGCTTAGCGGCTTCTTCTTCACTTAATAATTTAAAGGCTTCTTTAATTTTTAACTTACGCTTAGTGCGCTTATCGCCACCCATGTTTTGAAACATGCTTTGCAACTGGTTGGTCATATCTTCCATACCAGGGGGGGCCATAATTTCTACGTTTGGTTGTGCTTGAGCTAAATCAATTTCGATTTCTTTGTCATCTAATTGGCCTTCACGTAGCTTTTTACGAAACGTTTGACGAGTTGAAGAGCTGTCATCGCGTTGGCTTTCGCCATATTGATCTTTAGCTGGTGGTAAAAGCGCATCTAAAATACGCTCTTCGGCTGCTTCTTCAGCGCGATGCTTAAACTTTTTAGTTTGTTGCTCACGCGTCATTTTAATCGCAACATCGACTAAATCGCGGATGATGGTTTCAACTTCCTTACCAACATAGCCAATTTCGGTGAATTTAGTTGCTTCTACTTTAATAAATGGCGCGTTAGCAAGCTTAGCTAAACGGCGCGCAATTTCGGTTTTACCAACACCCGTTGGGCCAATCATTAAAATATTTTTAGGTGTTACTTCATTACGTAAATCATCACTTAGCTGCATCCGGCGCCAGCGGTTACGCAGTGCAATAGCAACGGCTTTTTTAGCTTTTGCTTGACCAATAATGTGCTGATCTAGCTCGTGAACAATTTCTCTTGGGGTCATAGCAGACATAGCGGTTCCTGTTACAATTCTTCGATAGTTTGAAAGTCGTTAGTGAATACGCAGATATTGCCTGCAATGGTTAGGCTTTTTTCTACTATTTCGCGAGCACTTAAATCGGTGTTTTCCAGTAAGGCAGTTGCTGCCGATTGGGCAAAGTTACCGCCACTGCCAATGGCAATTAAGTCATTTTCTGGCTGTACTACATCACCATTACCGGTAATGATTAAAGAGGCTGTTTCGTCGGCTACAGCAAGCAGTGCTTCGAGCTTGCGCAAAGCGCGATCGCTACGCCAGTCTTTGGCCATTTCAACCGCGGCTTTAGTGAGGTTACCTTGGTGCATTTCTAGTTTGCTTTCAAAGCGTTCGAAAAGGGTGAAGGCATCAGCAGTACCGCCGGCAAAGCCAGCAATTACTTTGCCATTATAGAGGCGTCGAACTTTACGGGCATTGCCCTTCATTACTGTGTTACCAAGCGAAACTTGGCCGTCGCCGCCAATTACAACATTGTTGCCGCGGCGTACACTTACGATAGTAGTCATATTATTCCTCATCATCGAGCTGCAGGGGCAACTCGTAAAAAACGATTATGAAGAGGTTATATGGGTGAATGGTTTATTTTCAAGTCCAGCCCCAAATTCCGCAGCCGACTATTTTTACACGTTTAAGTTTATTTTTATCGCTCTCAGCTTGGCGCTTGGTTTTATAGGGGCCTAAGCGTACTTTATACCAAATGCCACTGCTGCCTGTGGTCTCTTTTATTTCAGAAATAAGCCCTGCAAAGGCTATTTTAGCTTTTAGCGATTCAGCCTGCGGGTAGGTTCTAAACGAACCGCATTGCATAACGTAAGGGCCTTTTTGTTCAAGTTCTTTTACTTCAACCTGAATTTCGTGGTTTCTAATTTCTTTAATAAACGCAGGCGTACGTGGTACAACAACTTCTACAGGAGTTGTAGGTACAGGGTTAGCTTGTTTTTCAACTAGCTCAGGATCGGCGTTATTTTTAATAAACCATAAGCCATAAGCAAAACCTGCCACCAATAAAGTAACAATTAAAACTAACAGTATTGGAAAGGGTTTTTTAGCGGGCGCTGATTTCGCTTTTTTGCGGTTTGCTGGTTTTTTGTTAATGTAATCGTGCTGTGCCATAGCTTTATTTTGGCCTTAACCTAAATCATGTCTATAGGGTCTACGTCTAGGCTCCAGCGTACTTTTTGTGCAAGTTTGCTAGTGCTTAGATAATCAACCATTTGCGCAAGATATTGGTGCAATACGCGGCGATCTTGCGCTTGAATGTGTAATTGAAAACGATACATACCTGCTACTTTTTCAAGAGGAGCAGGTATTGGACCGAGCAATTGTATACCAGTTACCCCGCTTACTGGAACCAAATCTGTCAAAAAATCGACGACTTGTTTTATATTGTGTCCTTGGGCGCGAACAATGGCCATATTTGTGATTGGTGGTAGGTCTGCATCTTCACGTTCACGCAGTGCAAAGCGAGCAAAATCCTGATAACCATTATTAACCAAATCTTGTAATAGTGGGTGCTCAGGAAAATGTGTTTGCAATAACACTTGGCCTGCCTCACCTGAGCGCCCAGCACGCCCGGCCACTTGCGTAACAAGTTGGGCTAAATGCTCAGTTGCTCTAAAATCACAGGAGTATAAGCCGCTGTCTACGTCTAAAATAACCACTAAACTTACATCGGCAAAGTGATGCCCTTTAGCCAACATTTGCGTGCCCACTAAAATGCGCGCGCCGCCTAGGTTTATTTCATCCAGTGCTTTTTCAAGGCTGCCTTTACGACGAGTAGAGTCGCGGTCGATACGTGTAACAGGGGTTTGTGGAAATTCACTCGATAAAAACTCTTCTATTTGCTCAGTGCCTTTACCATTAGGAAAAATTTGCGTGCTACCGCAGTCGGGGCATTGGTGTGGAACATGATATTGATCGCCACAGTGATGGCAAATCATTTGCCCAATAGCTTTATGAAAAGTGGCACTGGTGCTGCAACGCTTGCATTCGCTTAACCAGCCACATTCATGGCAAATTAACGTGGGCGAAAATCCACGACGATTTAAAAACACCATCACTTGTTTGCCACGTTTTAAATGTTGGCGCATGGTAGCAAGGCTGGCATGGGCAATGCCTGCTTGGTCGGGCTGGCCTTTCATATCGAGTAATTTAAATTGGTTATCGGTAGCGGTTTGCGCGCGCTCAGTAAGGCTCAGTAGTTGGTATTTATTATTAATTGCTTTGTGCAGGGTTTCGAGTGCCGGTGTTGCACTGCCTAATATAAGCGGAATTTTATGCTGATATGCACGATACGCAGCTAAATCACGGGCATGGTAGCGCAGCGTGTCTTGCTGTTTAAAAGACGAGTCATGTTCTTCATCAACCACTATCATGCCGAGCTTTAAAAATGGCAGAAAAATACTCGAACGTGTGCCTATTACTATGGCGCAGCTGGCTTTTTCGCAAAAACGCCAGGTTTGTAAGCGTTCATTATCGGTTAAAGCTGAATGCCAAAGCATAATGGGGGTGTCGGGAAAGCGGCGGCGAAAGCGGTTAACGGTTTGCGGGGTTAAGCCTATTTCGGGCACTAATACTAGTGCTTGTTCGCCGCGCTTTAGTACTTCTTCTAAACATTGTAAGTACACTTCTGTTTTGCCGCTACCGGTTACACCTTCTAATAAAAAGCTGCTAAAACCGCTGCTTTGATTAATTGTGGTGCAGGCAACCGCTTGCTCTTTGTTAAGTGTTGGTTTGCTACCCACTGTTGGGGCTACACTTTGCCAGTGGTTATCATGCTCAATTGACTGCGTTATGAGTGCCTTATCTATTAAGCTATCAATGGTTTTTTTACTAAAGCCCAAAGCTTTTAACTCGGTTAATGACGACTTGCCTGATTGCGATAGCTGCTTTAGTAAATTAAGTTGAGTCTTAGCTTTTAATGACGGCAGCAGCGCGCCTTTTTCCGTTAGGGCTACCATATTAATGCTGGTTTTATCAGGCGATTCGCCTTGGCGTAGTGCGCTTGGCAATGCAATATGAATGGTTTCACCCAGCGGGTAGTAATAATAACGGGCAGTAAAGCGCAGTAACTCTATGTGCTCTGCAGATAAAATTGGCGTATCGTCGATAATTTCAAAAATTGCCTTTATTTTGTTTTCAGGCACTTCGGTTGTTGTTTTAAGCGCTAAAACCACGGCTACTTTACGTTGATTACCAAAGGGTACTAACACCCGCATTCCGGGTTTTAATGGCGCAGAAGCTTCACCAAGCTGGCTATCTACTTTATAATCAAAGGTGCGCGGTAGTGGAACTTTTATAGCAACTTCAACAAAATACATAGTAACTCAACTGTTAAAAAAATAATGGGGGAGGGCGTGCTAATACTTGGCCCTAATGTACTAAAAATACAGCTAAAAACCTACTACCAAATAACCTTGTTTACTCAAAATGGTTGTTTTTTTAGCAAAAATACTAATTAATGCTTGTGTGCTTGATGGTTGTTGGATAAAATCCGCCACCAATAAATTTGTTTTAACGACGTATGGTGCCAGACTCCGGGTTTGGAGAGCGATGCGGCCTTAACTAGAGGTTTCTATGAAAGAAG
Organism: Pseudoalteromonas sp. SCQQ13; assembly: GCF_015864415.1. Classification (NCBI taxonomy): domain Bacteria; kingdom Pseudomonadati; phylum Pseudomonadota; class Gammaproteobacteria; order Alteromonadales; family Pseudoalteromonadaceae; genus Pseudoalteromonas; species Pseudoalteromonas sp. SCQQ13. The sequence continues at coordinate 323,965 of NZ_JADYXG010000002.1, read as the reverse complement.
GTATTCACCCTAAGTACGAAGTAATTTCTGCAACTTGTTCATGTGGAAACGAATTCGAAACTAGCTCTACTCTGTGTAAAAATATTCACCTAGACGTTTGTTCTGCGTGTCACCCGTTTTACACTGGTAAGCAAAAGATTTTAGACACTGGCGGACGTGTTGATCGTTTCAACAAGCGTTTCGGTGCACTTGGTAGCAAAAAGTAATTATTGCTATTTAGTTAAAAAAAGCATCTTAGGATGCTTTTTTTATGCCTAAAAATCCTCTAACTTCCCCCTAACCTCGCTAGTTTTAAGTTTATTGCTTTTGCATAACTATTTCCTGTTCTTATTCTCGGTATGCATAAACCTTTGCAGACAAATGACCTAATATTCTCTATATTTTTAATAGCTAAATTTTAAACTCGGTTTCTAAAAGTAGCCAACATGAAGCTATGTGTTGTTAAAGCAGAATAAATAATCGCTTTTAGCTGATTTTATTCACATTTTAAAAACGCTGTTTTGTGAATAATACTTTTAACTAAAATAAGCTTGAAAAGTGCCTTTTAGCACAATTTATATTTATGAAAAGTAGCGATGTTTTTATCGAAGTTGCTGAAAATTCGCTTAAAATTAACAGATCTAGCATATAACAGGATAGACCTGATATTGCTTGGAATTTAAAAATAATAAGGGTATCGTACTTTAAGGCATGTTAAGTGTCGCTTTACTCCCTCTCACTTTAACTTAAATTGCAGGATATAATCGCGTTATGTCGGACTTTCGTGAACAAGCACTACATTATCACTCTCACCCCGTTCCAGGTAAAATCAGCATTGAGCTAACCAAGCCTGCAGAAACGGCTCATGATCTCGCTTTAGCTTATAGCCCCGGTGTAGCTGAGCCGGTGCGTGAAATTGCTGCTGACCCTGTAAATGCCTATAAGTACACAGGTAAAGGTAATTTGGTTGCAGTGATCACCAATGGTACTGCTATTTTAGGTTTAGGAAATTTAGGGCCTTTAGCGTCAAAACCGGTAATGGAAGGCAAGGCGTTGTTGTTTAAACGTTTTGCAGGCATTGACTCAATTGATATTGAAGTAAAACACCGCACCACCGAAGACTTTATAAATACTGTGGCTAATATTGCTGATACTTTTGGCGGTATTAACCTTGAAGATATTAAAGCACCAGAGTGTTTTGAAATTGAAAAGGCGCTTATTGAACGCTGTAGTATTCCTGTTTTTCATGATGATCAGCACGGCACGGCTATTGTAACGGCTGCAGGCATGATAAATGCGCTGGAAGTGCAAGGCAAAGATATTGAAGATGCAGTTATTGTATGTTTAGGTGCCGGCGCTGCAGCGATTGCTTGTATGGAGTTATTAATTAAGTGTGGTGCACTGCGTGAACATATTTATATGCTTGATCGTAAAGGTGTTATTCACACTCGCCGTGATGATTTAAACGAGTACAAACAGTTATTTGCTAACAATACCGATAAGCGTACATTACAAGATGTAATTGAAGATGCTGACGTATTTGTTGGTGTGTCGGGCCCTAACTTATTATCGGCCGATGATTTAAAATTAATGGCAGCAAAGCCAGTCGTATTTGCTTGTTCGAACCCAGATCCAGAGATTGATCCGGCACTGGCACACGGCGCACGAAGCGATTTAATTATGGCAACAGGGCGCTCAGATTACCCTAACCAAGTTAATAACGTGTTGTGTTTTCCGTTTATTTTCCGTGGTGCACTTGATGTGCGTGCTAGTGAAATTAACGATGAAATGAAAATTGCAGCAGTTGAAGCTATTCGTAGTATTGCCAAAGAGCCGGTTCCACCAGAAGTACTAAAAGCTGCCGGTGTCGATAAGCTAGCGTTTGGTGCAGAGTATATTATTCCTAAGCCTATGGACCCGCGTTTATTGCCGCGTATTGCTAAAGCAGTTGCATTAGCAGCCATTGCTTCAGGCGTAGCGCAAATAGAGCTGCCAGCAAACTATATGGAATAAGCAGCATTATGTTGCTCGGTATTAAGTTACTTCAGTGTAATTTATAGCCATAAAAAAACCTCAGCATGGCTGAGGTTTTTTTGTTTAAAAGCCGCTGTTTAGTCTTCGTTTAAAACAGGAACTTCTAAGCCCATTTCTTGCATTATTTTTTTCACTTCTTCAGGCACTTTTTCGGCGTTATCTTTACGTAAATCATCATCGTTAGGTAACGGTTGCCCAGTAAACGCATGCAAAAATGCTTCACATAATAGCTCGCTATTAGTTGCATGGCGTAAGTTATTAATTTGCCTACGGGTGCGTTCATCGGTTAGTACTTTTAATACATTTAGCGGGATCGAAACGGTGATCTTTTTAACTTGCTCTGATTTTTTCCCGTGTTCTGCGTATGGGTGAATATACTCGCCATTCCATTTTGCCATAAGATGTATCGTTGCCTCAGATTATTAATTGCTCACCCTACTAAAAAATAGCGCGAATATGCGTGAAATTCTATCGATTTAAACAAATTAGTCAAATACTTGTTGCACAGATGGCTAGGTGTTTAAATGTTTTGACTTCTTAAGTTGAATGAATTACTGTTTTAGACGTCTAAACATCTAAATAAAGCAGGTAATAAATATGAGTGAAAAAAATAAAGCGACAATTGCAGTTCGCAGTGGTGTCGATGCTGATAAGCACCATGGCGCGGTTGTGCCTCCGCTGTATTTATCAACCACTTATTCGTTTGCCGACTTTGATACAAAACGTCAATATGACTATGGCCGCAGTGGTAATCCAAATCGTGATACTTTAGCCCAAGCACTCAGCGAACTCGAAGGTGGTGCTCGCGGCATTATTACTGCAACAGGAATGGCTGCCGTACATTTAGCCACTCAGCTGCTTAATAGTGACGATACGTTAGTGATCCCCCATGATTGTTATGGCGGCAGCTATCGCTTATTTACCTCATTACAAAAGCGCGGCCTATTAAAACTCGAAGTGTTAGATTTAACTAAACCAGAAAGTTTGCAGCAAATTTTAGTAATCAAACCTAAGTTAATTTGGATAGAAACCCCTAGTAACCCTATTTTACGTTTAACTGATATTAAAGCAGTAACCGATATTGCGAAACAATGCGGTGCTTTGGTAGCCGCAGATAACACTTTTTTATCGCCTGCATTACAAAACCCGATTAAATTTGGCGTTGATATTGTGGTGCACTCAACCACTAAGTACATAAATGGCCACTCAGACGTGGTTGGCGGTGCGGTTATTGCTGCAACTGACGAACTAGGTGAAGAACTGGCTTGGTGGGCAAATAATATTGGTATAACGGGGGCACCGTTTGATAGTTACTTAACTTTGCGTGGCTTGCGTACTTTAAATGTACGCTTACGGCAGCATCAAGAAAATGCCTTAGCTATTGCTAAGTACCTTGAAAGCTCAAAATTTGTTAGCCAAGTATATTACCCGGGGCTAGAGTCGCATCCACAACATGAATTGGCTAAAGCACAGCAACTTGGTTTTGGTGGCATGGTTAGTTTTGACATTAAAGGTGATGTAAATGACGCAGCTGCATTTTTAACAAACCTTAAAACATTTAGCTTAGCTGAATCTTTAGGTGGCGTAGAGAGCTTAATATGCCACCCAGCAACAATGACGCATGCAGGAATGGAAGCCGAGGCTCGTTTAGCCGCTGGCGTTGGCGATACGCTTATTCGTGTGTCGGTAGGTATTGAAGATGTAGCAGATTTATTAGCAGACTTTGATCGGGTATTTAATTTAGTGCAACCAGGTCAGCACAATAACGCAGGTAAAGCAGGTGCTAGCGCAAGTAGTAATGTTAAATTGAGCGCTGCTCACCCGGCGTTGTGGTAATTAATATGACTAATAATATTCATAAATTTGGTGGTTCGAGTTTAAGCTCAGCCGAGCGCTATAAAAGCGTTGCAAAAATAATTTTAGGGCAAGCTCAGCCCGGTGATTGTGTAGTGGTATCGGCTGCAGGAAAAACCACAGATACATTAGTAAAACTGTGGCAAAGTTATCAGCAGCACGATACTCAAGCGCTCGCTGATATTGTATTGCAATTAAACAATCATCAAAGTGATTTAATAACGCAGCTACTGCAGGGCGATTTAAAGCGCAGCGCCTTAACCACTCTAAATGAAGAGCTAAGTTTAGTTGCTAAATTAGCGAGTACTGAGCAGTTGCAAGAAGCGGCGCTACTCGCCCATGGTGAGTTGTGGTCAGCTCGTTTGCTCGCAGCGTATTTACAGCAACTTAATGTTGCTGCATGCATGCAAGACGCAAGAGGCTTGTTTACGCTAAGTGATGGACAATTATTGCATAGCCAAAATACGCAGCAGTGTAGTGAGCTTATTAGCCAGCACAAAATTAACGTGGTAACAGGGTTTATTGCGGCTAATACCCAAGGCGATACGGTCACTCTTGGTCGCAATGGTAGTGATTACAGTGCAACCTTATTGGCAAGTTATTGCAATGCTAAACAAGTATATATTTGGACCGATACACAAGGGATATTTAGTACCGACCCACGTAAAGTTAACAAGGCCATTAAATACGCTAAGGTATGTAGAGCGCAAGCTAACTTATTGGCAAGATTAGGTAACCCCGTTTTACACGCTAAAACATTATCGCCACTTAAAAATACCGATATAAAGCTTGCGGTGCGCAGTAGTTTTGACGTGCAAGCAAGCTCAACAAATGTAGTGAAAGAGGGCTGTGTAAAACAAAAACGCTTTATTACTACATTAGAAAATATAGATTTACTTAGTGTTGAAGGGCTAGTTGAGGGTGAGGTAACTCAGGTTAGCCAGCTTATTCAACATAGTTTGCATCATTTTAGTAGCGCGGGTGAAACTTACCTAATAGTACCTGCAGTAGCGACCCATCAAGTAGTTAGTTACTTTGCAGGAAGAGCCAATATTAGCGAGTCTAACCTACATGGTTGCGCGCTAGTTGCTCCTGAGCAAGATATAAACTTATTGAGTACTCAGGCACGCGAGTTGCTCAATTTGCATAATATTGAACCTCGCTTTGTGCATCAAGATAGTGGTTATGTATTGCTACTGACGGATCAGCTTATTGATAGTGATGTGCTTAATGTGCTGCACGATAAACTGATCACTAAAGGCCAAGAAATTGCCTTAATAGTGGCAGGGCTTGGTAACGTAGGGGATGTATTTGTTAGCCAACTATCGGCGCAGCTAGCACGCTTATCAACCGACTTTAATATTAAGTTAGTGGGATTAGCACGTTCGCAAAAACTGCTATTTAATCCCAGCGGCATAAATGTACAGCACTGGAAGAACCAATGGCAGTTAGAGGCTGTTGACTATAGCAGCCAAGATTTATTAACCGCTATTGGCCAGCTTGATTACGAGCATAAAGTGGTTATAGATATAACCGCCAGCGAGCAATTTAGTCAGTTATACCCAGATTTTGTTGCGCTTGATTGTCATTTAATTAGTGCTAATAAGTATGCTGGTACCGCGCCAACTCCTTGGTATAAAGCGTTGCAGCACAATATTGCGCAGCGCAATTTATATTGGCGCTATAACGCTAGTGTGGGTGCCGGTTTACCAATTAATTTTGCCCTTGCAGATTTACAAAACAGTGGCGATAAAATAACACGTATAGAAGGTGTTTTTTCGGGTACGTTATCGTGGTTATGTAGTATGTATAATGGCGCAACTGCATTTTCTGAGTTATTACTTGAAGCGCAACAAATGGGTTTTACTGAACCCGATCCGCGCGAAGATTTATCGGGGCGAGATATGCAGCGTAAGCTACTTATTTTAGCGCGAGAGTTAGGGGTTGAATTAGACCTTAACGACATTGCCTTAGCGCCGTTAATGCCCGATGAGCTAGCACTAGGTAGTTGGGATGACTTTTTAGCTAATAAACATAAGCTCGACACTTTTATTGAAGAGCATGCACGCAATGCAAAATTACAAAACGCGGTACTTCGTTATACAGGTTTACTGAGTATTGAGCACGATAGCGTAACGGCCAAAGTAGGGTTAGCGTATGTTACGCCCAATGACGCATTAGCAAACTTAACCCCGGGTGATAATATTTTTGTTATTAACAGCCAGTGGTACAGCAATAATGCCTTGATTATACAAGGCCCAGGTGCTGGTAAGGAAGTGACTGCAGCAGGCGTTCATTCTGACTTATATTGGCTGATAAAAAACTTAAAGTAATAATTAAATAAAACAAAAAACGGCAACCTAAAAAGGTTGCCGTTTTTTTTAGCGTAATTAATCATTTAGCTAATGAGAGGTGTGCTTATGGTTAAAATAGCTCTTCTTCTGTTTTGGTGTTTTCTTCAAAAATATCGCTTGGCTGCGAAAGCACATAACTAGTTGGGGTAGTGCCTTTTTCAAAGTATTCAAAGCGGCTAGTGTAATCATTTTTGTGGCTTAATAAGCCAGTCGCTAAATCAATACGAATAGAAACTAATCCTTCAGGTGGTTCAATTGGCGCTTCTGGTTGCCCATCAAGAGCTGCCCTCATAAATTCATTCCATGCGGGTTGAGCTGTTTTAGCGCCCGATTCAGCCCCTGTTATTTGACCACTATCAAGGTTGTTGTTATAAGCAGAACGACCTAGAGTATTGCCAGGGTTGTCAAAGCCAACCCATACTGAGGTGAGTACATTGCGGTTAAAACCACTAAACCAAGTGTCAACAGAATCGTTTGTGGTACCTGTTTTACCCGATAAATCACGACGCCCTAAACGCTGTGCTCGCCATGCAGTCCCCGTCCAGCCTGTTTTATTGCTCCAGCTTCCGCCGCCCCAAATTGCGCTGTTCATAGCGTCTGCAATTAAAAAAGCATTTTGTTTAGAAATAATACGTGGGGCACATTGCACTGTTTGCTGCGCTTTTTCACCTTGCTCAGTATTTTCTATCGTTAGGCTGCTGTTATTTTCGATAGCGAGGGGCTGCGTGTTCTCATCGCAGGCTAGGGCTGGGTTTGCTTTAAATAACACTGTACCAAAGGCATCTTGAATTTCAGATATAAAATACGGTTCTATTAAATGCCCGCCATTAGCAAACGCGCTCATACCACGAGCAAGTTCTAATGGAGAAATGGAAGCACTACCAAGCGCTAAGGATTCACTGCGGTTAATGTCTTTATTATCAAAACCAAATTTGAGTAAATGATCGGCAGTACGTTGCAAGCCTACACCACGTAGAAGACGAACCGAAATAACGTTTTTAGATTGCGCCAATGCGCGGCGAATACGAATTGGGCCATTATAAACTGCAGGGCTGTTTTTTGGGCGCCATGCAATACCTTGGCTTTTATCCCATTGATTAATTGGAGCGTCGTTTAAAATGGATGCTAAAGTGTAGCCTTTTTCCAGAGCTGCAGAGTAAATAAAGGGTTTAATGTTTGAGCCGACTTGGCGTTTAGCTTGCACTGCACGGTTGTACTGGCTTTGCTCAAAACTATAACCACCAACAATTGCTTTAATACGGCCATCTTGAGGGTCTAAAGACACAATGGCACTAGAGGCTTCAGGAATTTGACTCAATAAATAATTATTATCGTCGTTTTTACGTAGCCATATTTGTGCACCTGGTACTAATATTTCAGTTGCAGCTTTAGGAGCAAAACTTTGGCGGTAACGCGTAATATATTTACGTGCCCACTTTAAGTTATCCCATGTAAGTGTTGCCAGTTCACCATTTTTTAGTAAAACGTCGGCTGTTTTTTCGTTAACTGCCAATACCACTGCTGCTTGTAAGTCGCCAAGCTGTTTTACGTCTTTTAGCTGGTTAAGAATTTGCGCTTGGCTTAATGCTGGTTGTGTTTGCGCATCCCATAATAAACGCTCTGGACCTCTAAAACCGTGGCGCATATCGTAACTATGTAAGTTATTTACTAAAGCCGTTTGCGCAGCTTGTTGAACGTGGGACTCTACCGAGGTAAATATTTTAAAGCCAGAGTTATACGCTTTATCAATACCGTATTTAGCAACCATTTCTGCACGCACCATTTCAGATATATAAGGTGCGTATAAATCTATTTCAGCGCCATGAAAAACGGCCGTTATAGGTTGATTAATAGTCTCTTCATATTCGCTTTGGGTTATATAACGTTCAGACAACATTCTACCAAGTACGACATTACGACGCGCTTTAGCACGCACTGGATTGCGAATAGGATTAAGCGCTGAAGGTGCTTTTGGCAGGCCGGCAATCATTGCCATTTGCGCAAGGGTTAAGTCTTTTAGTTCTTTACCGTAATAAACTTGCGCTGCTGCACCAATACCAAACGCCCTATTACCTAATTCAATTTTATTTAAATACAGCTCAAGAATTTCGTTTTTGCTTAATAAGTTTTCAATATGTATCGCGATAAAAATTTCTTTTACTTTACGAATGTAGGCTTTTTCGCGGGTTAAGAAAAAATTACGTGCTAGCTGCATAGTAATAGTACTAGCGCCTTGTTTTTTCTCTCCGGTAGATATAAGTACAAGCGCAGAGCGGACTATACCTATTGGGTCAATACCAAGGTGATCATAAAAGCGGCTGTCTTCGGTGGCTAAAAATGCATTAATGAGGGGTTGTGGTATTTGGTCTATTGTGACCGGAATTCGTCGTTTTTCACCAAATTGATTGATCAACAGACCATCTTTAGTGAATACTTGCATAGGAGTTTGTAATTGCACGTCTTTTAAAACTTGCACACTTGGGATATCAGGTTTAACGTAATAATAAAGGCTGAACAAAGTGATCAGTCCAAATAATGTGCAAATGATAAAAAATTGTAAAGTTCTTTTTAATAAAATCACTGATATTTCCCTAAATGGACTCCCAATTACAAGTTGAGGCTGCTAGTATATATTGATTAAAAAATGAATAGTATTTTTTCAGATAAGAATTATAACTTGTTTATTATTAAAACAAAGGCAAAGTTGCAAACATGCTAAGTCAACTATTTAAAAAGCCATCGCCGATGATGGTAGGCATTGATATAGGATCGCACTCTATCAAAGCTGTACTGTTAAGTGAAACAGACACTGGGCTTCGATTAGAAGCACTTGCAATTGAACCTATGCCAAAAGGCGCCATGAGTGAGCGTACTATTCAAGATATTGAAGCAATTGGTAATGTAATAACTAAATTAAAACGAAAATTACCTAAATCACTAAAAGAAGCTGCGGTGGCTGTTTCAGGCCAGACCGTAATCACCAAGGTGATTTTCATGGATGTCACCTTAAGTGACGCTGAATTAGAATCGCAAATTGAAATTGAAGCAGACAGCTTAATTCCTTATCCATTAGATGAAGTTAATCTTGATTTTGAAAAGCTATCAACCAATGCCGCCGATCCTAGTAAAATGAATGTATTGCTTTCGGCTGCGCGTACTGAAAGCGTTGAAGCACGTGTTGGCGCGTTAGAAGCGGCTAACTTAGTTGCTAAAGTGGTTGACGTAGAAAGCTACGCATTAAGCCGAGCAATGGATGTGTACTATCAACAGTTACCAAGTGATGCATTTAATAAGTGCGTTGCAATTGTTGATATTGGCGCGGTATTAACACTCGTAAGTGTAGTGCAAGCGGGCGATACAATTTATACCCGCGACCAAGTGTTTGGTGGCGATCAATACACTAATAGTATTGTTGCCTATTATAATAAAGGCTTTGATGAAGCTGAAATTGGTAAAGCAACCGGCGACTTACCACCAAATTATACCTTTGAAGTACTTGCACCTTTTCAAACAGCCTTGCTACAACAAGTGCGCCGCGCGGTGCAAATGTTTTTAACCACCACGGGTAAAGATCAGCTAGATTATATTGTATTAACCGGTGGTACAGCTATGATTAGCGGTTTTGAGCGCTTATTAGTCGAAGAGTTAGGTATACACACAATTGTAGCCGAGCCATTTGTAAATATGGAAATATCTCCTAGAGTTGACCGTAATGTATTACAGCGTCATCGCACGCAATTTGCTATTGCAACAGGACTCGCTTTGAGGAGCTTTTCATCATGCCACATATAAATTTACTGCCTTGGCGTGAACTACAGCGTGAAGACTCAAAAAAGAAGTTTATTACTTCATTAATTGCAGTTGTTGTTTTGTGTTTTTTGAGTATGTATTTATTGAGCTCATTTTATGGCGCTTTAAAAGAGGGGCAAAATCTAAAAAACAATTACCTTAGTGCAGAAATAAGTATGCTAGATAAAGAAATAAGAGACATTAGAGAGCTAGATAAGAAAAAAGAAAACCTGCAGCAGCGTATGCGCTTAATTGAAAATCTGCAAAGGAGTCGTAATTTAGGCACGCAAATTATGGATGAAGTCGCAAAAATAGTACCTGCAGGGGTTTATTTAACTAAGCTAGAGCGACGCGGTAATCAAATTCATGTACTTGGAAAAAGCGAATCGAATAATCGCCTTTCAACCTTGTTACGTGAAGTGCAAGGTTCTTATTTATTAGAGCGCCCAGTAATGCAAGGTATTGTTGCTGGCGATAAATCGTCGCGTTTGTTGAGTGATTTTAATATGGAATTTTATGTAAAACCATTCGATAAAATTGGCGAGGTACATGATGAACCTTGATTTTAAAGCTTTTAAAGATATAGATTGGAATGAAATAGAACTTGATAATATAGGTGAATGGCCGGTTATTGTTAAAGTTATTTGCGGTGCTTTTATTGCGGGTTTAGTGTTGTTTTTTAGCTATAGCTTATTAGTTTCGGATGAAATAGACAGTTATCATAACGCTTTAGCCAAAGAGGTGGAGCTGCGCACTACTTATCGCACCAAATATGCGGTAGCCAGTAAACTAGATATTTATCGGCTGCAAATGATTGAAATGGAAGATAAGTTTTCTCAGCTATTAAAACGCCTACCAACCTCTAATGAAACCCCAGGCTTATTAGATGACTTATCTTATGTGGGTACTACCAGTGGCTTAACCTTTTTAAAAATTGGTTGGTTGCCTGAAGTTGAAAAAGAATTTTATACCGAACTGCCAATAAAAATAGAAGTGGTAGGGACCTACCATGAATTTGGTCAGTTTGTAGGTAAAGTGGCTCAATTACCGCGAATTGTTAGTTTACATGACTTTTCTATTTTATCATCTGGAGAAAAGCAGTTAACATTTAGTGTGATTGCAAAAACTTATCGCTACGAAGAGGGGACTAAATAATGAATAAACTCCCTTTAGTGGCTATTTTTACAATGTTATTGAGTGGCTGTAATAGTGACACTTCTGAACAAAAAGAATTTATTGATCAGGTAAAAGCAAGTACAACCCCCAGAGTGGAAAAAATACCAGAGCTCATTCAGTTTGAGTATTTTGAATACAATGCAGGTCAATTGCGTAGCCCATTTGTAGCTCCACAACCTGAAATTATACAAAATAAGTTAACGCAAATTAAAAATTGTTTGCACCCAGATCCAGATAGAGTTCGTGAGCCATTAGAAAAATATCCGCTAGATAATCTAGCGATGAAAGGCACATTAGGCTCTAATAGCCAAACATGGGCACTTATTACTGCTGCTGATGCAACGCTGCATAGAGTAACCGTAGGGAGTTACTTGGGCACTTACGACGGAAAAGTAAAAAAAGTGAGTAGTGACTATATTGAGTTAATAGAATTAATCCCTGATGGATCTGGCTGTTGGAAAGAGCGTCAGACTAAATTAGAAATGTTAGAGGCGACAATTGATGGCGCAAATTAATAACAAAAAAGGTCATACAAATATGTATAAGGATGTAGGTTCGCTTCATCGTGTATTGTCAGCTTTATTAGTGATTTTTACACTATTAATAGCCAAAACTGCGGTAGCTGAGCCGCTACTTTATGACGTGCGCTATAATCCATTATTAAAAGGCGAAACCGAACTACAACTGGTATTTGATGAAGAATTAACCCTGCAACCAAGTATTCAAGTGTTCAATAGCCCAGCGCGTATAGAAATGCTGTTTACCAATGCACAGTTAGATCAAGGGTTAGCCGATGTTGCTGTTAATTTGGCTGGAATAAATAATGTAACCAGCGTAATGACAAGTAACGGTTTAAAAGTAACGGTACATCTTGAGCGTTTGAAAATTTATGAAACCCAGGTTAATAATAATCTGGTCTCGCTGCGTATCTCTGATAATCCATTAACCGAGCAAGCGCTAACGACTGATGATGCTGCAGATAGCATTGGCGGTAGTTACATTAATCGTATTCAATCTATTGATTTTCGCCGTGGTGAAAAGGGCGAAGCTAAAGTATTGGTATTTTTGCAAGATACTCAAGCCGCAATAGAAGTACATGAAAGTGGCGGTAAAATTATTGCAGAGTTTCATCACACTGATATTTTAGATGATTTATTATACGAATTAGATGTACTTGATTTTGGTACTATCGTAAGCAATATAGAAACCTTTAAAGAAGATAACCTGAGCCGAATTGTTATTGAGCCAAACGCAGCATTTACGTTTACTTATCAGCAAATAGATAATATTTTTACCTTAAATGTTGAGAAAGACGAAACCCAAAATGCTTACCTTGATGGTGGTAAAGAATATCAAGGTCGACCAATGACCCTGAACTTTCAAGATATTTCGGTACGTGCCGTCTTGCAAATTATAGCCGGATACAACGACTTTAACTTAGTAACCAGTGATTCTGTAACGGGCAATATAACGCTACGTTTAGATGGCGTGCCATGGGATCAAGCGCTTGATGTGGTACTCAGAATAAAAGGTCTTGATAAGCGTATGGATGGCTCTATTTTAATGGTAGCCCCATCAGAAGAGCTTGCAGCACGTGAAGCAAAAGACTTAAAAGCAAAGCAACAAGTAGAAGATTTAGAGCCTTTGTACAGCGAGTACATTCGCTTAAATTATGCAAAGGCCGAAGATTTTGCAGATTTACTAAAAACGGACACTAACAGCATTATAACCCCAAGAGGGAGTGTGTCGGTTGATCAGCGTACCAATACATTATTAATGAAAGATACGGCAAAAAGTATCGAAAGCGTACGCCGCATGGTCGAAACGCTAGATATACCTGTAAAGCAGGTTGTAATTGAAGCGCGCATGGTAACCGTACGCGACAACGTTACAGAAGATTTAGGGGTACGTTGGGGCTTTAGTGATCAGCAAGGAACCGATGGTATTTCAGGCACCCTAGAGGGGGCTGAAAACATCTCTAATGGTAATATTCCAAGCTTGTCTGATAGATTAAATGTAAACCTACCAGTTGCTAACCCTTCAGCTAGCATAGGTATGCATATTGCTAAACTAGCTAATGGTACGTTAATTGATTTAGAGCTAACTGCGCTTGAAGAAGAAAATAAAGGTGAAATTATTGCTAGTCCGCGAATTACTGCGGCTAACCAGCAAAAGGCGAGGATTGAACAAGGTACCGAAATACCTTATGTTGAATCAGCCTCTAGTGGTGCGACAACAGTAAGCTTTAAAAAAGCAGTACTTAGCTTAGAAGTAACACCGCATATAACACCTGATAACAAAGTTATTTTGAATTTAATTATCACTCAAGATACCCGAGGTGATACAGTACAGACCGGAACAGGCCCTGCGGTTGCAATTGATACGCAACAAATTGAAACGCAGGTACTGGTAGAAAATGGCCAAACAGTTGTTTTGGGTGGTATTTTTCAACAGCAAATTATTAATTCGACCAAAAAAGTTCCTTTATTGGGCGACATTCCATACATTGGAAGACTGTTTAAAAGTACCAGTGAGTTTAACGAAAAGCGTGAACTACTGATTTTCGTCACTCCTAAGATACAAGTTGATTAGGGCGTGATTATATTTGAATATTGATTTTGCAGCACTCTACTTAGTTTACTAAGTAGAGAATATGCAGTGTGGTTACTTCCCAAAATATGCGATAGCAGCATAAAACCAACATGCGCTGCCCTTCGGGTGCACTCTAGTGTTATTTTGCGCTTTACTGTGTGAGTTTTACATAACATTACGTAGTAAAGTTATCAGTAATTTGATAAATACAACTTTGGATTGCACAAATTTTAACCATGAAAAATAAATACTCCCTAAAATAAGCTAATGTTTTGTTAACTAATGGATGATTATTTAGATTAATTGCTCGTTATATGGCTTTTTATGCTAATTGACTTGAAATACCCAACCGATTACTGAGATAATCCTCTCCTTAATTTTGGGGCCAGGTCGTTAGGCGGGGTTTTATTTCAAATTTTAGAGTTCGTTTGTACTAAAAGATATGGCTGAGAAACGTAATATATTTCTAGTTGGCCCCATGGGGGCTGGCAAAAGTACGATTGGTCGTCACATCGCTGACCAATTACACCTTGAATTTGTTGATTCTGATCAAGAAATCGAACGCCGTACCGGTGCAGATATTGCCTGGGTGTTTGATCTTGAAGGTGAAGAAGGCTTTAGACTTCGTGAAGAATCTGTTATTGGCGATCTAACCGAAATGCAGGGTATTGTACTTGCAACCGGTGGTGGTTCAGTAATGAGTAAAGAAGTTAGAAACAAGCTTTCGGCTCGCGGTATTGTAGTATACCTAGAGACACCGATTGAAAAACAAGTTGCACGCACACAACGCGACAAGCGTCGCCCATTACTGCAAACAGAAGAAGCACCTCGTGATGTATTAGAACGTTTAGCAGAAGAACGCGAACCGTTATATAAAGAAGTGGCTGATTTTGTTGTACGCACTGATGAGCAAAGCGCTAAAGTTGTTGCTAACCAAATCATCGAGAAATTGGATTTTTAATTACTAATATTAAAGGAAATAGCTAAGCATGCTTGAATTATCTGTTAATTTAGACGAGCGAAGTTACCCTATTTATATTGGTCAATCTACACTTCAAGATAATGGCCGCCTAGTTCATCACATTGGTGATTGTCGGCCTATCATCATTACTAACGACACTATTGCGCCTTTGTATTTACAAGGCTTATTAGCGCAGTTAGCAACATTGAATCCACTGCACTTTATTATTCCTGATGGCGAGCAATATAAATCGCTTACCTGGTTTGAAAAAATATCGGCATTTTTACTCGAAAATAACTGTGGTCGTGACACCTGCTTAATTGCATTAGGTGGCGGCGTTGTTGGTGATTTAACTGGTTTTGTTGCTGCATGTTATCAGCGTGGCATTCCCTTTATTCAAATGCCAACGACACTATTATCACAAGTTGATTCGTCGGTAGGTGGAAAAACAGCGGTAAATCATCCACTAGGTAAAAATATGATTGGGGCATTTTACCAGCCACAAGCCGTTTTTATCGACACACAATCATTACATACTTTACCTGCGCGCGAGTTTGCAGCCGGTATGGCTGAAGTGATTAAATACGGTTTGATTTACGATACTGAGCTATTTGCTTACTTAGAGCAAAATGTTGAGCGTTTACAGCAATTAGATGAAGCCTGTTTACAGCATATAATTTATAGGTGCTGTGAAATTAAAGCGCTAATTGTAGCTCAAGACGAAAAAGAGCAAGGCCTAAGAGCACTATTAAACTTAGGTCATACCTTTGCGCACGCAATTGAAGCGCAAATGGGGTACGGTGTTTGGCTACATGGCGAAGCAGTAGCAACAGGTATGGTACTTGCTGCAAAACTAGCATATACACGCCAAGATTTAACCGCTGAGGACGTTACGCGTATCTCTGGTTTAATTGCGCAATATAGCTTACCCACGCAGATCCCGGCGGTAATGACCAGCGAGCATTTTTTGCAGCATATGCGTAAAGACAAAAAGAATAAAAAGGGTACTATCCGCTTTATTCTGCCCACCCAATTTGGACAATGTGCATTAGTGGATGATGTTTCAGATGACCAAGTTCGAGCGTTAATCGAGCAATAATGCAGCCACAAATTTTACCAAGCCGTGCGGCATTGGTGGATAGAATCGCACTGCAATTTGAGTACGGACAAAACCTGATTGTTTTACTAGGCACCTCTGGCCTAGGTAAAAGCTACCTACTCGAAACTTTTATTACTGATAAATATAACGATTTTAATAAAGCATTTGTGCAAGTAACAGCGCAAATGACAGACATTCAATTAATGAGCGAGCTATTAGAGCAAAGCTTTAATGCACCTTTAATTGATCATAGCTTGAGCCTATCCGAA
The DNA here is from genome assembly GCF_015864415.1 of Pseudoalteromonas sp. SCQQ13. NCBI lineage: Bacteria > Pseudomonadati > Pseudomonadota > Gammaproteobacteria > Alteromonadales > Pseudoalteromonadaceae > Pseudoalteromonas > Pseudoalteromonas sp. SCQQ13. The sequence continues at coordinate 307,858 of NZ_JADYXG010000002.1, read as the reverse complement.
AACTTTTATCAATTATTACAACAGCAAGCTTGTGGCCCTTGTTTATGGGTGCTAGATAACGCCAGGCACTTATCAGAAGAATTACAGGTAGAGTTAGAACTACTGGCTAAAAACTCCCCCAGTACGCTTTATATTATGCTTGCTGCGCAGTCAAAACTGGCCTTTGCAGCGGCAATAAACATTCACTTAGAGCCATTAAACCAAAGTGAAAGTAAGCAGTTAATGCGTTGGTATTTTAGCGACCTGCCTTATGATGAAGACCCAGTTTATCAAGCTTTTATAGCTGCGGCTCAGGGTAATCCTAATTTATTACTGAGCTGGCAAGCAACAGAACATATAGCGGATGTTGTTGTAAAAGATAAAGTATCTTGGCGTTTGCATTTATTAATTTTGATGTTAATTATTCTGTTTTTAATAATTGGCTTGTTATATAAATCAGACATGACTCAATGGTGGCAACAATATTATCAGCAAGCTCAGCCTGAAGTACTCACAACGGCAATTTCGGTTAAGCAAATACAGCAGCCATTAGCGAATAGCGACAATAGCGACAATAGCGTTATTGCAGCGTCACCTAACTTACCTGCAAGCACAGTTGAGCTACAAACACCGCATAATGATGTGCCTGCAATTATGCAAAGTCTGACTGCGAAGCAAACAACTCCCAGCTCTAAAAATACACCATCGGTAGAGCCAAAGATATTAGCAGCGCAGCCACACAGTAATATTTCAGCTCAGGTTGAGAGCAAAATACTCACAGGTAATGCATGGTACTTACAACAGCCAGACACAAATACAGTTATTCAATTATTAGCGATTACTCAGCAACAAGTCAGTGCTGAATTTATTAGCCAGCATAAACTACAAAAAGTAGCGCATACCTATCAAACTAAAAGAAACAATAAAACTTGGTGGGTGGTAACAGTGGGTAGTTTTACTGATATGAATGCTGCAAAGTTAGCTATGAGCGCTTTGCCTGCAGAGGTTAAAATAAATAAGCCTTTCTATAAAAAAATAAGCAAAATAAAACAAGAAATTGTATTAGTTGATCAGTAAACTAAGCAACTTTAGTGTAAAATCGCGCAACACCAGATTGAAGTAAAGAGCCAATGCAGCAAAAGAGTAGAGCCTTCCTTAAATGGGCTGGCGGAAAATACAGTCTAGTTGAAGATATTAACGCGCGACTAAAGCAAGCTAGCCAGCAGGCTGATACTTTGGTTGAACCTTTTGTTGGTGCCGGCTCAGTGTTTTTAAATAGCGATTTTAAACACTATATTCTTAATGATATTAATGCCGATTTAATTAATTTATACAAAGAACTTAAAAACTCGCCCGATGAGTTTATAAGTGATGCTAAAAAGCTGTTTGTGGATTTAAATAATCATCCCGACGCTTACTACGAATACCGCGTGCAATTTAATCAAAGTAGCGATATATACGAACGCGCAATGCTGTTTTTATATATGAATAGACACGGTTATAACGGGCTTTGTAGGTATAACTTAAAGGGTATTTTTAATGTACCTTTTGGTAAATACAAAAAGCCTTATTTTCCCGAAAAAGAAATGTACTTTTTTGCTAAAAAAGCGCAACAGGCTACGTTTACCTGCCTTGATTACGATGACATTTTTAAACTAGTACCTAAAAATGCAGTTATTTATTGTGATCCACCGTATGTGCCTTTAAGTAAAACAGCCTCGTTTACCTCGTATGCTAAGGGCGGTTTTAATTTAGATGATCAAGCAAATTTAGCAAATTTAGCCGAGCAAGCGGCGTTTGAAAATGACACTCCAGTGCTTATCTCTAACCATGATACGGTATGGACGCGTAAAATTTATAGCCAAGCAACATTAGATCAAATTCAGGTAAAGCGCACTATTAGCCCCAAAGGGGGATCGCGTAATAAAGTGAGCGAACTAATGGCTATGTACTTAGCACCGAAACAACAATCGCGTAAATCGAAATAATAAAAACAATAAAAAGCATAATAGCTATTATGATAATGCTAACTGGCGAGTGGTGTTTAAAATCTGCGTGGCGTTTATTGTTAGATTGCACCCCAAAAAATGCAGCGAGTACACTTTGTAAGGCGCTAAAAAATTGTCGCATGTTTAAAATGATGGTTTTAAAGAGGGAAGCTTTTTAGAATCACCAGAGCTTGTAAGTAACTCTAATAAATCTAAATAATGAAACTGTGCACTGCGGCTATCGCCTGTTATCCATGAAGACCAAGACGATTCATCTACTATTTTAAGGCAAGCACTTACAGCTGTATCTGTAGAAGTTGTTTGTTTTTGCTGGCAATTGTTAATTGCCGTTAAATCTTGCTCAGAACTTGAGATAAAATTTAACGCTCCAACAAACAAAAATGCTGACGCCATTAATATCCCTGTTTTAAAAGCACGCATGATTTAAACCTAATAATTTGATCCTTTTTTAAGCATAACAAAAATTGCTTAAATAACAAACTTAAATTTTAGCATTAGCTTCTAAAGTCGAATAAAAATAAAGGCTTATCAATAATCTTTATTTTTATTAAGCCATTATATTTGTCGCGATTACTTGGGTAACATCATTAATTAAGTTACATTAACGCAATATATTATTCATTGTCGGATTAACTATGTTGAACCCAGAAAAAAAATACTTAATAGCCCCTTCTATTTTATCTGCTGATTTCGCTAAACTAGGTGAAGATGTTGATAGTGTACTTGCTGCGGGTGCCGATGTGGTTCACTTTGACGTGATGGATAATCACTATGTGCCTAACTTAACCATTGGCCCTATGGTGTGTAAAGCGCTTAGAAATTACGGTATTAAAGCGCCTATTGATGTGCATTTAATGGTTAAACCAGTTGATAGCCTTATTCCTCAGTTTGCCGAGGCCGGCGCTTCAATTATTACTTTTCATCCAGAAGCCAGTGAGCATATTGACCGCACATTACAATTAATAAAAGATCATGGCTGCCAAGCTGGTTTAGTGTTTAATCCAGGCACTAGCTTGAGCTTTCTTGATCATGTGATGGATAAAATTGATGTTATTTTAATAATGTCGGTTAATCCAGGGTTTGGTGGGCAAAGCTTTATTGCGCATACTTTAGAAAAACTACGCCAAGCAAAACAACGTATTGTAGAATCGGGTCGCAATATACGCTTAGAAGTTGATGGCGGAATAAAAGTCGATAATATTGCCGCTGCTGCAGAGGCGGGTGCTGATATGTTTGTAGCGGGTTCAGCCATTTTTAACCAGCCAAATTACCAAGAAGTTATCGATCAAATGCGTGAGCAATTAGGAAGTGTTAAATAATGAAGTACGACCTAGCCCTGTTTGATTTAGATGGCACCTTAGTAGATAGTGTATACGATTTATACATAGCACTTAATCTTACTTTGAGCGACTTAGCATTTCCGATTGTTAGCCAGCGCTTAGTAGAAAGCTGGGTTGGCAATGGTATAGAAGTATTAGTAAAACGCGCACTGAGTGGCGAAATGCAAATAAGTGAGCATTTAGATAAAGCACTTAGCGATAAAGCATTTTCATTATTTTACCAACATTATGAACAGCAAGTAGGTGAATATAGCGTACTTTACCAACATGTTGAAACTGGGCTTGCTGCCCTACGTGGTATGCCCAAGGCATTGATCACTAATAAAGATCGTTTATTTACCGAAAAATTACTGGATAAGTTAGCCTTAACGAGTCATTTTGAGCTAATAATTTGTGGTGATGACATGGCTAAAAAGCCATCAGCAGAGCCGTTGTTATTTGCCTGTAATAAACTAAATGTTGAGCCCAGTAAAGCGATTATGATTGGCGACTCTAAAAGCGATATACTAGCTGCCAATGCAGCTAAAATTGACGTTATTGCACTGAGCTATGGTTATAATCAAGGTGAAAACCTTAAGGACTATAATCCACAGTACCTATGCGATAACTTCTTAGATATAATACCTGTTCTTACACAGCGCTAAGTGCTGTTAATTAAGCAAAATAAAGGAAAATCATGAGTAAACCAGTAGTTTTAAGTGGCGTGCAGCCAACCGGTGGTATGACAATAGGCAACTATGTTGGCGCTATTAACCAGTGGCTAAAGTTACAGGAAGACTATGATAGCTACTTTATGCTTGCAGATCTTCACGCAGTAACTGTGCGTCAAGACCCTGAATTACTTCGCTCGCGCGTTTTAGATGGTGTAGCGCTTTATACTGCTTGTGGTATTAACCCAGAAAAAGCCGCGTTATTTGTGCAATCGCAAGTACCAGAGCATGCACAACTTGCTTGGGTATTAAATTGTTATGCACAAATGGGCGAACTTAATCGTATGACCCAGTTTAAAGATAAGTCGGCAACGCACGCGCACAATATTAATGTGGGCTTATTTGCTTACCCAGTATTACAAGCGGCCGATATTTTATTATACCAAGCAGAGCAAGTGCCGGTAGGGGAAGATCAAAAGCAACACCTTGAACTAACCCGCGATATCGCAACACGTTTTAACAACCTGTATGGCGAGGTATTTAAAATACCTCAAGCGTATATTCCAGAGTTTGGTGCGCGTGTAATGAGCTTGCAAGATCCGCTGAAAAAAATGTCTAAGTCGGATGAAAATCTAAATGGTTTTATTATGATGTTAGATGAGCCAAAAAAGATTGAGAAAAAACTGAAAAAAGCAGTTACCGATTCAGACGAACAAGCGCGTATTTACTTTGACCGAGCTGAAAAGCCTGGAGTGTCAAATTTACTTACCTTGTTAAGTGTGGCAACTAAACGTTCAATTGAAGATTTAGTGCCAGAGTACGAAGACAAAATGTATGGCCATCTGAAAAAAGACACTGCAGATGCTGTAGTGGCAATGATTGAGCCAATTCAAGCGCGTTTTAAAGAGATCAGAGAAGATCAAACACTCCTTAATAACATCATGAAGCGTGGCGCAGAAAAAGCCAGCAGCCAAGCCGAAGGTACGTTAAAAGCTGTGTACGATGCACTTGGTTTTATTCCTCGCGGCTAAACCTTGCTAGTTAAAATGATCAATAAAAATGCCGCTTTATTTATAAAGCGGCATTTTTGTTTTATTAGTGTATTTGGCGGTTAATAAAAGAAGTTAACCACCAAATACACAAAAAAATGAATAGCTACCCAGCTAAGCTGCACTCGTTATTTAAGCAGTTCTTTTAAATAACGGCCAGTATGCGAGCGCTCACACTCGACTACTTGCTCAGGTGTACCTGCAATGAGTATTTCACCACCGCCAGCTCCGCCTTCAGGGCCTAAATCGATAACCCAATCTGCGGTTTTAATAACATCGAGGTTATGCTCAATAACAACAATAGTATTACCGTGATCGCGCAAGCGATGAAGTACAACAAGCAGCTGTTCAATATCGGCAAAGTGTAAGCCTGTTGTTGGTTCATCAAGTATGTATAGCGTTTTACCGGTATCGCGTTTTGACAGCTCGCGGGCTAATTTAACTCGCTGTGCTTCACCGCCCGAAAGCGTTGTAGCTGCTTGGCCTAAACGAATGTACGATAAACCTACGTCCATCAGGGTTTTAAGTTTGCGTGCAATGGCCGGTATTTTATCAAAGTAGTCGTGGGCATCTTCCACTGTCATGTCGAGTACTTGATGAATATTTTTACCCTTATACAGTACTTCAAGGGTTTCGCGATTATATCGTTTACCCTTACACACGTCGCACGGCACGTACACATCAGGTAAAAAGTGCATTTCTACCTTAATTACGCCATCGCCTTGGCAAGCTTCACAGCGTCCTCCTTTAACGTTAAAGCTAAAGCGACCTACTTTATAACCACGAGAGCGCGACTCTTGCGTACCGGCAAATAATTCACGAATACCAGTAAAAATACCAGTATAAGTAGCCGGGTTAGAGCGTGGTGTGCGGCCAATTGGGCTTTGATCAATGTCGATCACTTTATCAAAATGCTCAAGCCCTGTAATTGATTTATACGCAGCGGCTTCGGCAGTCGTTGCGCCATTTAATTCAGTATGCGCAAGCTTAAATAAGGTGTCGTTTATGAGCGTAGATTTGCCCGAGCCAGACACACCTGTTACACAGGTCATTAAGCCAAATGGAATTTTTAAATCAACATTTTTTAAGTTGTTACCAGTAGCGCCAAATAACTCCAGCCATTTATCGTTAGTGGGGTGGCGTAATTTAGGTATTTCTATTCTACGTACACCGGATAAAAACTGCCCAGTAACCGACTCTTTACAGGCTAAAATATCGTCGCGAGTACCTTGGGCAATTATATGCCCGCCATGCACACCAGCACCTGGGCCAATATCAATAATGTGATCGGCTGCGCGAATGGCATCTTCGTCGTGCTCAACCACAATGACCGTGTTACCTAAATCGCGTAAATGCACCAATGTTTTTAATAATCGGTCGTTATCGCGCTGATGCAAACCAATTGATGGCTCATCCAGTACGTACATAACACCCACTAGGCCTGCGCCAATTTGGCTAGCAAGGCGAATACGTTGTGCTTCACCGCCCGAAAGCGTATCGGCACTTCTATCGAGTGAGAGGTAATTTAAACCCACGTTAATTAAAAACGATAAACGGTCGCGAATTTCTTTTAATATTTTTTCAGCTATTTGGCCTCTTTGTCCGGTTAGTTTTAACCCTTCAAAAAAGTCCATTGCTTCACCAATACTCATATGGGTAATAGTGGGTAAGTTAGTTTGGCCAATAAATACATGGCGCGACTCTTGGCGTAAACGCGAGCCATGACAGCTAGGGCAGGCCTGGCTGGTTTGATACTTTGCTAGTTCTTCACGTACCGAGTTTGATTCAGTTTCACGGTAGCGACGGTACATATTATTAAGTACCCCTTCAAACTCGTGATTACGGGTAATTAAATCGCCGCGGTCGTTACGGTAGCTAAAGGCTATTTTGGTAGTGTCGGAGCCTTCTAAAATAATTTTTTGCGAGGCTTTATCTAAATCCTGATATGGCACATCTAAATCAAAATTATAATGCTGCGCAACGGCTTGTAGCATTTGGTAATAATAAAAACTGCGTTTATCCCAACCTTTAATTGCGCCACCGGCCAAGCTTAGTTCAGGGTTTTGTACTACGCGGTTTGGATCAAAATATTGGCGTACGCCTAGGCCGTCACAGCTTTGGCATGCTCCGGCTGGATTGTTAAACGAAAACAATCTTGGCTCTAACTCGGTCATGGCATAGCCACAAGTAGGGCAGGCAAAATTAGCCGAAAACAGCATTTCTTCTGCGCTGCTGTCATCCATATAAGCTATGTTAGCCACGCCACCCGACATTTCTAATGCAGCTTCAAATGACTCAGCTAAACGCTGTTGTTGGCCATCTTTTACTTTAAAGCGGTCTACAACTACTTCTATAGTATGTTTTTTATGTAGATCAAGTGGCGGTGGATCCGATAGGTCACATACTTCGCCATCAATACGGGCACGAATGTAGCCTTGGCTCGCCAATTGCTCAAGGAGCTTAACATGTTCACCTTTACGCTCTTTTATTACCGGTGCAAGCAACATGAGTTTACTGCCCTCAGGCAGAGCTAAAACAGTATCGACCATTTGGCTAATAGTTTGTGCGGCTAACGGTAGGTCGTGAGTTGGGCAACGCGGTTCGCCCACGCGGGCAAACATTAAACGTAAATAGTCATAAATTTCGGTAATCGTACCCACAGTCGATCGCGGGTTGTGCGATGTTGACTTTTGCTCAATAGAAATAGCCGGAGAAAGACCTTCAATATGATCTACATCGGGTTTTTCCATCAGTGACAAAAACTGCCTTGCATACGCAGAAAGTGATTCAACATAACGACGCTGCCCCTCTGCATACAAAGTATCAAATGCAAGCGAAGACTTACCCGAACCAGATAGGCCAGTAATAACAATTAGCTTATCACGTGGGATGGTTAGGCTGATGTCTTTTAAATTGTGCGTGCGGGCGCCTCGGACTTCAATGTTTTCCATGCTATCTCGTCTATTACCAAAATTATTTGTCCAGTATCGCATAATACGTAACATTATTAATCTATGATCAATGAAAAATCCTTACTTATGACGATTAATTATTAGTAAGCTTATGGTAGAATCTCAGCCTAAATTTTCCACACAGTAAGATCACGCAAATAATGACCGCATCTTCACTTAATTCACGAGAAAAACGCGCGGCTATATCGCTAGCTAGTGTGTTTGCATTTAGAATGCTCGGCTTATTTATGCTGATGCCTGTATTAGCTATTTATGGCCAATCATTGGAGGGCTTTTCGCCTATCTGGATAGGCTTTGCTATTGGCGCGTATGGTTTAACCCAAGCGGTATTGCAAATACCTATGGGTCGATTGTCTGATAAAATTGGCCGTAAAAAGGTTATTGTTGGCGGCTTACTAATGTTTGCGCTGGGCTCGGTAATAGCGGCATTAGCCGATTCAATTCAAATGGTTACAGTTGGACGTGCGTTACAAGGTATGGGCGCTATAGCCAGTGCATTACTGGCGTTTGCTTCCGATTTAAGCCGCGATGAACAACGCCCCAAAGTAATGGCTGTTATTGGTATGAGCATAGGCATGAGCTTTGCGTTTGCTATGTTACTTGGGCCAATCGTCGCTGCCTCGTGGGGTATTTCGGGGGTATTTTGGTTAACCGCAATATTAGCTATAATCGGCATATTTATAGTGACTATGCTAGTACCTAATGCGGTTAATAAAGCTCCTAAAGGCGATACGCTCGCCAGCTTTAGCGATATTAAAAAATTGATTAAACACCCGCAGCTAGCGCGCTTAAATGCGGGCGTATTACTATTACATTTAACCCTCACTACTATTTTTGTAGTGTTACCGAGTCAGCTTATTAAAGATGGCTTAGTGGCCGATAATCACTGGCATTTATATATCCCAGTATTATTTTTAGCTTTTTTATTAATGGTGCCTATTATGATAATCGCCATTAAAAAAGAGAAAGAAAAGCAGGCATTTATTGGCTCCGTTATACTGTTAATGTTGAGCATGCTGGCTATGTCGGTATGGGTTAACAGTATTGTAGGTATTGCTGCTTGTATGCTGTTGTATTTTGTTGCATTTAACTTTTTAGAAGCCACCATGCCAGCGCTAGTATCGCGTATTGCACCAGCAAGCCAAAAAGGTTCTGCCATGGGTGGGTATTCTACTAGCCAGTTTTTAGGTGCCTTTTTAGGCGGTATGCTTGGCGGTTATGTAGCACAAACCACAACAACGCAAGCGGTGTTTGCGGCAGCGGCACTTGTTGGGTTAATATGGCTTATTATTGCGTGGAAAATGCAAGTCCCACCCAAAAGTAAAGTTATTAGCTTAATGACCAAATTAGACTCAGAAGAGCAGGCACAGTCGCTTGCTTCTCTGTTAGTTGCTTTACCTGGCGTAATAGAAGCAACTGTAGTGCGCGACGAAAGCCGCAGCTACTTAAAGATTAATGATAAAGAATTTGACCTAGACCAAGCACGTAAAGTAGCTGGTTTAATCTAACGTTTATAGGAGATAGTTCCATGGCACGCGGTGTGAACAAAGTAATTTTGGTTGGTAATTTAGGACAAGATCCTGAAGTACGTTATATGCCTAATGGCAACGGTGTAGCAAATATCACCTTAGCAACTTCAGATAGCTACAAAGACAAAAACACTGGCCAAATGGTTGATAAAACTGAGTGGCACCGTGTGGTATTTTTTGGCAAATTGGCAGAAATTGTTGGCGAGTATTGCCGCAAAGGTTCACAAATTTATGTTGAAGGCAAACTTCAGACACGTAAATGGACTGATCCACAAGGCCAAGAAAAATACACGACTGAAATTGTAGTTGACGGTTTTACCGGCCAAATGCAAATGTTAGGGAGCCGTGGTGGCGACCAGCAAGGTGGACAACAAAGCGGTGGTTACCAAGGTAATCAATCACAAGGCGGACAGCAAAGTGGTGGTTATCAAAATAACCAATCACAAGGCGGCCAACAAAGTGGTGGTTACCAAAGCAACCAGGGGCAAAATAACCAACAGCAAGGCGGTTATACTCCACAACAGCAGTCTGCACCAGCAGCACAGCCACAGTCGGCTCCTGCACCACAACAAAATAACCAATATCAGCAGCCACAAGGTGGTTTTGCACCACAGCAAAGCAGTGCACCACAACAGCAAGGTGGCTTTGCTCCTAAACCGCAAAATGCTCCACAAGGCGGCGCGTCTAACCCAATGGAACCAACCATTGATTTTGACGACGACATACCATTCTAACCAAAGACAAAAATAGAATATAGAGTGTCAATTTAGGCATTTAATATTATCTAAACCCAGCGTAACTGCTGGGTTTTTTGTTTTTAAAATGAGGTTTTAAATAGAGTTCAGGGTAGATTAATATTATTAAAGCGATTGATATTGATAATAGTTTGCATTAACATGCGCCTTCGGTTTTTATCTGAGAAATAGGCATGTCTCTTAAACGTTTAGCTTTAGTAATAATCTTTGCAGCATTAGCGCTCACTGGTTGCGGCTCTGGTGGTGGAGCTAACTCAGCGCCTATTTTTTCACAAGCCAGTTACCAAATCCAACTAAACGAAGACAGTGTTGCAAGCTTAATGGTTGCTGCAACCGATGCAGAAAACGACCTTCTGACATTTTATTTAGCAAATGCTGCGGCTAACGGCGCAGTTGCTGTTAATGCTAATAGTGGTCATATTAGCTATACCCCCAAAGCCAATTTTAATGGCGAAGATAGCTTTCAGGTTGCAGTATCTGATGGTGGAAACCTAACTACTAGTCGTGTGCTGGTAGTTGTTACAGCAATTAATGATGCACCAGTTATTCATATCGATAAAGTGATTGTGAGCGGTGGTGAAATTAAGCGCGGCAAAGTTAATGTATCCGATGTAGATAACGACCCCCTCAGCTATAGTATTTCACGCCCAGCAGAGCATGGCACTTTGCTAATTAATGCTAGCAATGGCGAAATTAGTTACCAAACTACACGCCTAGAAAATCTAGAGGATAGTTTTGAGCTAACGGTTGCAGATGGCAATGGCGCTGTGGTGAGTAAAAACTTAATTATAACCACTAATTTGTCGACTAATGCTGATCGCGCTTATTACTACTATGCCAGTGATGAATCGCATTTAAAGCAGGCGGAGTTACTTGCAAGCGAGTTACAAAATGATATTAATCTAAGCGCAATAAATGCATCGCTTGCAGTAGGTTATGCACAAGCTGGATTAAATAGTGAAGTTACACGTTTAACCTCGGTTGATAAAATAGCGCGTAATAATATACGCGCTATTGCCTTGTTAGAGGTAGCTACCTTATATAGTAAGCAAGGCAATAACGAGCAGGGTAATGAACTGCGTTTAACAGCAAAAAACCTTTATGCAGAGTACGTTGCAGCCAAAGGAATTAGTGCCTTTAATAGTGAGGATCAGCGTTTTTATAATGATTTAGCTTTGTCTTACTTACAGGCGGGTGAGTCTGAGTTGGCAAGTGTTAGTTTTAATATTCTCGATATTTTATTTAGCTCGGCGCTAGGAGAGGAGCAAACAACGCAAGCCTTATTGCTTTTTTTTGGTTATCGCGACCGAGTAGAGGATGTGGTTAATAATTGGCGTCAATCTCGAAACCAAGCCGACTACGATTATGCACTTAGTATGGCCGATAGGTTGTATCGTTATGCCAATATGATTGGCTACAGTTATGTAAAAAATAATAAAAATGGCAATCAAGGAAAACCCTATTTTAGCTCACGCCAAGCAGCGCTGAGTAATGTTATGGCAAACTACCTGGCGTTAAATGCAACACAAAAAGCCAAGTCAGTACTGGCCGATATATTTGCTTTATATGGGGTTGTTAATATAGACGCAGATTATCCGCGTACAGCTAATCAATATGCAAACGTAACCAGCATGGAATACCCGTATGGCTTAATTAACACCGCAGCATACTTTGTGCAGCTTTATCCGGCACTTGATGTTGAAAGCAAGTTTTTAAGCGCCTTTGAAAAAGACAGTAGTCATTACCAGTTAGCTAAAAATAAGGCAGCAGATGCACAATTGCTAGCACATGTACGTAATTCGGCCGATATAGATAGTAGCTTGCAATTAATTTTAGCAACACGTGATGCTAATAATTTACGCCCACTGTTTACTCAGCTAGTTGCATTTAATGCGAGTAAACTAGGTGCCTCGGGAATTTATATTGAGTTAGGGAATTATGACGCGGCAGCTAAGTTTATTGCCACAGGCATTGAGTTACTTAGCTCTGAAGCATATTTAGCACAGAATATTAAAAACCACGTATTTGTTACTGGTGCTACAGGGTGTCAGCTTGCGTTAGAGCAACTACTCACCATTATAAATATTACACATGACGAAAAGTACCAAACTCAAGCGGCCAACACACTACAAACATGCCGCGAAATAGCATTAACAAAATACAGCCAAGTAGATGGTATTAACGTATTTAAAGAGGATGTTGTTGATGCCAATATCGATCTTATTCCTTATCACCAAGCTTTAGGTCAAACCGCCGAAGCCGCGCCATTAGTTAATAAAGTGCAGCAGTATATTGCAACTTACACTGAGCAAGCGCTAATACAAAAAATTACGGATATTGGTAAGTTGGGCAGTGCGCTTGGCTTAAATGGTCAGTTTGCTTTAGCAAACCAGTATTATGCGCAATATATACAGCTGGTAATACAGGGTGAAGAAAAGGTCGCTCTCGCTGAGCGTTTTGCTCTTAGTGAGAAATTTTTTGATGGCTCTAGCAAATCAAAAATTAACTTTAAGCAGTACTTAAATCAGCTGTTGTATGTAGCGGGCACAAAAGCAGAATATGCCTCATTAATTACTGCAGCTAAAAGTATGTGGGCAGAGCTTATTGATTGGAATTTGGCGCGCTTAGAAAGTGCTTCATTGCAGTTACAAGTGCGTTATTTGCCTGTGTTTGCAGATCAATACGCCCAGCTTACTATGTTTAAAAGTGCTTATAAATTAACAGAAAAAGAAGTTTTAGGTGTAGTAGAAAAAGACGCTATAGCAACAAATGTTATAGGCCGTTTGAGCCGTTTTGACGCCTTTATAGGCTCAGAGGTTGCCAGTGTTGACACTGATAACGATGGCAAGGCGAACTTTTTTACCGCCCATGCAAGCGCACAAATGATTGCTAATTCAGGGATAGAATTAGACTTAGATAGCGACAACGACGGTGTCAACGATGACAGTGATGCGTTTCCATTAAATCCGAATCGACATTAAATGCAATATTTAACATTTATAGCGCTAGCTTGTACTTCGCTCACGCATGTTGCAGCTGCAGCGCAAAGCACAGTGCTAGATGAAGCAAGTGCAGCAGAGAAAACACCGGCTAAAGTAATTGCTACAAGTCACTATCAACAATGTAAAAAAAATACTGATACTTGCAGCGAAAATATCGAAATTATAGAGGTAACAGGGCAGCGACCAAACCCTATTTCGGTAAGTAGCCAAGGGGTGTATACCCTTGACAGAAAAATGCTGCGAGACTATCGCTTTGGTAATGGTAACTTAAACGATGTTTTAGGGGTTTTACCTGGTGTGCAGTATGGTGAAACTGCTTATGCTGCGGATCAGGTTAGTAATATTAAGCCATCGGAAGTGTCGCTTGCAGGTGCGCAAGGTAATGCTACAGGGTATTTAATTGATGGATTATCTAATAACTCAAACCTTAATAATGACAGCGCCAATTTTGACAAAAACTTAGCGCAAGATGTAAGTGGTCACACTCAAGCTGTTTTTTTAAATTTAGATTTAATTGACCATTTAGAAGTATACGACAGTAACATACCGGCAAAATACGGTAATTTTACTGGTGGACTAGTTAAAGCCGAAACCCGAAAAGCGGGCGATAAACTGCAATTTGGCATTAATTATCGGCAAACGAGTGACGATTGGGTTGAGTATCATAAGCTTTATGCCCCCGACTTTAGTGGCGATAACGAACTTAACAGTGCTATTTTTAATAAGCGTGATTTAAGTACCTACATTGCTACCCCACTAACCGATAAGCTGGGGTTTATTGGCCAATTTCAATATACGCAATCACAAGAGAGCCTACAGCAATTAGGGCAAACACGACTACAGCAGCAAACCAATTATAACGGTTTAGTAAAACTAGATTATGCAGCAACCGCTAACGATGACTTTTCATTTAGCTTTTTATTTGCTCCTTATAAAGGTGATTACTTTGATGTAAATGCTAAAAACAGTGATTACAACATTGAAGGGGGAGGCAATAACGCATCACTTACTTGGCAAGCAGATAGGAGTTGGGCTTATATTAAAACCCAGCTTGGTTATAGCGATAGTCGCAACAGTAAAAACACCAGTTCGATACGTTATGCTTGGCTAAATATACCGGGTACAGATTGGGGTAATATTGATGGCTCTATTACCAGTTTAGAAGGCGGCTTTGGCGATATAGAAAAGCGACAACAAACGGTCAGTTTAAAACAAGATTTCGAGCTTGCCAGTAAGACATGGCTGGGCGCTTATAGTAATTTATCGTTTGGTTATGAGTTAGCTCAGCAAAACTCAGTATTTGACCGCCTAGAAGATGCAATTGTATATAATGGCGCTATTGTGTCGCCGCAAATAGATTGTGCAGGTTATACACTTGACTGTATTGAAACGCGTTTATATCAATCAGTGGCAGATATAGAAGCAAAACTTGGACACGCACTTGATTTATCAAATCCCGATGACTTTTTAATTTATCAAAATAACTTCGCTACAACAGGGCAGTATTTTCAATATCGCCAAATTACACCTAAATCAACAGCTAGTGTAAAGCTTAATCAATTGTCGGCTTATGTAGAAAATGAATTTGAATGGCAAAATTACAGTTTAAATTTAGGAGTGCGTTACGATTATAACGATTTTCTTAAAAACCATAATTTTGCCCCACGACTACGTGGCAGCGTATCGGTATTTAATGATCAAGGTAAAATAGTGCTCGGTGCTAATCGGTATTATGCAGACGACTCAATTAGTTATAAGCTAAACCAAGCCATGCAGCCTAGCTATACCGAAGTGCGGGCTATCTATCAGCAACAGCCACAGCAATGGCAAGCGCAGTTAAGCAACCGCGGCTATCGTTATGTTTACTCTGATTTAAAAACGCCGTTTAGTGATGAGCTGTCGGCTGCTTATCGTCATCAATTACTAGGCGGAACGCTGGAGTTAAAATGGCTGTATCGAGAGCAGCAAGATGCGGTTAACCGTGTAAAAGGCACTAACGATGTAGGCGAAGCCACTTTATTTGGTGCTAACTCGGGCAGTAGCCGGTATCAGCGTTATACCTTGTCTTGGATGGCAACTTACAATAATCAACATGTTGAATTTAATGTATCGCATGCAACTAATACCACCAGTCGCGAGCAATTTGATGGTGAACCGCGCTCTTTTAATGGCGATGGGGACGCTTTTTTAGATTTTTCGTATGATGATAATGAGTTGGTTTTTTTACGTTCTGATCATTACGATATTGCCGGAAGTACTAATAAAGCTAATTATTATTTAGTAACTCGACATGATATGGAGTTAGAAAAACAAGACTTTAACCGCCCGGTGATTGCAAATTTAAGCTGGGGTGGGCAGTGGGATAATTGGACGCTATCGGCCTACGCACGTTACAACGGTGGGCAAGATGCTATTTACGCCACGAGCAAAACGCAATCAATTAAAGAAGCCAGTAATATTTGTGATGGATGTGCGCCAAATCGCCGTGAGTACCCTGTGTACCGTATTGAAAAACGCCCTGCATTTTGGCTGTTAAATACCAGTGTTAAATACACTGTGGCGGTAGCTAATAACTACCAAATAACTTTGAGCTTTGAGGCGGAAAACATCTTAAATAAACGTACCTATCAAATTAGCCCGTATAATACAGGCATTGAGTTAGGACGTCGGTTTTGGCTAGGGGCCAATATTAATTACTAACAGATTGAACTGTAAGGTTTTTTTATTTCTCTAGTCAGGTGCAATTAACGGTGAAAGTAGCTACTAGAGATAGACTTTTTATCCAGAGCTCTGGTTATTTACTGTTATAGCTGTGGTTTAGCCCCGTAACTTGACACACATTTACTTAAAACACGATAAAAACTTATGCGCTTATTATTTATTAATATCTTATTTTTTGTTGCTACTTGGTTTAACTTAGCCAATGCAGATTCAATCGATTTTACTCAGTTACGTGAGCAATATTTAAAGCCGCAAGAACAGTGGCCTAAGCCCAATTTAGATGCAGATATTACCCATGCTGAAATTACACTTTTACCAGAGGTAACATTTCCTAAAAACAATCAATTTAGTGCCGCAAAAATGCGTTTAGGCGAGCAGTTGTTTAACGACCCTAAACTATCTCGCTCTGGGCAAGTGGCTTGTGCGAGTTGTCACGATCGAGATTTAGGTTGGGCTGATGGCCGCAAACTTTCTTTTGGACACGATAGGTTAAATGGCAAGCGTAACGCACCAAGTATAGAAAATGCAGCATTTTGGCAGTCTTTATTTTGGGATGGACGCGCGCAAACTTTAGAGCAGCAGTCGTTAATGCCCGTTGAAGATCCCGTTGAAATGAACTTTACTATTGCAGAGCTAGAAGCGCGGATCAATCAAGATCAAGCTTATCAAAAAAAGTTTAACCAGGTATTTGGGCAAAGCGAAATAACCGCTACACGCATTGCCCAAGCTCTTGCTACCTACCAACGCACTATAGTGTCGCGCAATTCGGCCTTTGATTACTTTGTAAAGGCTGGTGAAACTCAAGATAAAAAATTAAAGCAACAGCTACAACAAAAACTCAGTGATCAAGCGTTGTGGGGGCTGCACTTATTTAGAACTAAAGCACGGTGTATTAATTGCCATTCTGGAGCGCTTTTTTCAGACAATAAATTTCATAATTTGGGGTTAACTTACTATAAACGAAAGCGTGAAGATCTTGGTCGTTATAATGTGACCAAAAACCCTGACGATATAGGCAAATTTAAAACTCCCAGCTTAAGAAATGTGATGAATAGTAAGCCGTGGATGCATAATGGTGTGTTTCCTTCTATTGCGGGTGTTTTAAATATTTATAATGCTGGTGGCTTTGTTTTTAATAAAGATCCTAACGATCCTTTGTCACCACAAACATCTAAAATACTGCAGCCTTTATCGTTAACGAGCAAAGAAAAAAAAGCTCTTGAGGCATTTTTACACTCTATTACTAGCGCTCCGGCTGCGGGTCCGCACAAAACGTTTATAGTACAAGAGCTAAATGAGGTATAACGTTTTAAGTTATTTAGAGAAGTTTATAAACATTATTTCTTAGCTATAAATGCAATACTAAACTTTTACTATTACCTTGTGCTTCTTGGGATCTTAGACAACACTTTAGCTAGTAATTTAACTAGCGAGTGCGTTATGCAAAAGGGTAAGCTTAAGTTTATTAACCGCTTTAAGGCTCATCTTGTTGTGTTGCTAAATTTAATTATATTAGCGGCAACTCGCTGGGTTGCTCATTTAGCAACCCGAGTAGCGTCATTGAAATCAAGGTTTAATGTAAAGCATAAAGTAGAGGCAGAAACAGCGCCTACTAATACTTTAGGTAATGACCGCCTTTTAAGTGAGAGTAGTACGGCAGCAGCTTATAATATATTTGCCCTGATCGAGTGTCATTGTCATTTTGATCCCAGTACTGATCTAGAAGCTAGTTTTAAAATTCTACTTGCAAAAAACTTACCTGCGTTAAACTATATTTCAGTTAAATTATTAAGTGCGGGTAACTTAGCGGTAACCATAAAGCATATTCCAATCATTAAGTTAGAGCTGTACATTGAGTGCTTAAATTTTTGTGCACTAACAATATGTAAAAAGCATCAAAAACACTTAACGGCAAAAAATGTAAAAATAGGCCTGTGTAATTACAGAGCAAGTGCTAATCAAACACTGGTTTATCAACAAGCAAAATCTGCGTTAACTTTATCGCAGCAAAGCCCATTACAGCATTGTCATCGCTTGGGAATAAGCCATAGCCGAGTAAATATATTTTCGAATAACCAAATAATAAAAAGCATTAAAAAAAATAAGTTTGTAATTTATTTTCAGCCTTTATTTGAGCTCGATAGTGGGCGTATTTTGCAACATGAAGTGTTGATTAGAGTACGCGGTGGCGCTAATGAGTTACTGCTAGCTAATGCTGGCATTAATCAGCTAGATAATGATCAAGACGCATTTTTATTTGATCAAGCAATTATCATCAAAGTTAAAAAGCTATTACTAGCAGATACTTCAGCCGCAATTATTAGCATTAGCTTACATCCTAAAAATTGGTTTAACAAAGCGTTTTGGCAATGGCTAATAACGCAAGTAAGCGATTTTAAAATAGAGCATAAACTACAATTTGAAATAAATGCAGCAGACTTTTTTAAATATCAAATACGTTTACAAGGCGTATTAAAAATAATAACTAAGCTAAATTATCAGATTATTATTGATGGTATTAAAAGTAGCGACCATATTATTCAACTGGTTAATTATCCACAAGTTTTAGGAGTTAAATTAGCCTACGATTTAGTGCACTCAATAGAGGCAAGCGCGCATCAACAAAGTTGTGTAAAAAACATTGTAAATGCGTGCCAGTTATTAAATATAGCGGTATTTGCTAGTGACGTAGAAACCAAACAAGAGCTACAAATGCTTACTATTTTAGGGGTAGATGCCGCGCAGGGGTTTTATTTTACGCAGTTGTTGCCTGATTTTACACAAACCGTATTTCATTAATTTTAAATAAGTCCTCTGTATTTTAAACCATCTAATCCTTGTAACCCACCCGTATGAACCGCAATAATTTTACTGCCTGGCGCAAAGTAGTCCTGCGCAATTAATTGCCACAAAGCATGCATCATTTTACCAGTATAAATAGGCTCTAATGGCAGTTGGTGCTCAGTTTTCATGTATTGGCAAAACTGCCAAAGTTCGGCAGAAAACTTACCATAACCACCACCATGAAAATCACATAATAATTGCCAATTAGTTTGTGAAGCGGCTTTAGGGCTAAGCGCTTTAATTTCATCGCGTAAATAGTCTGCTTGTTTTAGTACCGCAATTCCCAGTACCGTTGTATTAACTGAACTGCCTTCAATAAGTCCCGCTAAGGTGCCACCGCTTCCTGTGGGGCAAACTAAGTAGTCGTGCTTAGGTAAGCTCAGGGCAAGCTCTTTACAACCCTCAAGCGCCAGTTTATTTGTCCCACCTTCAGGTAAAATATAGGCATTAGGGAAACGCGATTGTAACTGCGCTAAATAATCGCTTTGGTTACGTTGTTTGTACTCTATACGTGTGATTGGGTGTAGCTGCATACCACATTGCTGTGCGAACAAAAGTGTAGGATTGTTAGGGTCTAGTTCTGGGCCGCGAATAATCCCGTGCGTTTTTATATTAAAAAACTTGCCAGCCGCCGCACACGCATGAATATGATTAGAAAAAGCACCACCAAAAGTGAGTAATTCAGTTTTTTTAAGCGCCTGCATCTGGGCTAAATTGTATTTAAGCTTTCGCCATTTATTTCCACTTATGAGGGGGTGGAGTAGATCATCGCGCTTAACGCCTAAAAATATATTTTTGCGCTTTAATAAATCACTATCTATTTGTTGTATTTGATTGTTTTCATTTATTTTAAGTTTATTTAACATTATTTGTAATAATCACTTGGCAAAGTAATGAAAATGTACGACAGTTAGTACATCGACTAATAATAATAGTAGCTATATGAAAAGAAAACTGTTTTCACTGTTTTCCTTGTTCAAGCGTAGTTTAGATAAAAATACAGTTGTAGGTGTAGCAACATATGCTAATACCGTTAATGCAGTCTGTTTAAAAAAACAGTATGGACACTGGAAAATACACAAATATCACAGTGTAGAGATCACTGAAAAACATGACTATACTGCTGCAATTACGCTATGTACGCAACAGGTTAGTAGTGATGTGTGCGCAGTGAACTTAGTTATTCCTCATTCTCTTTATCAAATTGTACAAATAGAAAAACCCGCACTAAGTGATGAAGAGATCATTCAATCGCTACCGTGGACAACGAAAGATCTAGTCGATATTGATCCTGAAAATATTGATCCTGAAAATATTGTTGCTGATTTTATTGATTATCCAATTACATTGCCGATGCAAAGTAAAAAAATGAACGTGTTTATTACCAGTAAGCTGCAGTTATTGCCGTTTATAGATAGTTTTAAGCAGGTAAAGCCTCTTTTACGCACTATGACATCAGAGGAAATGACTCTTGTAACTCTACTCGGCACGAGTAAAGACGCCCACATGCTCATTGTGCAGCATGCCAGCTTTGAGCCACGTATTTTAATTATTCGCGATGGGCAGCTATTACTTACTCGGCGTTTAAATGGCTTACTGGGTATGTCAGATAAAGATCAAAGCCAAGAGTTGGTAGAGGCATTTGGACTTGAAATTCAGCGTTCTATGGACTTTTTTGAGAGCCAGTTGAAGCAGCCACCTATTCGCAGTATTCAGCTACAGTGTGACGATTTGACGTCACTAACACTTAGAGCAGAGTTGGCTGAGTTTTTACAAGTTAAAGTGATTGATTTTAAACCAACCCTAGACCTAGCACAGCAATTAGAAACGCAATATTACTACGCATTGGGTGCGGCTTATCAATTAACTGAGCCGGAGTCTGTGATATGAAAACCCGGATTAACTTTTATCAAAAGTCCTTACGTGTAAGGCGTGATCCAGTATTACTGCAAAATATGCTAATACTGTGGGGTGGCGCGTTAATTATTATTGCTATTGTGTGGTCACTTTATGCCTACAAAGAACATGCAAACCATATACTTTTACAGCAAAGTAAAGTGCAGCTTAAGCAAGCTAAAACTCAGCTAGAAGTGGTAAAACAGCAACTTGCCGATAAACAAAATAAAACATTATTAATAAGTGAATTAAAAACACTACAGCAAGAAATACAGCATAAACAACAAGTGTTTAGCTACTTAGCGCAAACATCAGCACAATCTAAAACCGATTATGCCGAAGTAATGCGAGATTTAGCGCAATATCATGAATCGAATATTTGGCTTACCGAAATTCAGTTTATAGGCCAAAAAGTTACTTTGCATGGGCAAACCTTACAGTCTAAGTATTTACCCATTTGGTTTAGTAATTTAAAGCAATCCACTTTTTTTGCTGATAAAGAGTTCTCAGTGCTGGAGCTAGCTACTGAAGATGGGGTTAGCGAGTTTAACGTTGCCACCGACCTGAGCGGTAAGGGAGTTAAGCCATGAGCCAAAATAAAGAGAGCAAAAAAACAAGTTGGCCTACTTGGGTTAAGTATCAAGCGCAGTTTGCGGCATTGCAAAAACGTGAGAAGTACTTAACGCAGTTTGTTGGTTTGTTAATCATTATTTACTTAGGTTTGTTATTTTTTATTTTTCCACAGCAAGATGCAGTTAGTCGAATTGAGTCGCAGCAGCATTCAATATTGCAAGAGTTACAGCAAGCAAACGACCAACTTTCTATGTTAGAGCAGGCGCTTAGCCATAACTATACCCAAGTTTTACAACAGCAAATAGCGCAAGCAAAACAACGGCAGCAGCTCATTAATAAACAGCTTAATACCTTTAGCCAAGGGTTTATTGCTGCTAAAAAAGTGCCCGCGGTATTAAAAGACTTATTAATTAACAGCACCGAAGTGCAAGTTGTGAGTTTTAAAGTAAAGCCAGCTAAAGCAATTGATGTAGAAAAACTAGGGGAAAATGATACACAAACGCTATTTTTTGAACATCAAATGGTGCTTACCTTACACGGTAGTTACTTTAATTTAATGCAATATTTAGCTGCGTTAAAAAGTAATCAAAACAAATTATTAATTCAAGAGTTTAGCTATCAGGTACAGACGTATCCGCAAGCTGAGTTAACTTTGCAAATTGCTACGGTGAGCGCGAATGAAAAATTTATTGCGTTATAGTTTTTATATTTTAATGGTGTGCCTTGTCACACCTAGTGCTGCAGCGCAGCTACTGGATCCAACTAAGCCCGCAATGTTTATCAGTAATGGCGTAGTGGTTGCACAAAAAACGGAGTTTAAGCTGCAATCTATTATTAAAAATAGTACGGCATATAAAGCGATTATTTCAGGGCATCTATATAAAGCAGGCGATGCTATAGAGGGGTTTCGAGTGCTAAGTATCAACTCAAAACATGTTGTGTTAGCTAATGATGATAAGCAAATAAAATTAGAATTATATGACTATAAAATTAAAAAATAATTTATCTAGCCCATGGTTGGTGCTTTTATTATTACCGACGTTTTTAACTGCTTGCCATAGCTTTAAGCCGGGTAAAGAGCTTAAATCGCATATTGGACAAGAGTTTGCGGCCGATTCAGCTCAAGCTAAAACTATTGCGCCACTAGAGATGCCCAATGAATTAGCACAAAGCTTATTATCATCAATTAATAACGAGCAAAGTCTGAGTGATGACTTGGCTATAAAGCGTTTTGATGTGGCCGCTAATGACGTTGAGATGGGAGCATTTTTTGCAGGGCTAACCGACGGTACGCCTTTTAGCGTAGCAGTTCATCCTCAAGTAAGTGGCACTATTAGCCTTAATTTAAAAGGGGTTACATTTGATGAGGTGATTGCGGTTATTAAACGCATGTACCCGTTAGATATTGTAAACGAAGGGCGCATTGTGCAAGTGCTGCCCGCGATCATGCGCACCGAAACTATTCCTGTTAACTATTTAATGATGCAGCGCCATGGGCAGTCAACCGTGAGTGTCGTGGCCGGTGGTGTGAGCCAATTAGCACAAAATAGCGGTAGCTCCAGTGGTGGTTCAAGTAACAGTGGACAACAAAATAATGAGTTTGGTGGTGGCAGTCAAAATTTAGATTTAAACGGTTCACGTATTCAAACAATTAATAAAAACGATTTTTGGCAAGAGCTAGAAGTAGCGCTTAAGTCGCTCATTGGTGCTAACGATGGCCGCTATGTTATCACCAGTCCTCAAGCCAGTTTAGTTACCGTAAATGCTTTGCCAAGTGAAATTAGCCAGCTAAAAGAATTTTTACGCCAAAGCCAAGAAAACCTGCAACGCCAAGTAATTCTTGAGGCAAAAATTATAGAAATAACGCTAAAAGATGAGTACCAGCAAGGGGTTAACTGGGAGCGTATATCAAGCGGTTTAGGCAGCAGTATATCCTTTGCTACTACGGCAGGTAATTTTGGTAATAACCTTTCAGCATCGCTTGGCGGGGTATCGTCGTTAACCATTGAACGCGGCGATTTTAACGGCGTGATTAATTTATTGGAAACCCAAGGCGACGTACAAATGTTGTCAAATCCTAGGGTTACAGCCACTAATAATCAAAAAGCAGTGATAAAAGTAGGTCAGGACGAGTATTTTGTTACTAATGTGTCGAGCACCACAGTAACCGGAACCTCAACCACCACTTCGCCTGAAATTGACTTAACGCCGTTTTTTTCGGGGATTGCTTTAGATGTTACGCCACAAATAGATAAGTATGGCTCGGTTATTTTGCATGTCCATCCGTCGGTAACCGAAACCCAAGAGCAGCTAAAGGTAATTACCTTAGATGACCAACGCTTTGAGTTGCCGCTTGCGCAAAGCAATATTAGAGAGTCAGACACTGTTATTCGCGCTCAAAGCGGTGAAATAGTGGTTATTGGTGGCTTAATGCAAACCTCAACGCAGGACGAAGAAACCAAAACACCTATTCTTGGCGATATTCCCATATTTGGTAATTTATTTAAAAACATACGTAAACGCCAAGAGAAAAAAGAACTTATTATTTTGATCCGCCCAACAGTGGTTATGCCCGACACTTGGAAAAAGCAGCAAGCCGAAAGCCGTCAGCTTTTAGACACTTGGTATAAGAACTAATTATGTATTTAAGCTTTTTTAACCTAAGTGAAATGCCTTTCACCTTAACCCCTAACACCGAGTTCTTTTGTGCGCTTGCGCCGCATCATGAGGCAATGCAAGTGCTTACAACTGCAATAGCAATGGGTGAGGGGTTTATTAAAGTGACCGGTGAGGTTGGTACAGGTAAAACCTTACTGTGTAGGAAGTTACTTAATCATATTGAGCATGACTACACAGTTGCTTATTTACCTAACTCATATTTAAGCCCAGAAGAGTTACGCTGGGCGCTGGCTATAGAGCTGGGAATGGACGTAGACAAAGCGTTAGATCAGCAAGCGCTAAGCCAGCTTATAAACCATCACTTATTGAGCTTACAAAGCGACAACAAGCGGGTGGTTTTACTAATAGACGAAGCGCAATGTTTGAGCTGGGAGACCTTAGAAGCGTTACGACTATTTACCAATTTAGAAACCGAAAGTGAAAAATTGATTCAGGTGGTGCTTTTTGGACAACCCGAGCTTGATGAAAAACTAGCCAATAATAAGGTAAGGCAATTACGCCAACGAATTAGCTTTTCGTATGCGTTAAGACCAATGACAGCAGCAGAGGTTATTTATTATATAAACCACCGGCTACAAGTGGCGGGTTTTAATCAGCCCCCTTTATTTAATAATCGAATGGGGTTAAAAATTGCACGTGCGAGTAGAGGCATTCCACGTTTGGTTAATATTTTATGCCACAAAGCGTTATTGCAAGCTTATGGAGAGGGCTTAAATGCAATAACTACGCGCCATATTCAGCTGGCAATAAAAGATACCGAAGATTGTGCTAAATACAGAGTGGGTTATTACTGGAGCTATAGTGCTATTACGATAAGTGTTATCGCTATTGCTGCAATTTGGGTATGGAGGCAGTGGCTATGAGCGTTATTAATAATATGCTAAAAAATATTGAACAGCGCGAGGCCAAGCAAGTTACCCAGCAGCACGCGGTTGGTGTAAATGTTACCCCAGTGTACGACCTACAAAATTTAGTATTTAAAGCGCTGGTGATTGCCACTGTAATAAGCATAGTTATTGCTGCTTATTTACTTTTACCGGCAGCGGCGAGCAATAAGCCAGCACAGGATGAATTATCGGTTACGCTAACCTCGGCATTACCACCAGAAGAAGTAAAAGCAGGGGCAACGGCTAAAAAAAGTGTAGCTAACACGATTATTGTGACTGACGAAATAGCAAAAAATAGTAATGTGCAGCCAGAAATTGCGACTGTTTTAAATACCCAACCTGGCGTTAAAGTAGCGAATGTTGTTGGCAAAGCAGCCCCGCAAAATATTGATGAGGCTGAGCAGTTATTAGTAAATAAATTAATAAATGATGCCGCCGCTGTTAATAACTCTCAGCCACAAGCGTTGGGTGAAAGTAAGGACGTAACTGCAGCTAATAAAAATTTACCTGCTGTGGCGGCTGTTGTGAGTAGTTTGCCAAATATTGAGCCAAGCCTTGAGCCAAACCTTAAAGTATCTAAAGCTAAGCCAGCTAACGTAATGATTAAAAGCTCATCTAAAACTAAATCTCAGCAAGTATTAATTGCTGAGCAATTGCTTGCGGCTAAGCAAGCAATACAGTTTGGTTTGTATAGTGAAGCAATAAGCGACCTGAATAATATTTTAGCGCAATCAAAGCAGCATATAGAAGCGAGAAACTTACTCGCGGCAACTTATTTTAAGCAGCAAGATATAAGCTCAGCGCAACAGGTTTTACAAGCGGGTATAAGTCAAAATCCTGATGTATTGCAATGGCGTATTATGCTTAGCAAAATTCTAATCATGCAGCAGCAGTACGACGATGTATTAAAACTACTCAGTGATGATTTTGAAACACAAGCAAACTTTGAATTTTGGGTGCTACAAGGTACGGCTGCACAAAGTGCCAACCAGCATAATAAAGCCCTTAATAGCTTTAAGCAGTTAACTAAATTACAGCCCAGTCAAGCTAAGTGGTGGCTAGCGTTAGCAACCTCTAAAGATGCATTAGGCGAGTACCCCGATGCTAAGCATTTATATAAAGTAGCACTTGATTTAGGGGGGTTAAATACAGCCATGACCCAGCATGCATTACAGCGTTTAGTAGCGCTGAAGGAGGCCGTATGAGACCTAGTTTAAAAATGCGTTTAGGGGATTTACTTGTTCATGAGCATATGATCACCGAAGCACAGTTAAGTGAAGCCTTAAATGTTCAAGCGGCTACGGGTCGTAAACTGGGCTCTACCCTAATCACACTTGAATTTATTAGTGAACCACAATTACTACGCTTTTTAGCGCAGCAGCTTAAAGTTCCTTTTTTAGATATTTCGCAGCGTAGAATATCACCGGATGTATCTAAGCTTTTATCAGAAGTGTACGCACGGCGCTACCGAGCGTTAGTTATTGAAGACAACGGCGACTCAGTTTTAGTTGGGATGAGCGATCCTGCTGACCTAAGAGGGTTAGATCAACTTGCTCCTATACTCGCCCCAAAGCGAATAGAATTAGCGGTTGTGCAAGAAAGCCAAATAATGGCGGCATTTGACAACGTATACCGTCGTACAGAAGAGATCACTAGTTTTGCAGAGCAATTACACGAAGAATACCAAGATGTAGAAGAATTCGATCTTAATTCACTCGGTGACGAAACATCCGATGCTACCGTGGTTAAGTTGCTGCAATCTATTTTTGAAGATGCGGTGCAAGTACGTGCCTCAGATATTCATATTGAGCCCGATGAAGGCTTATTACGTATTCGCCAGCGGGTTGATGGCGTACTGCAAGAGCATACCTTAAATCAGGTGAAAATAGCCTCAGCTTTAGTACTGCGTTTAAAGTTAATGTCGGGGTTAGATATTTCAGAAAAGCGCCTGCCACAAGACGGCCGCTTTAATATTAAAGTGCGTAGCCACAGTATAGATGTACGACTCTCGACCATGCCGATTCAACATGGCGAATCTGTAGTGATGCGCTTGCTCGATCAATCAGCCGGATTATTATCGTTAGATGAAACTGGTATGCCGGCACATATTTTAAAACGGGTGCGCAGTATTATTAAACGCCCCCATGGCATGGTATTGGTAACAGGGCCAACTGGCTCGGGTAAAACCACCACTTTGTATGGAGCGTTAAGCGAGCTTAATCAACAAGAAAGTAAAATTATTACCGTAGAGGATCCGGTTGAATACCGAATTGGGCGTATAAACCAAGTACAGATAAATAATAAAATAGGCTTAAGTTTTGCGAGTATTTTACGTACCGCATTACGACAAGATCCCGACATTATTATGGTCGGCGAAATGCGTGACCAAGAAACCGTTGATATAGGCTTAAGAGCTGCATTAACCGGTCACTTAGTGTTATCTACATTACATACTAACGATGCCATTACTAGTGCAATGCGCCTTATAGATATGGGAGCTCCTGCCTATTTAGTCGCAAGCTCGTTGCGTGCCATTATTGCTCAGCGCCTGGTTAGGCGTGTATGCAGCGATTGTAAATCGCCGTATCAACCAGATCATCAAGAAAGCAGTTGGTTAAAGTACCTTGGCGAAAATACAACAGATACACAGTTTTATAAAGGACAAGGCTGTACTGCGTGTAATCATAGTGGTTATAAGGGGCGAGTAGGCATTTTTGAACTACTGGAAATGGATGATGCAATGATGGATGCCTTGCGTATTAATGACACGCAAGGTTTTGCTAAAGCGGCTAAAAATAGCGCTAATTTTATTCCGCTCTCAGCTATGGCACTTAATTATGCAAAACAAGGTATCACTTCTTTAGATGAAGTATTTAAGGTTGCAGAATACATCCCCGAAATAGTCGGAGGTGATGATGCAGCTATATAGCTATAAAGCAAAAGATGCCAAAGGAGTGTTAGTTAAAGGTCAGCTTGAAGCGAGTAGCCAGGCAGGCGTTGCTGATAACTTAATGAAGCGTCAATTTATTCCTATTTCAATTGCGCTGGTTGAAACTAAAAATAACATTAAAGTTTTTGACAATTTATTTAATGAAAAAATAGGCCTAGAAGACATGATTATGTTTTCTCGGCAAATGTATTCATTGTTAAAAGCGGGTATTCCTATTATTAGAGCCATGGTTGGTTTGGCGGATACCACCCAAAATAAAGCCTTTAAACAGGTGTTAATGGAAGTAACTAAGCAGCTAGAGCAAGGCCGTGACCTATCAAGCGCAATGTCGATGCACAATAAAGTATTTAGTCGTTTAACTATTTCTATGGTGATGGTTGGCGAAGGTGCAGGGCGTTTAGAAGATGCGTTTTATCAACTTGCTATTTATTTTGAAAAAGAACAAGAAACCCGCAAGCGTATAAAAGCGGCAATGCGTTATCCCACGTTTGTAATTTGTGCGTTGGTGGGAGCCATGATCATTTTAAATATTTTTGTTATTCCGACCTTTGCCAGCATGTTCGCTAAATTTAATGCTGATCTGCCTTTAATGACGCAAATATTAATAGCAACAAGCAACTTTTTTGTGAATTACTGGTGGTTATTAATTTTAATGCTGGTGGGCGCAATAATTGGCTTTAAGCGTTATTTAAATACCGTAACAGGGCGTTATAAGTGGGATAAATATAAGCTAAAAATTCCCTTTGTTGGCGATATTCTACAGCGTACTTTATTAGCACGTTATAGCCAATGTTTGGCAATGGTGCTGCGCTCTGGTGTGCCTATGACCACCGGATTATCGCTCACTGCGCACGCTGTAGATAATAGTTATATGGAAAAAGCCATTATTACTATGCGCCAAGATATAGAAAAAGGCGACAGTTTACTCAGGGTTTCAAGAGCCAGTGAGTTATTTTCTCAACTTGTACTGCAAATGGTTGCTGTGGGCGAAGAAACAGGTCGAGTTGATGAGTTACTCCAAGAAGCCGCAGATTATTATGAGCGTGAAGTTGATTATGACTTACGCAGCTTAACCGCCAAAATAGAGCCTATATTAACGGTGTTTGTGGCAATTATGGTGCTTATTTTAGCTTTAGGTATTTTTATGCCGATGTGGAATATGATGTCAGCGATTAAAGGTAATTAAAGTGAAGACAATAATTACTCGCTCAAAAGGCTTTAGTTTATTTGAGTTGATAATTGTTGTTGTGTTACTGGCTGTAATTTTAAGTTTTGCTATACCTAGGTATATAGATATTAAAAATCAGGCACATAGTGCAAATGTTGATGCAGTAGCTACAAGCTTTATGTCAGCGGTAGGTTTGGTGCGCGGGCAATGGGAATTGAATGGGCGACCCAAGGGGTTATTAAATAAAACGTTTGTTAATTATGGAGGAGTAATTGTTGGTGTCGATGGATTGATGGGGACACCAACAAGTGATGAAACAGAAAAATGGGATACTCGGGCACATGCTATTAATGCAATTAAATGTCGCCAGGTGTTAAATGTAATTTTACAAAATGCACCCAGCAGCACACTAAATACTGAGGAGTTAAGTTTAAAAGAGGTTAGTTTTTTAGTTAGATATAACGCAGCTAATACGCAATGTATCTATTATTCAACGCACACTCTTAGTTCTCAAAACATACCTATAAATGGTGCAATAGCATCAGCAACAGTGGGTTTTTCGTACTTACCTAAAACAGGCAAAGTACATATATTTAAAAATTAAGTAATTATTAAAAAAGAGGCTTACTTATGAAAACACAATCATTAAAAAATCAACCTTTGAATAAGCAAGCAGGTTTTACGCTTGTTGAGTTAATTATTGTTATTGTTATTTTAGGAATTTTAGCCGTAGTAGCAGCACCGCGCTTTTTAAACCTGCAAGGTGATGCGAACGCATCTACGCTAGAAGGACTACAGGGATCAATTCGCAGTGGCATGAATATAGTTAACGGTAAGTCGATTATTGCCAGTGAGCAAAAAGAAGCGACAGCAACTGTTGCAGTAGATACTGGAGATGTAGCAACTGTATACGGTTACCCTGCAGCGACACAGGCAGCGTTTGAAGCATTTTTAGATGTAAAATTTGCGGCTGATAACACTGCCGATTTTAATCTTGTTGAAATTACAACTGACAATAAAGTGATTATTTTCCCAAATAGTTATGTGCAAGCTGATGATTGTCGCATTGAATACACTCAAGCAACAGCTGCAGTTACAACAACAGCACCAATTAAAACAGTTGTTACAGCGCCTATAGTTACTTTAGTGACAGATGGCTGTTAATTACATAAATGATCAGCAGTGGTAAGCAGCAGCGCGGTTTTACCCTCGTTGAATTAATTATTACTTTAATTATTTTGGGAATACTGTCGGTAACGGCAGTTCCCAAATTTTTAGGTAGTTCAACCGAGGATGCGTACTCGTATCGAGACCGCACATTAAATGCACTGCGAACAGTGCAGTTACGTGCCATGCAAAATACGGCGACCACAAGCTGTCATAAGCTTTACATTACCGCTAGGTTAATTGCAGGGCCAACACCCGATACATGCTCAGGAGGGGCCGATATAAACAACAGTGAGCACCTAGTAATACAAATTAATAGCCAAAGAAGTGATATTACCTTTAACGCATTAGACAGTAACGGTAATGTGTTTACCCAAGTTAACTTTGATCCCCTTGGCAGGGTTGATCAAAACTGCACAACGCAATGTCGAATAAATATAGGGTTAGCCGCGGTATGCATTAGCGGTGAAGGGCTTATTTATGCCTGCCCTTAAACATAAGGGCTTTACCTTAATAGAGTTAATTGTTGGTATTGTGATGTTTGCAATCGCGCTGAGTATTATTACTGCACTTATTGCGCCTCAAGCTCAAAAAAGTGCTGAGCCTATTGTGGCATTACGTGCTTCGGAGTTTGGGCAATCACTCATGAACGAAATTCAAAGCAAATCGTTTGATGAATACAGTGAGCGAAGCGCTCCTTTTAGGCGTTGCGGCGAAATATCTTTGGGCGCAAAGGCTTGTACCGCAGCGGCAGACTTAGGCCCAGATAATTCAGAAACACGTACCAGTTATAACGATGTTGACGACTATATAGCACTTTCGGGGCAGCCAATAACCAATAGTTTGGGTGTTTTATTACCGCAATATAGTGGCTTTAGTTTGGTTGTTAAAGTGCAGTACGACAGTGATTTTAATGATGCCACTAGTAATGATGGCAGCACTTTTAAGCGCATTACTATAGAGGTTACTTCACCTCTGGGTGAGGTATACGGCTTTAGTGCTTATAAAGGGAATTATTAATGCATAGCATAACGCGACAATACGCATTTACCTTAATTGAGCTATTACTGGTAATGGTAATTTTAGGTATTTTAGCCGTTAGTGCATTTTCGTTTATTGGCGCAGGTGTAAGTATTTACGCTCAAGGCGTGGAGCGTCAAGAAGCAGTAGCGCAAGCGCGGTTTTTAATAACACGCATTAGTAAAGAGCTACGCGATGCAACACCTAATTCACTTAGGTTAAGCTGTGATAACGACAGTAAAGGGGCGTGTAATACTCATCAGTGCCTTGAATTTACCCCTTTTTTATCAGCTACTCATTATACTAATTATTTACCGACTACAGCCCCGTTTAATATTACCGCAGTTGATTTTGAGCTTAATAACTTAACTAAACCGCAAGTGGGTAACTGGGCAGCAGTTTATCCATTAAATAGCGATGATATATATAACGAAAACAATCATAAACGCTTACAAGTTTTAGCATTTAATAACACGGCAGGAAATGCTATTGATCAGTGGCAATTTAGTAAAGCATTTGCAGCAGAATCACCCAGTAAACGATTATATTTATTAGCTGAACCAGTTAGTTTTTGCGTAGAAGGGCGGTTTTTATATCGCTATACAAATTATGCTTTTAATAGCGCCCAGTCAGATGCGCCTAGCTTACAAGTAACCCCCGGTGTTAAGCGAGATTTATTGGGGATTTATATTGCAAATAACCTAGCAAGCAACTTGTTTTTTACCATAGAGCCGGTGGCCTTACAGCGAAATGCTGTACTTAATGTTAATGCACAAATGCGCTTTAACGAAGCCGAAGTAATGAACTTTAACCATGAGGTGCATGTGCCAAATGTACCTTAATAATTATCAGCAAATTACCCGCTCACCCACAAAGCAACAAGGTAACTTAATTGTTGTGTGTTTAGTGATTATTGTTGCCTTATTAGCACTTGGCTTAGCATTAGTTAAAGTGCTGAGCGGGGCCGCGCAGCAAAATACTATAGAATATTATGGCGCGCGAGCATATATGGCTGCACAAAGTGGTTTAGAAAGCGGTTTAACCGAATTATTTCCGCTTAATAGCGCTGCACAAAATTGTGCCTCAGTTACTACAAGCCGAACCTTTAAAACAAATTATTTATCGTTTTGTGATGTATCTATTAGCTGTACAGAGTACCTGGATTTACCCGATAGCAGTGCGCGCTCGGGAACGGTTAATATTTATTATTTACAAAGTAGTGCTACTTGTGCGCCAATTGATTGCCCATTGGGGGATGCATGTAGAAAAGATTACTGGCAAACGCAACGCACATTAAGTGTAGAGGCTAAAACGTTACCATGATAAAAAATACTCTCGTGCTTATATGCTTAGCAGCGTTTTTATTTAGTAATAACAGCAATGCTGCAGCACCTAAAATTGAAGGGCGTTTTATTGAATTACAAAATACCTACACATCACCGGTATGGACAAAGGTTAATTTCCAGCAGCAATATATAACTCCTCCAGCTGTTTTTATGCTTTCAACTAACCAAGGTGGTAACCCAGCAATTATTCGAGTTAAAAATATCACCACTACCGGGTTTGAAGCGCTTCCTTTGGAGCCCTCCGGTGAGGATGGTGCGCATATTAATATGGGCGCACATTATTTAGCGGTGGAATACGGGGTTCATGAGTTCCCCGACGGCACCATTATGGAAGTAGGGAGCACCGATTTACAGCTAGAGGTACAATATGGTGCCAAATCTGGTTTTTCTCCATTTACTCCAAAGGGCTATAAGCCGCTTACTTTTGCCCATTCGTTTACCCAGCGGCCAAATTTATTTCATTCACTACAAACGCTTAATAGCTTAGATAGTAACCCTCCTGCACAAGCTTTGGTGCCCTTTTTAACTATTGCGGTAGAAACAGCCTCGTTATCTACTAGTGGAGTAAATATTGCGCTAGAAGTTTCTGAAACGGCATTCGGTATAATTAAAAGCGAAAAAGTAGCATATTTAGCGGTAGAGCCAGGGGCTAATCGCTCATTCACAGATGATAATGACGTGGAAGTTATTTGGGAGAGCTTTTTTACTGGTTTTGCTGTAGATGGTTGGAACGATGGATGTAATTATTTTAATTTTATTAATCGTTATTCGCAATCGCCTTTAGTTGTTGCAAGTAAAAACTCGCGTGTAGGGGACGATGGTGGCTGGTTGCGAAGTTGTAACTTAAGAGCTAACCGAGTCGGGTTGGTGGTCGATGAAGACCGAGATGGCGATAATGAGCGCTCTCACCCTAAAGAAGAAGTATCTATTTTAGCCATGACTAGTTCGTTTGTTTCTAGCGGCGAAATTTTAAGTTGTGACACCTTATTTCCAGGCGCGCTATCTACTTATAATGATGGTTTGGTGCAGTTAGTCCAAGGCGTTAAAGTAACAGACAATAACGCGCAATTTATTACGACTACTAATTTAACGTCTTTGGCACTAACTGACCCTGCGTTATGTAACGGCCAAGCTTGTTTAGCAAGTGGCAATAACTCTTTAACACCTAGCCAGGCAGCTCAAGTACCTACAGTGGCTAACGATGGCAGCTCTGTGGCACCAGTACCAGCCTCTTTAGCAGGAGATTATTTTTATGATGAGTTGCAGCTTGCTATGCTGGAGGATCAATACAGAGTAACGGCTCCTACGCGTATTTTTTTAAAAAACACGAGTTCGTTACTCTCAACCTCATTTTTAAATATAGGTAAAACCAATATAGTAGTAGATTCGGGAGCGTATCTTGCTATTTATGTTGATGGTGCAATTGCGATTGCCGCCAATGCCAATATAGCTGCTTATATTGTTGCTACCGGCGAGGTAAGAATAGCGCAAAATGTAACATACGAAGGCTCTATTACCTCAGGCACACAAATTATTACCGAGGGTAGCTCTACTTTCGATGCCATACCAGTACCAGATAATATTCCAGGCTTTTGTGGTATTTATAAACCTATATTGCTAGATCATTATCGAATATCAATGAGTGATAACCAAGGACTGACTTGCCAAGCTAAAGATATGGCTTTAACCGCCTGCGCAAATGATACTTGCGATGTTTTGTTTGATCAGCCATCAAGCTTAAATTTATCGCCAGATAATGGTGGTAAGCAGAGCTGGGTAACCGGTGAGAACATCAGCTTTACTGGTAGTACTAATATACAGTTTGCAAAACGTACCACTGGCAGTGCCACAATTGGTTATAACACTGCAGATCCATCTGCGCCGTTACGTTGTTATATTGGCGGTAAAAATGTTGGTTTAAGTGGCTGTAAAGTGGTGTTTTCGGACGCGGGTTTTATTTTTAAAAATGAAAGCGATAACAATACAACAATCCCTACCCAACTATCAGGTAAACCTTCAAATACAGGATTTAATGCAAAAGCATTAGCAATTCAAGCTGTAAAAACGAATACCGCCACGGGGGCGTGTGAAGCAGCGTTTCCTGTGGGGGCAGAGGTTGCTTTAGATTTAGCCTATACCTGTAGTGCAGGAGTAAGTTGCTCTGATCCGGTGCAGCTTAGCAATAATAATAAAGTATACGCGATTGAACAAAGTTATAAATCAGTGCCATTACAGTTTGATGATGAGTCTAAAGCGCAAATAGTAATAAATTACCCCGATGCAGCACAGCTTAGCCTTAATGCTAAAACTAATCTAATACTGGATCCGATTACTAACTTGTCGGTTAATTTAACCGGTAGCTCTAACGAGTATGTAGTAAAACCTTTTGGCTTGGCTATGAGCTTACCCAATGATGGGTTTGCAACAGATGCCGCGGGTAGCTTGTTTAAATTAACCGGAGAGACATTTGATTTAAAAATGAATGCGGTGCAATGGCGTGCAGGTCAAGACAACAACAACGATGGCTACCCCGATAACTACAGTGAGATTACTAACAACCCTATTGCTAAACATTTTATTAATGAGCAACCTTTAGTAACAGCGCAATTAAAGCTGCCCATAGCAGGTACTTCTGGAACACTTGCAGTCGTCAACACTGTTGCATTTAAAGATACAGGTAGTTTAAGTGAGTCAATTTCACAATATAGTTATGACCAAGTAGGGATTATTGATTTAATTGCTGGGCTAAACGATGGCGATTACTTTGGTGCGGGTGATGTTAAAGGCGAGCTTTATAATGTAGGCCGTTTTGCGCCATCGCAATTTAAAATAATAGGAGTGCAAGCTGCGGCCCAGTGTACTGATTATGGGAGTAATTTAACCTACCTCGAACAGCCATTTGAACTTGGCTTTACAGTGCAAGCACAAAACCAAAATAATCAGCTAATGAGTAATTACAGGGCTGGGTTTGATAAGTCGGTAGTGCAAGTTAGTGCTGAAAATAATGAAGCGGGTAATTACGTGCCAGCAAGTAGCTTTGCCAGTCGCCTAGTTAATTTAGGTGAAAACAATTGGGGCGATACCAATGACGGGCAATGGCAGATGAATCAAAGCAATGTTACCTTAAAAAGGCTAGGAGTTGATCAACCCGATGGCCCATTTGCTATGGTTAATTTAATGGCCACACTTACAAATATTGAGCGCGCTACATTAATTGATGCAAACGACAGCCCTAATACACAGGTAACCTGTAGCTCTAATTGCAACAGCGTACGACTAAACAGTGTGCCTATTGAGTTTAGGTTTGGCCGCTTAGTGTTAGGTAATAATGCAGGCTCAGATTTAGATCGATTACTCATCCCCATGGAGTCTCAATATTGGGATGGCAATGGGTTTGTAGTAAACAGCAATGACAACTGTAGTGTATTTCAACACCCTAAATTAAGCCAAGTATTGCCAGCTAGCCCAGTATTAACATATGAGTATGGTAATGGTGCAGCAGGGAAGTTAGAGGCGGGAGGATATCCAGTAAATAACGGTATTTATGCAAAGCCTAATGGCTCAGGAACATTCACTTTAGAATATAATACCTATGACTGGCTAAAATGGGATTGGCAAGGTGACCAATCTCAGCTGAATCCTTATGCTATTTTACAATTTGGCCACTTTCGAGGGAATGATCGGGTTATTTACTGGCGTGAAACACGTGAATAGTTGTAAACTTAGATAATAATTGAACAAAGCTTGTGTTTTGTGCTTCAAGTACATAGCATAAGGCTTTATTTTAGAAAAATAATAACGACCAAATAATTGCCGCTTTTTGGGACTGAATATATGCGAATTACTCCTTTATCTCTGTTAATTTCAGCTAGTTTGTTGGCTAGTAGTGCATTTGCACAAGACACAGCAACAGTAACTGGAATTGAATCTGAGATTAGTACAAAACAGATCGACTATGACAAATCTACAACAATACTTGATAAACATTTAAAAGAAGAAAGCCAACTGCAAACCCAGTTGCAACTTTTGCGTTCACGTTCAACCGAGTTAGATAAAGAAAAAAACCAAGCACTCGACGCGATGAATGAAATGTACCGTCGTTTAATTGATGATCCTAGCATTGATATAACCGCTGCTCAGGCGCGTTATCAAAAAGCTGTGGTCGATCACAAGCAAAATAAAGATGATATTTCTATGCAGTTGGCGGCAATTGCATCCCACCGTAAAGACATTGAGCAAATTCGTGTGGCTAAACACACGCTTTTAAACACTTTAGAGAGCTTAAAAGAGCAGTTAACTACCGCCAGAGTAGAGCGTTTACGTAACGAATTTACCCGCGAAGGCACGTTAGAGGTTAATCACACAATTAATTGTAAGCGTACCGAAACACTTGCAGCGTGTGAGCAACGCGGACAGCAAATGGGGTTACAAAAAGCGACTAAGCGTTTTGTTGACCAAATATTTGCTAACTTAACTGAAGAGCGTTTAGTTGAACCCAAACGTAATTTGGCCGGTGCTCAGGTACAAATTTTAAGTAGTCATGTGGTAAAAAGTGCATTTAGTGGCCAAGGCAATTATAACGTTAATTTAAGCGTTACTATGCGTGGTGAAGTTAACAGTAGCCGTTTATGTAACTTATTAAGCATTGATAACCGCTACTGCTCTGAGTACGGCACGCCCATGGCGGCAACATATCAGCCTACTTACAGCACAACTTTTTCAGATAGTCAGTTAACATTCAGTAAGCACGCGGATAATGGCAACGTTTCGGCGGCTCGTTTAAACGAGCAACCAGTGCGTGATTATGCAGTAAAGCCTATGGTAACAAACAGCTCGGTTATTGCTAATAACGATAAAAACCAAGCAGTAGAATTAACGCTACGCTCAAACGTATACGACGACGAAGTGTTTATTGATGGGGTTAGCTTTGGCTCAACCCGCTTAGTAACCCGCTTACCGCGAGGTGTGCACAATATTGAAGTGCGCAAGCTTGGTTATAAACCTTATCAGGTACGTGTTGATTTAAATAAAGCACAAACCGTGCATGCCAACTTAGTAAAAAAGCCAGAGTCGATTGCTGCACCGACATACACGCGTGAGCAACCTGAGCAAACAACTCGTAAAGTGAGTGACAACATCAGCGTATTAAACGCTAATGTAAAAACTTCAGTAGTTGTTATTCCGGCAGGTAAATTTAAAATGGGCGATATTAATGGCAATGGTTTAGCCAATGAGCGCCCAGTTGTTGAAAAAGTAATTGCCAACTCTTTTGCTATGCAAAGCAAAGAAGTGACAGTAGGTGAGTATGAGCAGTTTGCTGCTAATACAGGCTACAAAACCCAAGCCGAGCAAGGTAAAGGCTGCGCCTATTATTTAAATGGCGAACCCGTATGGGAAGCTAATTTAAATTGGCGTAATCCTGGGTTTGAGCAAACAAGTGATTTTCCGGCTGTTTGTTTAACTTATAGCGACGCTAAAGCGTATGCTGATTGGTTGTCAGGGCAAACAGGTCAACAGTTTCGTTTACCTAATGAGGTTGAGTGGGAATACGCTGCACGCGCAGGTAGTCAAACAGAATACCCTTGGGGTAACGATATTGGTAAAAATTTAGCGAATTGTGGCTGGTGTGGTAGTCAATGGTCAAACAAGAGTGCTGCACCGGTAGGATCATTTTCTCCTAATGCATTTGGTTTATACGATACCGTAGGCAATGTATGGGAATGGACTAACAAAAACTCGGGTGAGTCGGATGTTGCGGTTAGAGGTGGAGCGTGGAATTTTGCGCCTAGCCTTGCACGTGCCTCAACGCGATTAATATTAGCGCCCGACTTTAGAGCTAACTACATAGGTTTTCGCTTAGTTCGCGAACGATAAATAGGAAGCTTTGCTTCCTTTTTTAACTAAATTACAAAGGCAGCTGTGCTTAATATCGCTCATTATATTAGCGTATTAAAGTGAAAGCAGCTTAAATAAGAACGTATTTCAAAGGTCATCCAGCCTCATGTTTAAAAAACTCCGTGGTATTTTTTCAAACGATCTATCGATCGACTTGGGTACAGCCAATACCCTCATTTATGTAAAAGAAGAAGGCATAGTACTTAACGAACCATCAGTGGTTGCTATTCGTCAAGAGCGTGCTGGTGGGCCTAAAAGCGTTGCTTCAGTAGGTACTGAAGCAAAGCAGATGTTAGGCCGTACGCCTGGTAACATTAAAGCTATTCGACCAATGAAAGACGGCGTAATTGCCGATTTTTATGTTACCGAAAAAATGTTACAGCATTTTATTAAGCAAGTGCATAACAATAACTTTATGCGTCCAAGTCCACGTGTACTTATATGTGTGCCTTGTGGTGCAACCCAAGTAGAAAAACGTGCAATACGTGAATCTGCAATGGGAGCGGGTGCTCGCGAAGTGTATTTAATTGAAGAGCCAATGGCTGCGGCAATTGGTGCAGGTTTACCGGTATCAGAAGCCACAGGTTCTATGGTTGTTGATATTGGTGGCGGTACTACCGAAGTGGCTATTATTTCGTTAAACGGCGTAGTTTACTCCTCGTCGGTACGTATTGGTGGCGATAAGTTTGACGAGGCAATTATTAATTATGTGCGTCGTAACTTTGGTAGCCTAATAGGCGAAGCTACTGCTGAAAATATTA
Source organism: Pseudoalteromonas sp. SCQQ13 (assembly GCF_015864415.1). Classification (NCBI taxonomy): domain Bacteria; kingdom Pseudomonadati; phylum Pseudomonadota; class Gammaproteobacteria; order Alteromonadales; family Pseudoalteromonadaceae; genus Pseudoalteromonas; species Pseudoalteromonas sp. SCQQ13. The sequence goes on along the minus strand of NZ_JADYXG010000002.1, from coordinate 268,666 downwards.
AGCATCAAATTGGTTCTGCTTTTAAAACCGATGAACCAATCGAAATTGAAGTGCGTGGCCGTAATTTAGCCGAAGGCGTACCGCGCTCATTTATATTAAACTCGCACGAAATTCTTGAAGCGCTACAAGAGCCATTAATGGGAATTGTTAGTGCTGTAATGGTTGCCCTTGAGCAATCACCGCCAGAGCTAGCGTCAGATATTTCAGCACACGGTATGGTGTTAACCGGTGGTGGTGCATTACTAAAAGATTTAGATCGTTTATTAATGGAAGAGACTGGTATTCCGGTTGTGGTTGCTGATGATCCGCTTACATGTGTTGCCCGTGGTGGTGGTAAAGCGCTTGAAATGATAGACGTGCACGGCGGTGATGTATTTAGTTACGACTAATGAAATCAATGTTTGCACAAACCGTTTCCTTGCAACTGCGACTCTTTGTCGCAGTGCTTTTGAGTGTCATACTGATTATTGGCGATAAGTACACCGAAGGTGGAACAAACGTTCGTACTAGTTTAAATACACTGGTTAGCCCATTAATTTATGTGGCTAATTTACCCTACGAAGTATTTAGCTTTGGTGCAAAAAGCTTACATACCCGCGATCAATTACTTACCGAAAATGAAGCGCTGAAAAAAAAGCAAATGCTGCAAAGCGAGCAGCTACAGCAGTACCAGTTTTTGAGCCGAGAGAATCAAAAATTGCGCGCCTTATTAGGCTCATCGGCTAAACCGTCAAATCGTAAAATTATTGCGCAAGTACTGTCAGTTCATTCAAACCCGTATAGCCATCAAGTTGTTATAAACCGAGGAACCACCAATGGACTTAGCGAAAGCCAAGCCGTAATTGATGATATGGGTGTAGTAGGGCAGCTTACCAAAGTAGGCTCAACCACCTCTCGAGTGTTATTAATGACCGACACTACCCACGCTACGCCGGTACGTATCTTACGTAACGATGTGCGTACAGTGGTTGAAGGCATAGGTAAAATTAATGTTGCTAAGCTCTCTCATGTACCGCATAGCCTAGATGTACGTATTGGCGATGTATTAGTGACCTCAGGTCTTGGAGGCATCTTTCCGGAGGGCTACCCCGTTGCCGTAGTTACTGAAATAAATCGCGATGAAGGCCAGCCGTTTGCACAAGTTTATGCAGAACCCATAGCGCAGCTAGATCGTATTAGATTATTAGTAGTGCTGTGGCGAAATCAACAGGAGCAGGTTAGCGATGATTAATCGTTATTCGTTGTTAATTGCACTGAGCATTTTTTTTGCGTTAGTAATGGCTTTGATGCCGTTACCGTTTTCGTTTGAGCCCTTTCGTCCTGACTGGGTGCTATTGGTATTAATGTATTGGTCACTTGCTGTGCCACATCGTTTAAATATAGGCACCGCATGGATTGTAGGCTTATTAATAGATTTAGCTTCTGGTTCGCCGCTAGGGGTTAATTCACTTACTTATTCAATCTGTATTTTTGTTACCGCCAGTAATTTTCAAAAAATCCGTAACTTTTCGCTATGGCAACAAAGCTTATTAATTGGCTTATTTTTAACTCTCTATCACTTAATGCAGTTTTGGCTAAATCACTTTTTATTGGGTGTGTACTTTAGCCCGCAATACTTATGGCCTGTGCTTACAGGTATGTTGAGTTGGGTATGGGTGTTTTTATTACTGCGTAAATACCGTAGACATTTTAGGATCAGATAATGACCAACGCCGTATACTTGGCATCTGCCTCGCCTCGCCGTAAAGAGCTTTTAACGCAACTAGGAATCGAATTTACACAGTTTAGTGTTGATGCCGACGAGAGCCAACTCCCCAATGAACTACCTTATGATTATGTAGAGCGCTTAGCGCGTTTAAAGGCGCAGTCGGGTGTAGCACTTGGTTATACCGATCGCCCAGTGCTAGGCAGCGATACCGTAGTGGTTATTGACAATCAATCGCTAGGTAAGCCTTGTGATGAAAATGACTTTACCCATACATTAAAGCGCTTGTCGGGCAATACTCACCAGGTATTAACCGCGGTTGCTTTTGCAACAACAGATAAGGTGCTTAGCTGCGTAGTAAGTACTAATGTTACTTTTAAAACCCTCAGCGATGATGAAATACATACCTACTGGCAAAGTGGCGAGCCACAAGATAAAGCAGGAGGATATGGTATTCAAGGCTTAGGCGGTCGATTTGTTACTCATATTTCGGGTAGCTATTTTGCTGTAGTAGGCTTACCTTTATACGAGACCGAACAATTATTACAAACATTCTTAAGAGGCTAGCATGAGTATAGAATTACTAATTAATGTCACGCCAAGTGAAAGCCGTGTTGCCCTAATAGAAAACGGTGTTCTACAAGAAATACAATTAGAGCGAATTGGCAATTTAGGGATTGTTGGTAATATTTACTTAGGAAAAATTAGCCGTGTTTTACCCGGCATGCAAGCCGCCTTTGTTGATATAGGCCTTGAAAAAGCTGCATTCTTACACGCCTCAGATATTGTAAATAGCGCCTCTATTGTTGAAGGTGTTGACGATACCCCGATAAAAAAAGTACAAGATATTCGTGAGTTAGTTCGCCAAGGGCAATATATTATGGTGCAAGTGGTAAAGGATCCACTGGGCACTAAAGGCGCGCGTTTAACTACCGACATTACCATACCTTCGCGCTATTTAGTGTTTATGCCCGACGCCACCCACGTTGGCGTAAGCCAGCGTATAGAAACAGAAGAAGAGCGTGGCAGATTAAAGAAAATCGTTGCTGAATACAGCGATGAAAACGGCAGCTTTATTGTGCGAACCGCCGCAGAAGGCGCAAGCGAAGCCGAATTAAGGCACGATGCTGCATTTTTACAAAAATTGTGGCAAAAAGTGGTGTCACGCCGTAAAAAAACCAGTAAAGCCAGTATCTTACATGAAGACTTAACCCTTGCTTTTAGAACGCTACGTGACTATGTGGGCGAAGACATGGAACGCATTAGGGTTGACTCTAAACTAACCTACCAAGAGCTTAAATTATTTACCGAAGAGTTTGTGCCAATTTTGTCGCAAGTGCTTGAATATTATCCGGGTGAGCGCCCCATTTTTGATTTGTTTGATGTTGAAAACGAAATACAAAAAGCGCTGCATCGTAAAGTAACCCTTAAATCGGGTGGCTATTTAATTATCGATCAAACCGAAGCGATGACCACGGTTGATGTTAATACTGGTGCATTTGTTGGTCATCGTAATTTAGAAGAAACCATTTTTAATACCAATGTTGAAGCAACTTCTGCTATTGCGCGCCAGCTTAGGCTGCGTAATTTAGGCGGTATTATTATTATCGATTTTATCGATATGGTAAGTGAAGATCATAAACGCCGCGTAATGCATTCGCTCGAATCGGCATTAGCAAAAGATCGTGCTAAAGCTAATATTAATGGCTTGTCGGCATTAGGTTTAGTAGAAATGACCCGTAAGCGCACCCGCGAAAGCTTAGAACATATATTATGTGATGTTTGTCCTGCGTGTTCTGGTCGTGGTTCACAAAAAACAGTAGAAACAGTGTGCTACGAATTACTGCGCGAAATAGTGAGGGTTAATCGTGCTTACGATGCAGATAAGTTTGTGGTTTATGCCGCGCCAGCGGTATGTGAAGCATTACTAAACGATGAATATCATAACTTAGCCGAATTAGAACTATTTATTGGCAAACAGGTCAATATTCAAGTTGAGAGTTTATACAGCCAAGAGCAGTTTGATGTGGTAATGATGTAATGAAAGCAAAAGCGGTCTGTTTTTTTTGTTTTAGAAAGTTATGGCAAACGTGTGCCATAATTTTAGTGTTACTGGCCGTGACTGTTTCTATTTTAAAATATACCCTACCTTATGCAAACGACTATAAAGATAATATAGAAAACTACCTACATACCAAGTTTGATATTAGTTTATCAATCGGCTCTATTTCAGCAAGTTGGCAAGGTAGCGGGCCTGCTTTAGTGCTCGAAAACCTATCATTTAAAGACAACCAAACTGCACCTATTGCACTCACTATAGCTAAAACCAGTTTAGAGCTTAACTTGTGGGAAAGCTTAAAAACGCTGCAATTAAAGTCAAACTACTTTGTAATAAATGGCTTTCATACCAGTATTAAAGTAGCTAATTTATTTGCCAAAAATGAAGGCGAAGTGTCGTTTGAGCAAAAAGAGTTAATAGAAGAGCTATTTTTGGGTGACACAGGCCACTTCGCAATAGAAAACTCCAGCATTAACTTTATTTTAGAAGACGGTACTGAGCGTAAGTTACTGTTAGAGAATATTGTTTGGCAAAATCAAAATAAGCAACATTTAGGTAGCGGTAGCTTAGCATTACCGGGTATTTCGGTGGGAAGTTTTGATGCGCGAATAGCACTCAAAGGCGATACTATTGAAAAAATGGCAGGCGACATGTATGTGCAAGCTAATGAGGTAGATGTATCTAACTGGTTAGCGCAATATATTAATACCGAAAAACAGCAACTGCACAGCAACATAAACTTACAAGCTTGGTTAGAGCTTAATCAAGGTTTAGTGAGTGATGTTAAAGTACAGTGGTTACCTAGTTTTGCACGTTGGGAGTTGGCTGGAGAGAAACAACAGCTGAGCCTAAGCGAAGGGGGATTTCATTTATTTCCTGAACAAAAAAGCTGGCGGTTGAAAAGCACGGGTTTAGCGTTTAATAGTAATGATAAAAGCTGGCCGAGTTTAGAGTTTGAGGCACTGCTGGGTAAGCAAAATAAAATTTGGTTACAGCAAGTTGATATAGCGCTACTTAGCGATTTAGCCGAGCTGACTAACTTTAATAACCTAACGCCATTTTTACAGCGCCAACCTAGTGGGCAAATAAAGCAAGCTTACTTAGACTATACCAATAGTGAGCAATGGCAGCTGTGGTTTGAAGCCGATAATATTGGCTGGCAAGAGCAGCACGCAATACCTGCCGCACAAGAACTGCGAGTTAGTGCTCTGGTTAATCAGCAATACGGGCGAATTACCCTGTTTGGTGAAAATAACAGCCTAATTACCGGTGATAGTTTTAGCCAAAATATAGATTATGAGCAATTAAATATAGAGCTCAATTTAGCCAAGCGCAGTAATGCTTGGCACATTAGTAGTGACAATATTTGGTTTAATAATGATGAAGTAACCTTTGCTGCAGAAATGCAGCTTAGCTTAGGCGACGAACCGCGTTTAGATTTATACGCCGAAGCATTTGCACCCGACGCGAGTATTGCTGGGCATTATTTTCCTTTAAAAGCGATGAGCCCTGAATTAGTTAGCTATTTAAATGGCGCTATAAAAGGCGGTGAAGTGTCAAAAGCACAAGTGCTTTTTGCAGGCCCGCTAACAGGCTTTCCATTTAGTGACGGCTCTGGGCAGTTTGATGTGTTAGCACAAATAGATAACGCCACTTATCAGTTTGATCCCGACTGGCCTGCAGTTACTAACGCCAGCGCCCAGTTACATTTTGCCAACGAGCGCATGGATATTTATAGCCAGCAAGGCAAGTTAGTAAATTTAGCTGTGGGCAGTAGTGTACGCGTTAGCATTAGCGATTTAATGCATGCCGATGAGCTAGTAGTTAAAATAGATAAGCAAGCCGAGCTTGAAAAAATGCACGACTTTTTTGCGGCCACGCCACTTGCCAGCCCGCTTGCTGAAATTTTTAAAATTGTGCAAGGTAAAGGCGAAGCTAGTGCAGATATAGAGCTGTTAATTGGTTCTAAATTTGCTAATGGTGCAAGTGTGAGCGGCAAAGTAAATTTAATAGACTTACCTGTTTATATTGCGACTCCAGGCATTGAGCTGGATAACTTAAACGGCGAGCTGCATTTTAAAAACAATGAAATAACCCTCACTAATGCCACTGCAACATGGTTGGGCATGCCACTCAATATTAACTATGACAGTAAAAGTGTTGAGCAAGATTATCGCGCCAATATAAACATAAAAGCGCAGCTAGATGCCGAGACTCTTATTGCGAGCGGCCAAGGGTTATTAAAAAACTACCTTAGCGGGAAAAGTGCAGCCGATATTGGTTTAGTGCTTAATTTTACCGAGCAAGGGTTTGATTATCGTGCGCAAGTAACCTCGTCATTAATTGGTTTAAGCAGTACTTTACCGGGTGACTATGCTAAAAGCAGCGAGCAACCATGGCCACTCAATGCAGTTATTCAAGGCGATAATATATCTAACTTAATTACCGCTAATATAAAGCAGCTATTTTATTTTAACGCCATTTTAGATAACGCCAACACCCACTTTAACAATGCTCATTTTGTTATCGGTAAAAATGATTTAGGGCTTAATAAAAAAGATTTAGCGGTTAGTATTAATTTACCACAAACCGATTTGCTTCCGTGGCTAGAGTTAATTGAGCAAATTATAAATGTATCTAAGCAAGGCTCAGAGCAAGCATCAGCTAGTGTTATGCCACCACTGCATGAAGTACTTGCTAATATAGAAAAACTTAATATTAGTGACGTGCAATTTAATGACTTTGAAATGCGCTTAGCACCTACCCAAAACGATTTATACCTAAAGTTAAATGCTAAAGAATTGCGTGCAGGGGTGCTAATTCCTATCTCGCAAGCCAGCCAGCCGATTCGAATTAATAGCGATTATTTAAGGGTTAACTTTATTGAACCAACAAATGTTAAGCCAGTTGCAAGCACAGAAACAGCCGATGACGTAAGCTGGCTTACTCAGCTACCCGCAATAGAATTTGAATGTGGCGACTGTAAGGTGAGTCAGTATCAGTTAGGTAAAGTAAGCGCGTCTTTATTGGGGGATGGTAAACGGCTTGTTATTTCTGAGTTAGTGGTTGATAAGAACGATCATATTTTACGCACCCATGGGCAGTGGCAAAATGGCCAAACGCAACTCAGCGGTGAGCTTAAAAGTGAGGATATAGGCGCATTATTTAATGAGTTTGACTTAACCACCGCAATTAAAGATTCAAACGCAACCATTAACTATAATCTTGCATGGCAAGCAGCCCCGTATAACCTTGATGTAGCAAGTCTTTCGGGCAATATTGATTGGCGTTTAGGCGAAGGACATTTAACCGAGGTAAGTGATGGTGGCGCGCGGGTGTTCTCGTTACTGAGCCTAGATTCACTAGTGCGTAAATTAAAACTCGATTTTAGAGATGTGTTTTCCAAAGGTTTTTTTTATAACAGCATGCAAGGCACAATGCAGCTTGATAAAGGCATTGCCTACACTCAAGATACTAAAATGGATGGTGTACCAGCCGACTTAACCATTAAAGGTTATGCTAATTTAAATACCCTAGAAATAGACTACGACCTAGCGGTTGCGCCGCAAGTAACCTCCAGCATACCTATAATAGTAGCTTGGATGGTTAACCCCGTTACCGGCCTTGCTGCGCTTGCTATAGATAAAGTGATTCACTCGGCGCGCGTTATTTCCGAAATAAACTTTAAAGTAACCGGTAAAATGAATGACCCGCAAGTACAAGAACTTGACCGTAAAAGTCGTGAAGTAACGCTACCACAAGCGGCGCAAAATCAGCCTCAAGCAGCAACAAAGCTTAAACTAAAAGACGCTGAGGTGAGCGTTACCCAATGAGAAATAACCAATGAGAAATAGCTAATGAGTGCTACCTTATGAGTGAAGCAATTCCGACAATTATTGCTCTGCAAATGTGCTCAGGGGTTGATCCTAAGCAAAACATACAAACGCTAGTTAATCAGTTACAACAATTACCCACTACAAGGCCACTATTAGTGTGCTTGCCTGAAGCCTTTTTAGTGTTTAGTAAATCGGGTAACGATACCTTAAAAGTGGCTAAGCATGCAGAGCGTTATAAGCAGCAGTTAAGCGAGCTGTGCCAATTGCATAATATTTGGTTAAGCGCTGGTACTATGCCAGAGCCTTATAACGACAATAAATATTACGCCGCGTCGCACTTATTTAATGCTCAAGGTGAGCTAGTTGCCAGCTACAATAAAATGCATTTATTTGATGTAACAGTTGACGATTCAACAGCCAGCTATCGAGAATCAGACTTTACTCAAGCAGGAAATGAAGTTGTTGTTGTCGACTCTCCCTTTGGTAAAATAGGCTTAACAGTATGTTATGATCTGCGTTTTAGTACTTTATATACTCAACTTGTACGCCAAGGTGCAGAAGTTATATTAGTCCCTAGCGCCTTTACGGTAGTGACCGGACAAGCCCATTGGCAACCTTTATTGGCGGCTCGTGCAATAGAAACACAGTGTTATGTGATTGCTGCAGCGCAATATGGAGCACATGAAAATGGCCGCCAAACCTATGGCCACAGTATAGTTCTGTCTCCTTGGGGAGATACATTAAGTGAGTTGCCCACGGGCACAGGTTTTATAAGCGCCACGTTAGATTTAAAGCAATTACACAAAATTCGACGAGATATGCCAGTGCAATCTCATCAACGATTTAGAGAGCATTTATTATGAATACGGTTGAACAGCATTTATTACACGACAGCCAGCTAAATCGAGAAGAACTCGAAAAAACGCTCGCCTACATTCATCAACATAAGGTGGATTACGCTGATTTATACTTTCAATCAAGTCACCATGAATCATGGGTACTTGAAGACGGCTTAGTAAAAGAAGGTTCATACAATGTTGAACGAGGCGTAGGTGTACGCGCAGTAAGCGGCGAAAAAACCGGTTTTTCGTACTCAGATGCAATCACCCTTGAAGCACTTAATAAAGCCGCAACTGCAGCGCGTAGTATTGCCGAGGCCGGTGAAAATAAATCAATTCAAGTATTTAGCGATGTAACTGCAAAGCAGCAGTTTGCCCCGCATCAGCCAATTTCAAGTATGAGCGATACTGATAAAGTAAATTTGTTACGAGAGCTTGAAAACTATATTCGTGAACTAGCACCCGACGCAGAGCAAGTAATAAGTTCAATGTCGGCCGTGTACGAAGAAGTACTTATTGCCGCTAGCGACGGTACTTTTGCCACCGATATTCGCCCACTTATTCGTTTAAATTGTTCAGTACTACTTGAGAAAAATGGTCGTCGTGAACGCGGTGGAGCCGGTGGTGGTGCGCGTTTAGATTATGGTTATTTTAAAGAGTTAGTAGAGGGTAAACCACGTTGGATGGAGTTTGCAGAAGAGGCAGTACGCCAAGCAAAGGTAAACCTAGAAGCCATTGATGCGCCAGCCGGAACCATGGAAGTGGTGCTAGGAAATGGCTGGCCAGGTGTATTATTACACGAAGCCGTAGGCCACGGCCTAGAGGGCGACTTTAACCGTAAAGGCGCATCGGCGTTTAGCGGAAAAGTAGGGCAAAAAGTAGCGTCTGAGCTATGTACTGTGGTTGATGATGGCACTATGGCTGATCGTCGTGGCTCACTTAACGTAGACGACGAAGGCACACCTGCGGCCTATAACGTACTTATCGAAAACGGTATTTTAAAAGGCTACATGCAAGATAAAATGAACGCGCGCCTAATGGGCGTTAGCCCAACGGGTAACGCACGCCGTGAATCGTACGCACATTTACCTATGCCACGCATGACCAATACTTACATGTTAGGCGGTGAGCACAGCCAAGCAGATATTATCAGTAGTGTTAAAAAAGGCGTGTTTGCGCCTAATTTTGGTGGCGGACAAGTTGATATAACGTCAGGTAAATTTGTATTTAGCGCATCAGAAGCCTATTTAATCGAAAACGGTAAAATTACCCAACCAATTAAAGGCGCAACCTTAATAGGTAACGGCCCAGAAGTAATGCAGCAAATATCTATGGTAGGTAACGACCTTGCGCTTGATAAAGGCGTTGGCGTGTGCGGTAAAGACGGCCAAAGCGTCCCTGTTGGGGTGGGTCAACCTAGTTTGAAAATAGACAAGTTAACAGTAGGCGGAACAGCTTAAGTACTGCTATTTGATTTAATAAAAGATAAAAGCAGCGCAGTGTTTGGACATAAGCAAAGGATGTTGGCTTGCGATCACTAAGTGTGTGCTTTAAATAAGCTGGTATATAAACCTAAACATGGTTTGTATTTTGAGCTGAACCCTATTCACGGCTGCGCTTATCGTAGCCGTGTTTTTAATTACATGGTAGAATTTGCGCAATTTTTTGCAGCAAACAAAGTAGCACAGCAATGATCTTAGATGATATTCGCGTTGTTTTAGTTAACACATCACACTCAGGTAATATTGGCTCGGCGGCTCGCGCCATGAAAACCATGGGCTTATCAAAGCTTTATTTAGTCGACCCAGCGTGTGAAATCGACAGTCATGCCAGTGCATTAGCCGCTGGAGCAAGTGATGTTTTAGGTAATGCTGTGATTGTTGATACTGTTGCTGATGCAATTGCCGATTGCGCGTTAACTATTGGCACGAGTGCGCGCTCTCGCACACTATCTTGGCCTATGGTTGAGCCACGTGAATGTGGTGAAAAGCTAGTAAGCGAAGCAGCTAATGGTCCGGTAGCTTTGGTGTTTGGTCGTGAAAATAGCGGCTTGAGCAACGATGAATTACAGCTTTGCAATTATCATGTATGTATTCCGGCAAATCCAGAGTACAGCTCGCTTAATTTAGCTATGGCAGTGCAGACATTATGCTACGAAACGCGAATGGCGTTTTTAAATCAGCAACCTAAAATAGCCGAAGAAGATGACACCGTTTACCCTAGCTCAAAACAAACTGAGTTATTTTATGGGCATCTTGAAGAGACACTGTTTAATACTGGGTTTATCATTAAGCAGCACCCAGGCATGGTTATGACCAAATTACGTCGTATGTTTAATCGTGCTCGCCCTGAAGATGCTGAAATGAACATTTTACGTGGTATTTTAACCTCTATAAATAAGTCGATACCTAAATAATAATGGTTATAGCAATTAGTTATAACAAGCTACGATTAAATAACGCGCTAATACTTGACTAAATTACTCAGGTAATTACAATAGGACGTAATACTTGAGTAAAACACTCAGGTATTACGTGTTTAGCTAAGAACTGGTTTTAAGTTTTAATACTTGACTAATTTACTCTGGTAATTAAAATTTGCACTCTTTTGTGCGGAGGGCGTTATGAAGTTAACATCAAAAGGCAGGTATGCCGTTACAGCTATGCTGGATGTTGCACTGCACACAGGTGTAGGTCCTGTTGCCCTTGCTGATATTTCACAGCGACAAGAAATTTCTTTGTCTTACCTTGAACAGTTGTTTGCCCGTTTACGTAAAAACGGTTTGGTAAGCTCTGTTCGCGGCCCTGGCGGTGGTTATTTATTGGGGCGTAAAGCGGACGCTATTTCTGTTGGTGATGTGATAAATGCAGTAGATGAGTCAGTTGATGCAACACGTTGCCAAAAAAGTGATATAGGTTGCCAAAGTGGTATGCGCTGTTTAACTCACAATTTGTGGTCAGAATTAAGCGCACGAATAGAAGAATTTTTAGATAATATTACCCTTGCTGAATTGGTAGAGAAATCTGATGTGAAAGAAATCGCATTACGCCAAGATAACAGTGTTAATGATGCAATTAAGCAGTTGGAAAATATTCAAGTAAGCTGTCAACTTTAAGGTTGACCTGCAGCGGAGAGAGAAATGAAGTTACCGATTTATTTAGATTACGCAGCAACCACGCCTGTTGACGAACGTGTTGCCAAAGAAATGATGCAATGCCTGACAATGGACGGTAATTTTGGTAATCCTGCGTCACGTTCACATAGGTTTGGTTGGCAAGCTGAAGAAGTGGTTGATCAAGCACGTACCGATGTTGCTGATTTAATTAATGCAGACCCACGTGAAATTGTTTTCACTTCGGGTGCAACTGAATCAAATAACCTAGCAATAAAAGGCGCAGCACAGTTTTACAAAAAGAAAGGTAAGCATATTATTACCGCTAAAACTGAGCACAAAGCTGTAATCGACACGTGTCGTGAGCTTGAGCGTCAAGGTTTTGAAGTAACCTATATGGACGTTGAAGAAAACGGCCTACTTGATTTACAAAAACTTGCCGACACTATGCGTGACGACACCGTACTTGTAAGCATCATGCATGTTAATAACGAGCTAGGTGTAATTCAAGATATCGCTACAATTGGCGAAATGTGTCGCGAACGTAAAATTATGTTCCACGTAGATGCAGCGCAAAGCGCAGGTAAAGTATTAATTGACGTACAACAGCTTAAAGTTGATTTTATGTCGTTCTCAGGCCACAAAGTATATGGTCCTAAAGGTGTTGGTGCACTTTACGTTCGTCGTAAACCGCGCGCTCGTTTAGAAGCACAAATGCACGGTGGCGGCCACGAACGTGGTATGCGCTCTGGCACACTTGCTACGCATCAGTTAGTGGGTATGGGTACAGCGTTTAGAGTTGCTAAGCAAGATTTCGAAAAAGACCATGCACATATAAGCGCCCTACGTAAGCGCTTAATTGACGGTATTATGAGTGATATGGAAGAAGTGTACTTTAACGGTACACAAGACCAATCAGTACCAGGCATTGTAAATATCAGCTTTAACTTTGTTGAAGGTGAGTCGTTACTAATGGCAGTAAAAGACATTGCAGTATCGTCAGGTTCAGCCTGTACGTCAGCAAGCTTAGAGCCTTCTTATGTTTTACGTGCACTTGGCCGTAACGACGAATTAGCACATAGCTCAATTCGTTTTAGTATTGGTCGTTTTACCACCGAAGAAGAGATTGATTACACCGTTGAATTAATGAAAAACTCTATCGGTCGCCTACGTGAAATGTCTCCACTTTGGGAGATGCATCAAGAAGGTATTGATTTAGATTCAGTTGAATGGGCTCACCACTAATAATAGTGCGAGTACATACCTAGCAGGTAGTGAGGATAGAATTATGGCTTACAGTGATAAAGTAATCGACCACGTAGAAAACCCACGTAACGTAGGTGTTTTAGACAAAAATGATCCGTCAGTGGCAACGGGTATGGTAGGCGCACCAGCATGTGGTGACGTAATGAAGTTACAAATTAAAGTATCTGCCGATGGTATTATCGAAGATGCAAAATTTAAAACGTATGGTTGTGGTAGTGCAATTGCTTCATCTTCACTGGTAACAGAGTGGGTTAAAGGCAAAACACTAGAGCAAGCAGCGACTATTAAAAATACTGATATAAGTGCAGAGCTAGAGTTACCACCAGTGAAAATTCACTGTTCAATTTTAGCCGAAGATGCAATTCAAGCAGCAATTGCAAATTATAAAAGTAAACAAGCGAAGTAAGAGAGTTCCATGGCAGTGACATTGACAGATGCGGCAGCAAACCGCGTACAATCATTTTTAGCAAATCGCGGTAAAGGTTTAGGCCTGCGCGTTGGCATTAAAACGACGGGCTGTTCAGGTCTTGCCTATGTACTTGAGTTTGTTGACGAGCTAAACGACGACGACAAAACATTTGTAGCAAAAGGCGTTACCTTAATTGTTGATGCTAAAAGCTTAGTTTACATTGACGGCACGCAGCTCGATTACACTAAAGAAGGCTTGAATGAAGGGTTTAAATTTACTAACCCTAATCAAGCTGACGAGTGTGGTTGTGGCGAAAGCTTTACCGTTTAAATTTAAACGTGTTTTGAATACCTAAGTTACTTGGGTATAAAACAAGCCCTGCCAATAAACGTAGGGCTTTGTTATTTTTGAAATTAATTTCTGAATATTATTGGTTGAAGTTATGCGCTATTTTGAGTTATTTGCAATACCAGTTGACTACAATATTGATTTAGTAATAGTTAACAAGCACTACTTAGAGCTACAGCGTGCAGTGCACCCCGATCGCCATGCCAACGCCAGCAGTCGCGATAAATTAATGGCCGTGCAAAGCGCCGCAGAAATTAACGACGCACTACAAATATTAAAGCACCCAGTAAAGCGTGCCGAATATATGTTAAGTGAGTTGGGTGTCGATATTCGTGCTGAGCAACAAACCTTGCAAGATCCGGCATTTTTAATGCAGCAAATGGAACTTCGCGAAGAGTTAGAAGAGCTAACGTCAGCGAGCGATCCTGACACTGCAATCGCTAATTTTGAAAAGCAAATCAAGCAACTTAACGAACAATACAGTGCACAACTTGCACAGCAATTAGCAAGTAACGACGAGCAGCAATACCAAGCTGCTGCAGATAATGTTCGTAAACTAAAATTTGTTTATAAACTACGTGACGAACTAGAGCGTATTGAAGACAGTTTATTTGATGACTAATCACCTAACTTGCTAATTTATAAAGCAAGGTAAAGCGAGTTTAAAAAATATTATGGCATTATTGCAAATTGCTGAGCCGGGGCAGAGCGCGGCACCACATGAACATAAACTAGCCATAGGTATTGACCTAGGTACAACTAACTCATTGGTAGCCACGGTACAAAGTGGCGAAGCACGCACCTTAACAGATGACTTAGGTGAAGCAATGCTTCCTTCGGTAGTGCGCTATCAGGCGGGTGGGATCACTGTAGGCAGCGAAGCTGTAAAATCAGCAACGCAAGATCCCGTTAATACGCTAATTTCAGTTAAGCGCTTTTTAGGTAAAACCCAAGCAGAAATAGAACAAAGCTATGGGCAACTACCGTATCAATTTTGTCAGCACGATGGTGCACTTGCCATAGAAACAGCTGCTGGAAAAATCAGCCCAGTTAAAGCATCTAGCCATATTTTAGCTGCATTAAAAGCCCGTGCAGAACAAAGCTTTGGTAATCAAGAAATATTAGGTGCAGTTATTACTGTACCGGCATACTTTGATGACGCTCAGCGCCAAAGTACAAAAGATGCCGCTGAACTTGCAGGTATTAACGTACTGCGATTATTAAACGAGCCAACGGCAGCCGCTGTTGCTTATGGTTTAGACTCGGGTCAAGAAGGTATTATTGCTGTTTACGATTTAGGCGGTGGCACCTTCGATATATCAATTTTGCGCTTGCACCAAGGTGTATTTGAAGTATTAGCTACCGGTGGCGATTCAAGCCTAGGCGGCGATGACTTTGACTCACTGATTGTTGATTACTTAAAGCAGCAAACGGGTGTAACCACTTTATCTCCAGCGGTACTGCGCTTATTTATTAATAAAGCTAAAGCCTGTAAAGAAGCATTAAGCCAATACTCAACTGTTAATGTTGGGCTTGAGTTTGATGATGAGAAACACATGGTTGAAGTGACCCGCGAAAAACTTGACGAGCTTGCGATACCACTCGTTAAAAAAACGCTTCGTTCTTGTCGCCGTGCTGTAAAAGATGCTGGTATTGAGAACGAAGAAGTGCTGCAAGTAATTATGGTGGGTGGCTCTACTCGCATGCCATTAGTACGCAGCCAAGTTAGTGAGTTTTTTAATAAAGAAGCACTAACGTCAATTGATCCCGATCGCGTTGTAGCGCTAGGCGCTGCGTTGCAAGCAGACGTGTTAATAGGTAATAAACCTGATTCAGATATGTTGTTACTCGACGTATTACCACTATCGCTAGGTCTTGAAACTATGGGTGGCTTGGTGGAAAAAATTATTCCACGTAATACCACTATTCCAGTAGCACGTGCCCAAGAGTTTACTACTTTTAAAGATGGCCAAACAGCCATGTCGTTGCACGTACTACAAGGTGAGCGCGAATTGGTAGACGATTGTCGCTCTCTTGCTAAGTTTAGTTTAAAAGGTATTCCGCCAATGACTGCGGGTGCTGCACATATTCGGGTTACGTTTAAAGTAGACGCCGATGGTTTACTTAGCGTATCGGCAATGGAAAAATCGACAGGCGTACAAGCAGATATTCAAGTTAAACCGTCATTTGGTTTATCAGACGACCAAGTCTCTAATATGCTAAAAGAGTCAATGAGCAACGCTAAAGGCGATATGCAAGCGCGTATGCTCAAAGAGCAACAAGTAGAAGCACTACGTGTAATTGAAGCACTAGAGGCATCACTTGCGAGTGACAGTGGTTTACTTGACGAAGCGCAACTAGCATATTTACGAGCTGAAATTGCAGAGTTGGTAAAAGTGCGTGAGAATGCGCAGCAACCAAACGAGATTAAAACCGCGATTGAAAAAATGGATAACGCCAGCAGCGATTTTGCCGCACGCAGAATGGATGCATCAATTAAAAAAGTTCTTACTGGGCAGTCAGTAGACAATATTTAAGAGAGATTAGAATGCCACAAATTATTTTTCTTCCCCATCCAGAATTGTGTCCAGATGGCGCTGCAATTGAAGCACCTAGTGGTCAAACGGTTCTTGATGTTGCCCTTAAAAATGGGATTAGCATTGCTCACGCATGTGAAAAGTCATGTGCGTGTACCACGTGCCACTTAGTGATCCGCGAAGGCTTTGATTCGCTAGAAGAAAGCGACGAGTTAGAAGACGATATGCTTGATAAAGCATGGGGCTTAGAGCCAGAGTCGCGCTTAGGTTGCCAAGCTATTATTAGAGATGAAGACCTAGTGGTTGAAATACCTAAGTATAACGTTAATATAGTTAATGAAGAGCACTAGCTTTTAACGATTAATATAATAAAAGCCGCTGTTTAATACAGCGGCTTTTTTGTTTGCAAACCGTAGGCGGGAGTTTACCTCGCGCAGATTTATATAAAAAGTTAGCCTTGGCTCTATGTCACGCATTAAAAGCTAACACCTTAAACGTAATTTGGAGGTTTATTTTGAGTAATCTTATTTTTTCTGACTCGTTTATTAATGGTGAATTTTATAAAACAGACACACACTTTAGTGTTGATGATCCTGCTACCGAAAAAAGCATTGTTGATGTAAGCGATATTGATGAGCAGGGTGTAAATAATGCAATAGTTGCTGCTCAAAGCGCATTTGTTAAATTAAAAGCAACCAATGCTACGCAGCGAAGCGAAACCTTGATGCGCTGGTATGAGCTAGTTATAAAACACAAGCAAACGCTTGCAGAGTTAATGACCAAAGAGCAAGGTAAACCACTTAAAGAAGCATTGGGCGAAATTGATTACGGCGCAGGCTTTATAAAATGGTTTGCCGAGGAAGCTAAGCGCAGCTATGGCGATGTTATACCTGCTACCGACAATAGCCATAGATTAACCAGCTTTAAGCAGGCTGTAGGAGTTGTTGCAGGGATCACGCCATGGAATTTTCCTGTTGCTATGATTACGCGTAAAGTTGCCCCCGCCTATGCAGCCGGTTGTAGTTTTATATTAAAACCTTCAGAGCACACCCCATTATGCGCTATTGCACTTGCCTATTTAGCCGATCAAGCAGGGTTTGAAAAAGGGGCATTTAACGTCTTAGTATCGCAAAACGCTAAAAAAGTAGGAAAAATACTAACCGACTCTGAGATAGTGCGTAAGTTTACTTTTACCGGATCAACGGGGGTAGGCAAGCAGTTATTAGCGCAATGCGCAGGTACTATTAAGCGCACTTCTATGGAGCTTGGAGGAAACGCACCTTTCATTATTTTTGATAATGCAGACCTCGATGCAGCTATTGAGGGGTTAATGGCTGCTAAGTTTAGAAATAGTGGGCAAGCTTGTGTTGCTGCAAACCGTATCTTTATTCAGCGTAATATTATTGATGCGGTACTAAATAAACTAACCCCTAAGGTGGCTGCTTTAAAAGTCGGTAATGGCTTTACAGCAGATGTTGATATCGGCCCGCTTATTTACCCTAAGGCAAAAGAAAAAGTACAGCAGCTAGTACAAGACGCACTAGATAAAGGGGCAGTATTGATTGGTGATAACAGTGATTTAGGTGGCAGCTTTCAAAACCCGTTGATTGTAAATAACGTCACTACCGACATGGATATTTACCATGAAGAAGTATTTGGTCCAGTATTAACAATTATTCCTTTTGATGATGAAAGCGAAGTACTTACTCTAGCAAACGACGTACCTTACGGCTTAGCCGCTTATTTTTACAGCCAAAATATTAAGCAGGTTTATCGCATTAGCGAAGGTCTTGAGTTTGGCATGATTGGTGTAAACGAAGGCGTTATTTCTAACCCTGTAGCGCCATTTGGTGGTGTTAAGCAATCGGGCCTTGGCCGTGAAGGGGGGCACCAAGGGTTAAATGAGTACCTAGAAGAAAAATACGTGTGTATTAAAATTTAAACCGTTTATATGCTCTTGGCGGCTTGCAGTAAAACAACTTCAAGGCGCTGTACAAATACATTGAGCAATTTATTTTAGGCAAAGAAAAGCGCGCTCTATCTCTAGGCGCGCTTGCGGAATCTTCTAATTTTCTGCATCCTGCAATTGAACTTAATCAACTCCAAATTCTTACAAATCCTTGTTATTACAATATTACTTTTTAGTTCTATGTAATGTAGGCGCTCCTGCCTGTATCCTTTATTTCCTCAACATCCTGTAAAACAACGTAAATCCTTTGTTGCTATCCTTTACGCATCATCCAGATGCTATCCTTTAAGACATTCCATTGTGCTGCTCTCCTAGAGCCTGTCCTAAAATCCGTTTTGTATTAGTAACCTAAATCATTGGTTGGTCGAGTAAGTTGTCCGTTTCCATTTACTCGTTAAGCATCACTGCTTGGTTGTTAAGTTAATTATAGGCGGTACGATATTTTAAAGAAGTATAGGTTGCTAATTAATTGCTATAGTCGTAATAGTT
Source organism: Pseudoalteromonas sp. SCQQ13 (assembly GCF_015864415.1). Classification (NCBI taxonomy): domain Bacteria; kingdom Pseudomonadati; phylum Pseudomonadota; class Gammaproteobacteria; order Alteromonadales; family Pseudoalteromonadaceae; genus Pseudoalteromonas; species Pseudoalteromonas sp. SCQQ13. Next base: position 250,097 of record NZ_JADYXG010000002.1, on the reverse strand, counting down.
AAAATAACTTACTTTAATTAAAACAATTGGTTACTTTGTTTGTTATGGTTTTTCATGTTGTGTTTTCATCATTGGCTGTCACGTTTGTAGGATATATCTTACGTTGGTTTTCTATTTTAGCGATTTTAACAGGATCAGATTATATAAAGTGTGCACTTTTGGGTAAGGCACGGTAGAATTATTGATAATAGTTATTATTCAGGTGGGAAATATGAAAAAAGTATTCGCAATTGTAGTTGGTTTGGCTGTGTCGGCACCCGTTTTTGCAACTGAGTCCGTTAATATTTATTCTTTTCGACAGCCTTTTTTAATAAAACCAATTTTAGATGACTTTACCAAACAAACTGGAATTAAAACAAATGTAGTGTTTGCTAATAAAGGCTTAATAGAGCGCGTTAAGCGCGAAGGTAAACACAGCAAAGCCGATTTAGTATTAACGTCTAATTTTAGCGCCTTAATCCAACTTGAAGATTTAGATTTAACGCAAACTATTAGTAGCGAAGCAATTAATAACAATGTGCCTGCGGCATTTCGTGATGGCGACGGCCAGTGGGTGGCACTTACTAAGCGAGTACGTAATGTTTACTCGTCAAAAGAGCGTGTGGGCGCGCTACCTGAGCTGACTTATGAAGATTTGGCCGATCCAAAATATAAAGGGCAAATATGTACTCGCTCTGGTAAACATCCGTATAATTTGGGTTTAGTTGCATCCATGATTGCACACCATGGTGAAGCAGATACCAAAGTATGGCTTGAGGGGGTTAAAGCAAATTTAGCGCGTAAACCACAAGGTAACGATAGAGCGCAAGTAAAAGCAGTAAAAGAAGGGTTGTGCGATCTTGCATTTGGCAATAGTTACTATTTAGGTAAAATGCTGCAAGATGAAACCCAAAAAGAATGGGCACAAGCGGTAAATATTAACTTTCCGAACCAAATCAATCGCGGCTCGCATATAAATGTGTCGGGTGCAGTTATTACAAAATACGCTAAAAACCCTGAAAATGCCTTGAAACTCCTAGAGTATATGACCGACAATAAAGCGCAAAACATGTACGCTTCAATTAATATGGAATATCCGGTTAAGCCAGGCGTAGAATTATCAAGTTTAGTTGCATCTTGGGGAAGCTTTAAAGAAGATAGCTTACCACTTGATGAAATTAGTAAATATCGTCCGTTAGCGTTAAGGCTAATTGATGAGGTGAAATTCGATCTTTAAATGACTTATAAATTTCAGCTGTCTAAATGGCAGCTTTTTGCATGGTCGACAGGATTATTACTGTCGACCCCATTGTTTTTTCTGCTATTTGAATCTCTACAAGGTAACTCAGAGGTGTTTTCGCATCTTTGGGATACAGTGCTGTGGGATTACATTTCTAATACCGTATTACTTATTTTAGGTGTGTGTGTACTAAGCTGTGCTATTGCCTTACCACTTGGCTGGCTAACCGCTTATTGCCAGTTCCCGGGTAAAAAACAGTTTGAATGGGCGTTAATGCTGCCACTGGCTATGCCTACCTATATTATTGCCTATGTTTATACCGACTTGCTTGATTACGCAGGCCCAGTACAAAATACTCTCAGAGACTGGTTTGGGTGGCAATCGCCGGATGATTACTGGTTTTTTGATATACGCACTTTGCCCGGCGCTATTGTAATGCTTGCACTGGTGCTTTATCCCTATTTATATTTAATTTTTAAAACAGCCTTGCGTGAGCAGTCTTTTAAGTTAGTACAGGCTAGCCAGTTAATGGGGCTGTCGTCGTGGCAGAGCTTTTTTAGGGTGAGCTTAGTGTTATCGCGCGGCGCAATTGTAGCTGCGCTAGCGCTAATTAGTATGGAAACCATGGCTGACTTTGCCACAGTAAGCTACTTTGCTGTAAGCACGTTAACCACTGCCGTATACGATACTTGGTTTGGTTATTACTCGTTAACCGCTGCAGCTAAAATATCGGGCGTGATGTTATTACTATTGTTTTTAGCCTTAATGGCGGAGCGCTTTAGTCGCCGTAATCAAGCGGTGTTTGAGCGTCAGTCGGGTATAAATAGTGAAGCGCTTTATATATTAAAAGGCAAGTCGGCTTGGCTGGCAACGCTATTTTGCAGTGTGATTTTAATTGTTGCCTTTGTTATACCTATTGCTGTGTTAATAAAGTACGCCATTGTTTATTTTGATCAAGCATGGAGTAGTGAGTTTTTTAGCTATGCGTGGCAAAGTTTAAAGGTAGCTATAGTAGTAAGCGTAGTAACGCTGTTACTTAGTGTATTAGTGGTGTTTTATCAACGTATAGCCAAGCAAAGCTATCCACTTATTCCGGGGCGATTAGCTAGCACCGGCTACGCTTTACCAGGAACAGTACTGGCTATTGCGGTGCTATTACCGCTTACGCTGTTAGAAAATACTGTAAACCGTGTGCTTGAGCCATACGACTTAAATATAGGCTTGTTACTCACTGGCAGTGTATTTACCATTATTTTTGCTTATGTAGTGCGTTTTTACGCAGTAGCACATGGCGCGATTGAGTCGAGCTTTTTACGCATTAGCCCCTCTCTCGACATGGCTAGCCAATCTATGGGCAAAAGCCAAGGCCATACGTTACGTTTGGTGCATTTACCCCTACTTAGACGCGGGTTGCTTACTGCGGCTTTGCTGGTGTTTATTGAATGCATGAAAGAGCTACCTACGGCTTTGTTACTTAGGCCGTTTAATTTTGAAAGCTTAGCTACGCATGTGTTTCAGTATGTGAGTGATGAGCAATTAGAGCTGGCTTCTATATCGGCATTATTTATTGTGCTGGTTGGATTTATCCCTCTGTATTTTATTAACCGTTCTATGGAGCAACGTAGTTAAATGAGTAGTTTGATTTTACAAGGCGTGAGCTATCAATATAACGGTACTAAGGTTATTCACGAGCTAAATTTAACCATAGGTAAAAACGAAATAGTGTGTTTGTTAGGTGCCAGTGGTTGTGGTAAAACCACCACCTTAAAAGCAATTGCAGGGCTAATAGAAACGCAACAAGGAAGCGTGTTTATCGATGGCAAGCTGGTGAGTAACGCCAATACATTTATCTCGCCAGAGCATCGTAATATTGGCATGATGTTTCAAGATTATGCGTTATTCCCGCATTTAACCGTGGCACATAATATTGCTTTTGGCTTAAGTAAAATGAGTAAAGAGCAAAAGCAACAGCGCGTTGATGAAATGCTTAAGCTGGTGCATTTAGTTGGCTGCGCCGACAGGTATCCGCATCAGTTATCGGGTGGGCAACAACAGCGCGTGGCGATTGCGCGTGCACTTGCTTACAAACCAAGTTTACTATTACTTGATGAGCCGTTTTCGAATATAGACACTCAAGTACGCTTTGAATTAATTGCCGATATTCGCCGCATAATTAAAACTCAACAAGTGTCGGCAGTATTTGTTACCCACTCAAAGGAAGAGGCTTTTGCATTTGCAGACACGCTGGCTATTATGCACCAGGGTAAAATAGCTCAGCAGGGCACCCCAGAACAGCTTTTTGCTAAACCAAGCTCAAAGGAGGTTGCAGAGTTTCTGGGTCAGGGCATATACTTAAGCGCAGAAGTGTTAACAGCAACTGAATATAAAACCGCTTTTGGCCTAGTTGAGTCGGTTATTGCGCACCAGCATCAGGCTAATATAGGAAAAATATATGTGCGTCCTCATCAAATAGAGCTAAGGAGCGACAATAAAAAAGATAGCCATAGTGAACGCGCCACCATATTAAGCAGTCGTTTTATTGGTTCGGCTTATGTTTACACTGTAGTTATTGCACAACAAGAAATAGAAGTTGCAGCGCAATATGGCCAGTCATTTGTTCAAAATGAGCAGGTTATAATAAAAATAAAACCCCACACGGTGAATTTTTTCGAATCATAAATTAATTTGTTATTCGCTGTGTTTATCTATTTATAAGCTAAGGAATAACAATGGCACAAGCGCAATCAGGGATTTGTGCTGAAGCAAACTTACACGGTTTGCATTTATTTTTTAATGTGTTTGATGGCCAAGATGAGTCATTACGTACAAAGCTCAAGCAAGTAAGCGCTATTGAGGAAGAGTTTAGCGATCAGTTTTCTGAATCTATGCTTTCTTGTATGGTGGCTATTGGTGCACAGTATTGGCCGCATATTTTGCCAGAGTATATCCCCAGTGAACTACAAAGCTTTCCTAATATAAATCATAATGAACACGCAATGAGCGTGCAGCCGTGTGATTTGTTTGTGCAAATACGTTCAGACCGCGAAGACGTCAATCATTTATTTGCACTGCAAATTTTAAAGTTATTTGCACCAGACGTAGAGCTGGTGGAACAAATTCGTAATTTTAGATTTTTAGATGGTCGCGATTTCAATGGTTTTATTTATGGTGGCAAAATGCCGCATGGCCGACAAAAGTGGGCAACGGCGTTAATAAATAAACCAGGTAGCTTTGAGGATCAAGGCAGTTATATTCATGTGCAACGTTATAAGCACGATCTAAGCGTATGGCAGCATCTATCGCTAGATGAGCAAGAGCAAATAATAGGTCGCACTCGCTTAGACAACACTCTTATAGCCCCAGCGCTTGAAACCAGCCATGCACAACGCAGTGAATTAAAAGATGAGCAAGGCCAGCCAATATTACTTAATCAAGGCATGCCTTATGGCGATGTTTACGAGCAAGGAATGCTGTCAATTACTTGCTCGGCCAGTGGAACCGCATTTGAACAGGTATTAAAAAGTCGTTTAGGTGAGGGGGAGTGCTATGATCATTGGCTTGATTTTACTCAAGCCGATATGGGGTCTGCGTTTTTTGCACCGTCAGTTGGGTTTTTAAAGCAGTTATAACGCATGTTTTAAATACTAAACCGTATCAAATAAAATACGTACCCGCTCTAGGGTTAAGTCTATTTCAGATATTTTAGCTGGGGCAATAAAAATAGTGTCGTCGCCAGCTATAGTACCTAACACGCCATCGGCTTTACCTAATGAGTCAAGTAAACGCGCAATAAGCTGAGCCGCGCCTGGACTGGTACGGATAATAATCATCATTTCGTTATGCATTATATCAATAACAAGCTGGCGCAGCGGGCTTTTTGCTGTGGGTACGCCCATTTCTGCTGGCAAGCAATACACCATTTCTTGTTTGGCATTGCGCGTTCGTACCGCGCCAAACTTACTAAGCATGCGCGACACTTTACTTTGGCTTATATTGTCAAAACCTTGCTCTTTTAACGAATCTACTATATCGCCTTGAGAACCAAAGTTTTCTTCTTTTAAAAGCGCTTTAAATGCTTTTACTAACGCTTCCTGTTTGTCTTGTGGTTGCATAGTTTTTATTTGCTTTTTATTATCCATGCCGCAAATTCTACACAAAAACGAATAATTATGCAGCAGTTGTTTATTTAACTTGCCAGTTTACTGTATTCAGGCCAAATGTTTTTACAACTATGGTCTAAAATATTACGAAAATAGGCAGGATAAATTTGTTTTTAGTCGCTAATTTCTTTATCTTAGAGCCATAAATATTTCCTACCTCAAATCACGGAGAATTCCAATGAAAGTTGCTGTATTAGGTGCTGCAGGCGGTATCGGTCAAGCGTTGTCTTTATTATTAAAAACAGGCTTACCAGCTGGTTCTGAATTATCACTATATGATGTTGCACCAGTAGTTCCAGGTGTTGCGGTTGATCTATCTCATATCCCTACAGCGGTTAAAGTAGCTGGCTTTGGCGCTGATGCGTTAAATGAAGCGCTTAAAGATGCTGATATCGTACTTATTCCTGCTGGCATGCCACGTAAGCCAGGTATGGATCGTGCAGATTTATTTAATGTAAATGCTGGCATCATCAAAACGTTAGCAGAAGGCATAGTTGCAAGTTGTCCTAAAGCATTAGTAGGTATTATTACTAACCCAGTAAACGGCACTGTACCAATTGTTGCTGAAGTATTTAAAAAAGCAGGTACTTACGACGCTAAACGCGTATTTGGTATTACTACGCTTGACGTTATTCGTTCAGAAGCATTTGTTGCTGAACTTAAAGGCGTAGACGTAGCAACTGTTAAAGTTCCTGTAATCGGTGGCCACTCAGGTACTACTATTTTACCTCTACTTTCTCAAGTTGAAGGCGTGAGCTTTACAGATGAAGAAGTTGCAGCACTTACTCCACGTATCCAAAATGCGGGTACTGAAGTTGTAAATGCTAAAGCGGGTGGCGGTTCAGCTACTTTATCAATGGGTGCAGCAGCAGCTCGTTTTTGTATGTCTTTAGTTAAAGGCCTACAAGGTGAAGACGTTGTAGATTACGCGTACGTTGCTGTTGAAAATGGCGATGCGGAGTACTTTGCACACCCAGTACGTTTAGGTAAAAACGGCGTAGAAGAAATTCTTTCTTACGGCGAACTAAGCGCATTTGAAACAAAAGCAAAAAATGACATGCTTGAAACACTGAAAAAAGACATCAAAGAAGGTGTTGATTTCATGGCGTAATAGCCAAAATCAAGTGACAAAAAAGCCTGCGTTTGCAGGCTTTTTTATTGCTCGGAATTTAGCTAACCTGCACCCAGGTTAGCTACACATAAAGGCAGTAAAGTTAGTGATCGCGATCAACTGCAATACGGGCAAGGCTCACAAGTGCTTGTTTATATTCAGACTCAGCTAAAAAGTCTAAGCAAGCAATGGCTTTGTCGGCTTCAAGTTCGGCCTTTTGCATCGTAAATTCAAGCGCATTGGTTTGTTTAAGTGCCGCTAAAATTTCTTCAAGATGATCCATGCCATTACTGTGCTCTATAGCGTCACGGATCAGCTGTGTTTGCTGCTCATTACCATGTTGCATTGCATAAATAAGCGGCAGAGTTGGTTTCCCTTCGGCTAAATCATCACCAATATTTTTACCTAATTGATCTGCATCTGCGTTGTAATCAAGTACGTCATCAACGAGCTGAAACGCAGTACCTAAATGCATGCCGTATAGGTTAAGCGCATCAAGCGTGGCTTGGTTTTGCTCAGTAATAATGGCCGCAAGGCCTGTCGCGGCTTCAAATAGCTTAGCGGTTTTAGAATAAATAACCTGCATATAACTCGCTTCAGTGGTGTCGGGGTCATTACAGTTCATTAACTGTAATACTTCACCTTCAGCAATAATGTTAGTTGCATCTGCAAGCACTTGCATTACCTGCATTTTACCAAGGCCAACCATAAGCTGAAATGAACGAGTGTAAATAAAGTCGCCCACTAATACGCTGGCAGCATTACCAAACTCAGCATTTGCTGTAGGCGTGCCTCGGCGTAAGTTAGATTCATCAACAACATCATCATGTAATAGTGTTGCGGTATGAATAAACTCAACAATAGTTGCAAGTGTAATATGATCTTTACCCTGATAACCCAATGCTCTGGCCGCTAGTATTGCCAACATTGGGCGCACGCGCTTGCCGCCACTGTTTACAATATACAAGCCAAGTTGGTTAACTAACGCCACATCTGAGCGCATTTGCGCATGTATAAGTTGATTGACGTCATTCATATCGTTTTCGATTAACGCCTGGATAGCTTTTATATCCATTGATCTCCGAGCCAATTTTTATGTGTGAACGGCGCAGATTGTACAACAAAAAAAGCACTAGCTCGATATTTTGTGACGATTCCCTGAAAAAACACGGTTAACATCGCTAATTAGCACTTAAATACGAGAGATAGCTGATTAATTAGCGTACAAAGTGTGCTGTAATTTATGTTTATTTATTATCCGTTGTAGTGTGTGTTTAGCTAAGGCAAATTATTTTCACTAATCGTGAAAAAGCGCTTGGCAAAAGGGCTATTTAATATAAAATAGGGGAAATATTGAATTGCTCTCAATGCAGCTACTTTTTATTCATTTTAATTACAAAATAGGCTTGCTAGTTATTACGCCGTAGCGTAAACTTCGCGCCCTATCGAAGAATATTTTAGTTGCGTCGATTTGAGGGCGCACAGACGGAGTTAATTATGTACGCGGTTTTCCAAAGTGGTGGTAAACAGCATCGTGTGACTGAAGGTCAAACGATTCGTCTTGAAAAATTAGACGTTGAAACTGGTGCAGCAGTAGAATTTGATTCAGTACTTTTAGTTGCTGATGGTGAGAAAATCGAGATTGGTGTACCGTTCGTAAACGGTGGTAAGATAACAGCTGAGGTTGTTTCACATGGTCGCGGTGAGAAGATTAAGGTTGTTAAATTTAGACGCCGTAAGCATTCTCGTAAGCAAATGGGCCATCGTCAATGGTTCACAGAAGTTAAAATCACTGGCATTAGCGCTTAATTAGAGGTACTTAGAAATGGCACATAAAAAAGCAGCTGGTAGTACTCGTAACGGTCGCGATTCAGAAAGCAAACGCCTAGGTGTTAAGCGTTTTGGTGGCGAATCAGTTCTAGCGGGTAGCATCATTGTTCGTCAGCGTGGAACTCGTTTCCACCCTGGTACAAACGTAGGTATCGGTAAAGACCACACTATCTTCGCAAAAGCAGATGGTAAAGTTCAGTTTGAACAAAAAGGTCCTTTAAACCGTAAATACGTAACTATCGTAACTGAGTAATCAGTAAGATAGTTAAAAAACCCCGCCTTTGCGGGGTTTTTTGTTTTCATTATTTTACAATATATACCCAAGCCTGCAATTATACCTATGGGTTTAAGTAGCGGGCTCTTTAACGAAGTTATAGAGCGATCTAATTCGTAAAATGGTTCAAATATTTATGCCAATTGGTATTAAGTTGGCTTGGGTATATAATAGTGTTATTAACAAGCCAATCCCTAAAGTGAGTAATCATGAAGTTTGTAGATGAAGTAGAAATTCGCGTAGAAGCTGGAGACGGTGGCGCCGGTATCGTGTCTTTCCGTCGTGAAAAATATATCCCAGAAGGTGGGCCTGACGGTGGTGACGGTGGTGACGGTGGTAGTGTTTATCTACAAGCGGATGAAAACTTAAATACCTTAATTGATTACCAATTTGAACGCTTCCATAGAGCAGATCGCGGTACTAATGGCCGCAGCCGTAACTGTACTGGTAAAAAGTCTGACGATTTAATTATTATGGTGCCTGTAGGTACACGTATTATGGACGTTGATACGCAAGAGGGATTAGGGGATTTAACCCAACATGGCCAAAAGATTTTGGTGGCAAAAGGCGGTTTCCATGGCTTAGGAAATGCGCGTTTTAAATCAAGTACAAACCGTGCTCCGCGTCAAAAAACCTTAGGGACAGAAGGCGAAGTACGCAACCTTAAACTAGAGTTATTGTTACTAGCAGATGTAGGCTTATTAGGTTTGCCAAATGCAGGTAAGTCTACCTTTATCCGTAGTGTATCGGCAGCAAAACCAAAAGTAGCAGATTACCCATTTACGACGCTTATTCCAAATTTAGGTGTGGTACGTCCTGAAGCTAATAAATCATTTGTTATCGCTGATATACCAGGCTTAATTGAAGGCGCATCGGATGGTGCTGGTTTAGGTATTCAATTTTTGAAACACCTAGAGCGCTGTAGAATATTACTGCATATTATTGATGTAATGCCAGTTGATGGCTCAAATCCAGTTGATAATGCATTTGCGATTGTTAATGAGTTACATCAGTACAGCCCTAAATTAGCAGAAAAACCGCGCTGGTTGGTATTTAATAAAATAGATTTATTACCAGCTGACGAAGCAAAAGCTTTATGTGAAAAAATTGCACAAGAGCTAGGCGAAACTGAAAATATTTACAGTATTTCTGCTATTAATAAATCAAATACTCAACCACTAATTCATGACGTAATGACATTGCTTGAAAGCATGCCAAAAGAGAAATTCGTTGAAACTACAGACGAAGAGGTTGAGTTTAAGTGGGACACCTATCATCAAAAAGCTGCTAAAAAGAGCGACGATGATGATGATTGGGATGAGTGGAATGAAGATGATTACGACGTAGAAGTTGTGTACGAGCGTTAATTATAATTAATTACATATAAAAGGAGCTTATGCTCCTTTTTCTTTGTTTAATAATAAATACTGGATAATTAGTGTGATAATTTCAATGATTGCTGCAATGGCAAATAACCGTGTAATTGGCCTTAATAATACAATGCCTTGGCATTTACCTGGAGACTTACAGCATTTTAAAAAAGTAACCACAGGTAAACCTGTGATTATGGGGCGCAAAACATTTGAGTCTATTGGACGGCCTTTACCTGGGCGTCGTAATATTATTATTACCCGTAATAGCCAGTATCAAGCAACTGGAATAGAAGTTGTTACAACGCCAGAGGCCGCGTTAAATTTAGTTGCTGATGTGGAAGAGGTGATGATCATTGGTGGTGGAAATATTTATCAACAATTTTTAGAAAGTGCACAAAGACTTTATTTAACCTTTATAGACTTAGATGTTGAAGGTGACACTCAGTTTCCTGATTACGAAAAAGTGGCAACCTGGCAGGTTAAAGATGAAATACAAATGGCTGCGGATGAAAAAAATCAATATAGTCATAAGTTTGTAACTTTATATAAAAACTCTTAACATTATTGCGAAATACTGAGCATATTGGTACAATATTAACTAATCCAATAGGAATAAAGTATTATAAAAAGGGTTTTCCATGATTAAGTTATCAAAGCTAGTTGTTATTACTGCGCTTGCAGCCGGTTCGTTTGTATATACTGCCCCTGCACAAGCAGATGATCAGTTAGCGATTTCTATCTGTGAGTATATTGCAGCGGATGATAAAAATCGTTTACGTAGTAAGCTTAAAAGCTCACGAGTGAAAGTTCGTAATATATACGATGCAGTATTTTGTAACGGCAATAATTTATTGCGTCATGCAGTGGCAAGTAATGCATTAGACAGCGGTGAATATATAGTAAAAAACTTATCTAAAAGCTCGCTAGAAGATGGTGCTGATATATCATGGGCTGAATCGAACGGTCATTCAGGATCGCCCTTAATTGCGATAATTAAAGAGCGCGCAGGTCTTTAATTTTACAATAAATACGATTAAACCACGTTTTATACGTGGTTTTTTTATGCCTATATTTTTATAAATAATTTTAAATAACACAGCACTATTTTAGTATTGTAATCCCCCCCTTTTAACACAAACGCCAACCTTATTAAAAACATAACCCTTTTTACTTATTAACTTACTTATTGTGTTGAAATGAACTTATAGCCGACTCTATAGGTGCTGAAGTTAAAGGAATCTAGGAATAGCCACAAAAAATAACTCATTGTTTTTATTTGGGTTAACATTCTTGTTGTTGCTTTGACAGCTCATGAATTTAATACGATTAGTCGTATTTGCCATTAAACTGTCATAAATAGTCAATATTCTACGCGCATATGATTTTAGGGATTTATTTATGCGCGCCTCTACATTTACCCGCTTACTGGCTGTTTTGTTAACTCTCGCGAGTGTTTTATTAGCTATGACTCTACTTTGGGCCAGTCAAACTTTACTAAAACTAGAGCAGCAAGACAGTGCATATAGACAGCTTAAAAATACGATTATGGTTGATCTAGCGAGCTATCTAAGTAATTACTTAGCACAAGGCGATAGCCAATACTTAACACAAGCCTCAAGTTTAATCTCGCAAGTAGAGCAAAAACAGTTAACGCTATTACCAGCAGCTCTTAAATCACAACTTACTGAGCAGTTAATTACTCTAAATAATGATATAAACGGTAAATATAGAGCCTTGGGTAAGCTCTCTGGTAACGAAACGGCTTTACTTGATAATGCGCTAAGGCAAATGGCTGGTTCGGCATCCTCGTTAATTAATTATGCGCGCTCAGCTTCGGATAATAGTCACAACACGCTTAGTTATTATAAATTGGCCAATGAGTATTATAGTGAAGTGATTAACTTATCATTATTTAGTTATCAACTGGTGCTAGATTATCAGCAGAGTGTAGAGCAGAGTTTGCAACAAAGCGTGAAAAATTTAAATGTATTAGCAGCAAAAATAGAGCAGCTACCAAACTTAGGTGTGATGGATAAAGTAGATGAGTATAGTTTATTTATTGACGAGCAAAGTGAAGATTTAGCTACTGATATTAAATCAGAATTAAGTAGTTGGCCAAATCGCTATCCTCGGGATTTAACCAGTACATTAACTCAGGCACAACAACGACAGACGGGGGCCGATGAATTGCGCACGCAGCTTAGTAATTTATCTAAAACAGTGATAAATGCAGAGCAAGCACTAAAAACACAACAAGATAATTTAAAGCAGCAAGTATTTTGGGTGTTTTGTGTTGCTATTAGTGGGCTAGTTATACTTGCTGGCGGTGTTTATATTGTTCAGCGTAATCTGGTACTTAATCCTCTTCGACGGTTGCGCGACGGGTTTGCATTTTTAATTGAAACGAATGAGTTTAAAAATATTGTCAGTAATAACCCAAAAACTGAAGTTGGGGAAATAGCCCAATACTTTAATCAGCTAATTGAACGCCAGCGCATAGAAGCACAAGAGCGAGCACAAATGCTAAAAGTAGTGAATGCTTTTATGCAGCAAATGAGTAAACACTTACAGACGATTGAGCAACAAACTACTACGAGTTATGGGCAAGTGGAACAGAATCAGTATTTACTAACCGATATTCAGCAGATTGGAGAGCAAGTTAATGATATTAATACACAAGTAGCTGATAACGCACAAAGTACCTTTAGTGCCATGGAACAAAGCTTAGGATTTGCGCAAAGTATGTTAAGTGCGAGTGCCGATACACAGGCACGGGTTGAACGCAGTATACAAAGCTTACAAGAGCTACTTAATGGTGTTGAAGGCGTAAGTAAAATTATAGAAGTAATACGTAATATTGCAGATCAAACCAACTTACTTGCGCTAAATGCAGCAATAGAATCAGCTAGGGCAGGTGAGCATGGTCGCGGCTTTGCAGTAGTGGCTGATGAAGTTAGGCAATTGGCACTGCAAACGCAAGGCTCGCTGAGCGAGATAAATGGGCAGCTCACCATACTGAGTGAAAACTCACGGCTAGTTGCTACGCAAATAACAGCATTAACCCAAGGTGCTCAATCGCAAACGCAAAATGCCCAAGAACTTAAGTTAAATTCGGAAGCGGTGGCAAGTAATGCAAAAAATGCTAATAAAGTAGCGTTTGAGGCGATGAAGCTTGCTAAGCAGCAAAGCAATTTATTAGATAACTTTAGTCAGTCAATGGCTGAAATGAAGGGGCAAGTAAGTGAGTCGAGCTCGTTGGTGGATGATATACGACATCAGCTACAACAACAAATTCATTCGATTAAAGGGGGCCTGGGGTTGTAATAAATTAGCTTTAGCGCTCATCTTATATCATGCTCTAAATTCTATGTGCTAAGCTGTATGCTGGTTTTATTTTATAAAATGAAGGATTTATAATGATTGTACAAGGTCAAACTATTCCCTCGGTTACGCTAAGTCAGTTAACCGACGATGGTATGCAAACACTGACTAACAGTGAATTATTTGCAGATAAAAAAGTTGTATTGTTTGCAGTCCCCGGTGCGTTTACACCTACCTGTTCAAATGCACACTTACCTGAGTTTATTACTCTGGCAGATAAAATAAAAGCAAAGGGCGTTGATGCAATTTATTGTGTATCGGTAAACGATGCGTTTGTTATGAAAGCATGGGGGGCATCACAAAATACACAAGAAATAGCCATGCTGGCAGACGGCGATGCGAGCTTTACCAAAGCATTAGGCCTTGATATGAATACGGCAGGGTTTGGCGGTGTGCGTTCAAAGCGTTACGCAATGATCGTGGAAAATAGTGTAGTAACCGGTTTATTTGTAGAGCAAGAAAAAGAATTTGTGGTTAGTCGTGCTGCTGCTGTTTTAGAAAAGCTATAGAATAAATTAGCGATTTGAAAATACAAAAGCCGATGTTGATGCAACATCGGCTTTTTGCAATTATTGCTTATTAAGGCTGATATTGCCCGCTAATTGTTAAGCCCGAGAAGGTTTTATACGCGTTAACACTTAAGTGCCACGTACCCGCTTGTGGGCTTGAGAAAGTACAGGTTTCGGCATTACCATTTTTATATGGACGACAATCGTAACTCGATGTCGTGGGCTGACTGCCAAACTTAACAAACAAATCAGCATCGCCTGTGCCACCGCTTGTTGTTACTGTAAATGTAGCCATACCTGCTGGCACGTCTAGTGTGTAATGCTTCCATTGACCTGCATTAGCACTCACATCGCTTACAGTGCCACCACCAGCTTGAGGTGTGCCTGAGCCCCCGCCCGAAGCTGCTGTAATATTACCAGTTAAGCTGATCCCAGAATAGGCAGAATAACCTCGTAGCATCACATGATACGTACCTGATGTAGGGTTATCGATTGAGCACTCTTCGTTGTTACCACTTTTGTAAGGGCGGCAATCGTAGGTAGAGGTTGTTGGCTTACTGCCAGAGCGCACGTATAAATCGGCATCACCAGTGCCTCCACTCATAGTGAAAGTGACATTAGTTGCGCCACTGGGCACTGTCATTGTATAAAATGTTTCAGAGTTAGTTGCGCCGCTTAAACCGGTTTGAGTTTCGCCATCAAGAAGTTCATTACCACTTGGTGGTGGTGCAGTGCCACCACTTGCAGCAGCTACGGCAGCTGCTGCATCAACAATACCGGTACCACAGCTAGTACATGTGGCTGGGAACGAGCGGGTGGTTGTTTTTAAAATATTTTCGATTTCATCGGGAGTAGCATTCGGCTTTGCTTGTTTTATCAGTGCCGCTACGCCAGCAACATGGGGGGCTGCCATTGATGTACCCTGCGAAAAACCGTAGCTATCACTAGAAGGGGTTGACGAACCGGCGTTATAAGTGGATAAAACACCTTCAGAATCGTTAGCAAAACTTTGCGCACCACCCGGTGCGGCAACATCAATATTACTACCGTAATTAGAGTAATAAGCACGACCGCCATTACGGCCAACCGAGGCTACATTTACCACGCCATTACAGTTGCCTGGGTTATAGTTTGCTGAGTTATCGTTATCGTTACCAGCAGCAATTACCACTACTGTGCCGTTATTACGTGCGGTGTTAATAGCACTTTGTGTTGTAGAGCTACATGAGCCACTACCCCCTAAGCTCATATTTATTACATCTGCAGGATTGGCATTTGCCGGTAGCCCAGATACATTGCCACCAGAAGCCCAAATAATACCATCAGCAATATCAGAGGTTAAACCACCGCACTTACCTAGTACACGTACAGGCACTACTTTGGCGCCGTAAGCAACCCCAGCAACACCCTCACCATTATTAGTAACTGCAGCAACAGTACCCGCTACATGTGTGCCGTGCCAGCTAGAGTTTTGTGCACCGTTAGTACCACATTCATTGGCAGCAACCGCATCGCCCGGATCGCGGGCATCGCTATCGCGACCATTGCCATCATTAGCCACCGATAAATTCGAGATCATATCGTAACCGGGTAAAATATTAGCGTTTAAATCAACATGAGGGCGATAGCCTGTATCGAGTACAGCAACAACAACACCGCTACCAGTGGCTGTATCCCACGCTGTAGGTAAGTTTAAGCCGCCAGCTTGTTCATAATAATGCCATTGGTCGTCAAATCGTGGATCATTAGGCGTTGCAAATGGTTGCAGCATTTGATCGACTTCAATGTATTCAACATTGCCAGATTCAAGCATTTCTTGCATAAATTGCTGTGCTTCTTGTGCATTTAGCTTTTTACTTGCACGCATTACATGGTGATTATTAAGTGCCATGGCACGAATATACTTCGCTTTTACTTTGCCTTTTTTAGAGGTGTAATTTTTAACAAAGCTCTGCGCTTTATTTTGCATATTCGATTGGCTTACATCTGTGTCTGTAGCTGCAAAGCTAGCTAAATCATTAGTGTTATTTTTATATTTAATAATGAATTGTGTTTCAAAACCAGTTTGATTTTGTAATTTAGCTGTTGTTTCTGCCATTGATGGTGCAATTGCTTGTGCAGGAGTTGCAATACTCGATGTTGCAGCAAATAGTGAGCTGATAGTAAAGGCTATTGCACACTTTTTAAATGATTTACCTGTTGTCATGATTATCCTTAGTTTTTATTTATTATTTCGTAGCACAAATCCACGAAGTGGGTACAAAGGTAAATGATCTGTTAAATTAATTGAAAGATTAATTACTTATTAGCTTCTTTCATTTGGTTATAACCTTGTTATTAGCGGGTTTGTAGTTACTTTGTACTTTTTATATTTATAAATATAAGCATAAGTAACTAGTTTTAAATTTGAGTATTAATACTTTTATTTTTATTTGTTGTGCAATTGAAAATAATCAATTCGATGTCCAGCCGGTGCATAAATTTTGTTATAATCAAAAAAAATTAATGAGATAAATAAATGACCCAAGTAGATGTGATAGTAATAGGTGCGGGAGCAGCAGGCTTAATGTGTGCAGCGCAAGCAGGATATCGTGGCCGTAGTGTTACAGTACTTGATATGGGCAAAAAGCCAGGTCGAAAAATACTCATTAGTGGCGGTGGGCGCTGTAACTTCACCAACGAAAATGCCAGCCCTAGTAATTATTTGTGTGGCAACCCTCATTTTGTTAAATCATGTTTAAGTCGTTATACCCAACATGACTTTATTGAACTGGTAGATCGTCATGGTTTAGCCTATCACCACAAAACACTAGGTCAGCTTTTTTGTGATAATAATGCTCAAGACATTGTTGATATTTTACTTACTGAGTGTGAGTGGGCGGGGGTATCTATAAAGTTGCGTAACGAAGTAATCAGCGTTTCAAAAACTGAAACTGGTTATAGCGTAGTAACCGAGTATGAAACATTTTATTGTGAGTCGTTAGTGATTGCCTCCGGTGGCTTAACTATGCCTAAGCTTGGCGCAACACCCATTGGCTATAAAATTGCTGAGCAGTTTGGCTTAAAAGTATTACCGACCATGGCGGCACTTGTACCATTTACTTTGCATCAGCACGATAAAGAACGTTTTGAAGCGCTTTCAGGTATAAGTATTTTATGCGATGTTACTAGTGAAGATGGCACTGCATTTAAAGAAAACATTTTATTTACCCATAGAGGATTATCGGGCCCTGCTATATTACAAATAAGCTCATTTTGGCGCGCCGGACAGGCGGTAACTATTAATTTATTACCCGAAACAGATTTAAGACAACAGCTAGCCGATTGGCGTGAAACGCAATCCCAAAAGTCGTTAAAAAATAGCTTAGCCACTATTTTACCTAAACGTTTTATTGAAGTTCTTCATGAGGGGAAAGCAATTCCTGATTGTAATATTAACCAGCTAACACATAGCCAAATTGACGAGTTAGTTAACTATATACATGCATGGCAAATTAAACCAAATGGCACAGAAGGTTACAGAACAGCGGAAGTAACGCTAGGCGGTGTAGATACCGATGAACTTAGCTCAAAAACCTTCGAAGCAAAAAAAGTACAAGGCTTATATTTTATTGGCGAAGTAACCGATGTAACCGGTTGGCTAGGGGGCTATAATTTTCAGTATGCGTGGAGCTGCGGTTTTGCTGCTGGGCAGTATGCTTAATATTTTAGGAACAATAAGTTAGCAGTTACAAGGTTAATTTAGTTTATTGGGTTTAACCGCTGATACTTTAGAGCTAACTTTTAAATAGCAGCGGATTTACTTAATGTGTTTTCATAGTGAGTTTTGGTTAAGTTGTCGCTAGCAACACAGACCTGATCTCGCCCTTGTAATTTTGCTTTATAAAGCGCTTTATCGGCGCGCTCTAAAAGATGCAAAGCAGTGTCGTCAACATGCGCTTTAGCTATACCAATACTGATAGTTAACGCTCTATTATCGATTAAATGAGTGGCAATAAACGCTCTGAGCTCTTCAGCTTCGTTAATTGCGTTATCTAGGCTGCTATCTCGAAGAATAATAGTAAACTCTTCTCCGCCCCAGCGTGCAATTAATGCACTATTTGTAAGCTTGTTTTGTAAAATATTGGCAAACTCACTAAGCACGTTATCACCCGCTAAATGGCCATAAGTATCGTTTACTTTTTTAAAGTGATCTATGTCGCAAATCATCACTATATTTGATTTTCGCTCATTATTATTTTCACTCAGTAATTGCGACAATTCAAAATCAAATTTTTGCCTGTTATATAGCCCGGTGAGCTTATCGGTTTCGGCTAGCTGTTTTATTTCGGCATTGCGCTTCGAAAGATGAGAGTAAGCCGAAAAACGCGTTTTTTCATAAAACCTAAATAATAAAACATGCGCAATAGACACTTCAATAAAATTAAATAATGCAGATAAACCTATGGTAATTGATAGTTGTTGCTGTAAGTAAACTAGATAGGCACAAATACCAAAAGCAATGCTACTTAATATACTTCCCCAATTACGCCCAACTAAAAAAAAAGTAAAAGGCGGAATAAGTGTTGCCCAAAATAATGAATGAGCATGACCCTTTGCCGATACTATAAAGAGCATTATTAAGCCAACTATCATTAATGCAACAACCCAAGCAGCTTTACTAACCTGAGCTGTTTTATTAAACCATATACAAATACTTAATGAGGCTATAAGTCCTAAGGCATCAATAAGTGCAATATCGTAACTCGAAAAATAAAAAACATTTAGTAAGGTTAAAATTAAAAAGTAGCAGCAGCAGATTAATAAAGAATGTGCAATTAAGCGTGTTCGCCAGTAATCCTTATGATCTCTAGGGTATTGCGGAAATTCTTTATACCAAAAATGTAGCATCAAATAACGACTTAATAATTATTAGTTAATTCAGTATTGTCTATTTATTATAAAGTGGGTAGTAATAAATTATAAAACCCCGATAGACTTAAATCTATCGGGGTTTTTATCATTTATTTTTACTCTTGTATAAATGCTTCGCCTTCTTTCATCCACTTTGCGGCGGGTTTGCCTTTTAAGTAATGATCAAAGTACTGCATCATACGAATCGAAAAATCGACTTGATTAGGAAACTTTTTCAAGTGATGAGGTTCGCCTTCATACTGTAAAAAAGTGGCATCTTTACCCGCACGGCGCAGGGCTAAGTAATATTGTACCCCTTCGTGCCAAGGTACAGCGTCGTCTTTATCGCCAAACATAATTAAAATAGGAGTGTTTACTTTATCGGCAAAAAATACCGGTGAGTTTTCTATGTATAATTCTGGCGCTTCAAAAAGGTTTTTACCAATGCGGCTTTGTCCTGTTTCGTACTGAAACTGACGCGCTAAGCCCGATTTTAAACGAATGCCACTATAGGCGCTGGTCATGTTAGACACGGGAGCACCCGATACAACCGCTTTAAACATATCGGTTTGAGTGATCATAAAGGCACTTTGATAGCCTGCCCACGAATGACCTTGTAAACCAATTTTATTTTTATCAGCAATGCCTAAATCAATGAGCTTTTGCGTGGCGTTGATCATGGTTTGCGTTGATGATTTACCTGGGTGGCCTATTTCAAAACGAATGTCGGGTAAAAATACCGCGTAACCGTTTGAGGTAAACATAGGGAAGTTAGGGCGGTGGTTTAATTCCATTTTAGGAAAGTCGTACATGCGCTGGCTCATATAACGGTAAAAATACACCATTACTGGTACTTTATCGCCTTTTTTGTAACCCGCAGGTTTAATTAGTACGCCTTGTAAGTCTTCGCCATCAAAGCCTTTGTAGCTTATGAGTTCTGGCTTTTCGCCCCAGGTAAAGTTACTTATTTGTGGGTTAAGTGTAGTCACTTGTTGCGGAGCACTGAAACTAAAGTCAGTTTGATAAAAGTCTGGAAACTGATGATACGCTTGCTCAGTAAATAGGTATTTATCGGCATTTTTTGCTTTTTTAACTAAATCAAAACGTTTATTACCACTGAGCACTTTAGTTACTGTGTTGGTGGTTAAATCAAGCTTGGCTATTTCACTTTGCTTAGTTTGTAAGTTAATAGCCGATATAAGCAATGTTTCGTCTTTTTTAAAGCCAACTTGGCTTTTATCAAGTTTAATAACGCGATATTGAGTATTGGTTTGTTTACCATTAGTTAAACGTTTTGCCTGCTGGCTATTTACATCAAACGCCCAAATATCGTACTTACTGTAAGCAAGTAGTTGGCTGCTATCTTGATTCCAACCGGCAAAACCATAACCTGGTTGGGCTGAAGGGTAGTCGTGCTTGTCATCAGCAAAAGTAGCTCCAATAGCGCGTGTAAGCGTAGTGACTTTATTATTTTTTAAATCTTTTAGCTGTATATGGTTATCGCTAAAGTAGGCGGCAAACTCGCCATTAGGTGCCAAACTTGGTTTAAACGGGTAGTTACTAACAATGGGAGTGTGTTTACCTGTATTAATATTTACAGCAAAGTAGTCAGCAAAAAAGCCGCCATACATTATTTTCTCAAGGTATGGGGTATCAGTATAACCAAGCAGTGATGTATCGCGCTGCGGATTAAGCGCAACCTCTGGCATGCTCACAGTACTTAGCTGGGTAACTTTTTGCGAATTTATGTGGTACACCGCGCTGTAATGGCGGTTTTTGTTTTTTTCGTTCCACTGCTGCTGTTCACGCGGTTTTATTTGCGCGTCGTTGTTATGCCATACTTTTAAGCCTTTATGCTCTCGTATAGTGTCAAAGTCGTATAGTGAGGCTTCGTCGCTATACTCTTTAGCTTTTACTTTAGCGGCTAGTTTAGGGCGATTTTCAAAATATAAACGCTCGCCATTTTCAGACCATATTAACGCGGCGGTTTTACCTATTCCCCAATCTTTGTTGGGGGAGTTAATCGTTGTTAGCTGCTCATTTTGCCAAAGTTGTAAGCTGTAGTTACGACGGCGCATGTCGTCGTTAACATAGTTACCTAACGTAAATGCTACGCTTGCCTCAGTTGGGTGCCAGGCTATTTTACTGGCCACAACACCAGGCTCATCTATGAGTATGCTGCTTACAAAGTCATTTAAATTAAGCAGTGCTATTTGATTGTTGTTACCATCGCTGTAACTCTGGCTAATTAATAGTTGCTGGTTAGTTGCGCTAATACTGTAGTTAAATACATCTGTAATTGTGTGGCTGCGTTTATTGCTTAAATTTACAATAACCAGTGGATAGGTTTTATCATCTTTGTCTGGTGTGATGGCGCTATCGTTTTTATTAGCATGAGTGCTGGCACTTTCATCCTCGGCTTTTTCATCATCGCCTTTAGCTGCTTTTTGATTTAAGCGATAGGCAAGCCAAGTTCCATCGTTTGATAACTTATAGTCTTTCACATTACTAAAACTTTGTTGCTCGCCTGTTTGGGTATTTACTAGTACCAGGTTGTTTTTTAGAGCATCTTTTTTCTTCGTGGTTTCTTGTTCTAGTAGCGTGGGTACTTGGGTAAATGCGACCCAGTTAGCAGCTTGATTAATAACTGGTTTAGTACCACGCGGTACTTCTGCAATTAAGCTATTACCGCTTAGCGAGTAAACTTGGCCAGTGGCATCACCACGATACGGGGTTGCACTGAGCGATAAAATACGGCCATCTTCAGATAGCTGCGTTGCTTTGGCTGATTTAAAATCAAACACATCGTTAAATTGTAGCGACTCTTTAGCGTAAACTGTGGTGCTAGCTACGCTGACAATAAGCGCAGAGCTTAAAAGGGTGAGCTTTGTTTTCATCATAGGTTCTCGTTTTTTAGCGTTATTTTATTGTAACGAGTTTTGTCTATAATTCGAGTATATACGACAAGTGGTAGCAAAGCAGAGTTGAAAGGCTGAAGGTGAAAATTTAAAAACCTTGCAAGCGTGGCTCACAAGGTTACGTGTGTTGAATTTGGAGTTTATAACCAGATTTTTTGTAGCTCCGGCCATTGTTTTTCAAATTGTGCGCTTGGCTTAGTACTAAAATTACTGCGTACAAACTGATTCATTTTACCTTCAACATAGGCAAGTAAAAAGTTGGCTAGGGTTAGCTCGTCACTTTGAAAGTTTTTACCTTCACGCAGCTTTCTCTCACGTAGTACTTGTTTAAATTGGGTCTCAAGTTTTTCAAAGAAACTTTGCACTCGTTCACGTAACCGCTCTTGCTCACCTTGCAATGCGTCGCCGGTTAAAATACGGGTAATACCAGGGTTCTTTTCAGCAAACGTTAGCAGTAAATGTAAAATATTATAAACGCGGGCTTGGCTTTCTTTTTCGTTTTCTAAAATAAGATTTATACGAGATAAAAGCGTGTCTTCAATAAATTCTATTAAGCCCTCAAACATACGTGCTTTACTAGGAAAATGACGATACAACGCTGCTTCCGATACACCAACCTCAGCGGCTAGCTTTGCTGTGGTAATACGCTGGCCGGGACTGGTTTCTAACATTTGTGCAAGTGCTTGCAGTATTTGCTCTTTGCGATTACTTCTTTTTGTCGCAGGCATGAACATTCCTTTTTTATTAGTTATCTTTTAGCAGGAGCTAGTCATTTTGATTCAAATGTTTAAGGCGCGTTTATATTTAGAATTAAACAAATTTAAACTCTTAAAAGTAAACGCGTGTTTAGCATGTTAATGTTTTATTCAGTTTGTTTCCAGCTCTTTTATATTCTCTGAGCGAGCTGTTGGATCACTGTTAGCGCAATTGCTGTTTTGCTATTTGTTGGTAATTCAAGCTGTTCATTATGCCAGTACAGGGTTAGCGCATTATTGTCAGCGTTAAACCCAAGATCACTTTGTGATACATCGTTAGCGCAAATCATATCCAGGTTTTTATTTTTTAGTTTGCCTTTTGCGTAGTTTGCTACATTTTGTGTTTCTGCGGCAAAACCAACAGTGTAAGGGCGGTTTTGCTGTAAATTAGCTACGTGTGCAATTACATCCGGGTTTTTAACTAAAGTAAGGGTAAGCTCGTCGCCTTGCTTTTTCATTTTTTGTGCTGCAACGGTTGCTGCGCGGTAGTCGGCAACAGCTGCGCAGCCAATAAACGCATCTGAGCGCGGTGCGTAGTTGAGTGATTCGTTTAATAGCTGCTCGGCGCTTTCTATGTTGATCAAATTTACGCCAGTAGGGGCTTTTATAGTCACCGGGCCTGAAATTAAATTAACTTTAGCGCCAAGTAATAAAGCGGCCTCAGCAAGTGCGTAGCCCATTTTTCCTGAGCTGTGATTAGATATAAAACGTACCGGGTCAATGGCTTCTCGGGTCGGGCCTGCAGTTATGGTAATGGTTTTACCTGCAAGTAACTGAGGTTGCTCTTTTGCAATACATAAAGCAACTAGCTCATGAGGCTCTAGCATGCGCCCAGCGCCTACATCGCCACAAGCTTGCTCACCCTTTCCTGGGCCCCAAATAAGCACGTTACGTGCTTTAAGTGTGGCTAAATTAGCTTGTGTAGCAGGGTGAGCATACATTTGCTGATTCATAGCCGGTGCGATAGCGACTTTAGCCGGAGTTGCAAGTAATAAGGTAGTGAGTAAGTCATCAGCAATGCCCGCCGCCATTTTAGCAATAATGTTGCTGGTGGCTGGGGCAACTAAAATTAAATCGGCCCACTTGGCAAACTCAATATGGCCCATAGCAGCTTCTGCAGAAGGGTCGAGTAAGGAGTCTGCAACCATTTCACCGCTCACAGCTTGCATAGTTAAGGGGGTTATAAAATGTTTTGCTGATTCAGTCATAACTACTTTAACACTACAACCATGCTCTTTTAAGCGTCTAACCAGTTCTGCGCATTTATAGGCCGCTATACCGCCGCTAATTCCCAGCACTATTTTTTTATTAGTTAAATTAATCATGGTTGTCCATCAGCCTTATTTAATATTAGGGCTAAAATAACAAATCTTGACCCGTACAGCTAAGCTTTTAAGATGAAAATAACAGGCTAATTTTCAAATTTGCATTACAGTTAATATATAAGCCGATTTATCAAGGATGAATAATGCAACTAACCTCACTTCCTAATTCGCAGCGTCCCCGCGAAAAGCTAATCGAAAAAGGCGCAAAAGCACTCAGTGATGCTGAATTGCTTGCCATATTTTTACGCACCGGTTTGCCGGGTATGAATGTGATTGAGCTTGCCCAACATTTACTTAATGAAAACAAAACGCTACACAATTTATTTAATGCCAGTATGGAAGAGTTTTGTGCGCAAAAAGGGTTAGGTACAGCTAAGTATGTGCAGTTGCAAGCGGTGCTTGAGCTCAGCCAGCGTTATATGCAGGAGCGTTGCCAGCGCGATGCTATATTTAACTCGCCAAACGCTGTATATGATTATTTAACCTTGCAAATGCGTGGTTTGCAGCAGGAGGTATTTATGGTGCTGTATCTTGATAGTCAAAATCGCTTAATTAAAGATGAAATACTTTTTTATGGCACCATTAATTCTGCCAGTGTATATCCACGAGAAGTGGTAAAAGCGGCACTTAAAAATAATGCAGCAGCGGTTATTTTTGCGCATAATCACCCAAGCGGGATTGCCGAACCGAGTCAGGCCGACAAACTTATTACTAATAAATTGCAACAAGCACTGCAATTGGTAGATATAAATGTGCTGGATCATATTATTGTTGGAGGAGAAACCTGTGTTTCTTTTGCTGAACGAGGTCTTATTTAGCTTTACTTTTACAGAAGAGTACTAAAAACGAGCAGTTTAGTGTGTTTTGGCAAATTAGTTTAATTTAAATGCAGTTTTTACTTTCCCTATGGGCTTTCGATCTTTATAATTAGCCGCTATCAAATTTGCACATGAGCTGATTGGATGAGATCAGTTATTTGATCTTCGCCTGTAAAAGCTGTATAAAGAGCGCCCTTCGATTTATCTCTAGGGCACAACTACATGGCCTTAGGGAAAATTAAGCTCGAGCTAAGTTATTGGAGATATATAGACATGGCTAAAGTATGTCAAGTTACAGGTAAGCGTCCTGCGGTTGGTAATCACCGTTCACACGCGAGAAACGCGACTAAACGTCGTTTCCTACCTAACCTACAAACACACCGTTTTTGGGTTGAAAGTGAAAAACGTTTTGTAACATTACGCACTACTACTAAAGGTATGCGTATTATCGATAAAAAAGGCATCGACACGGTTCTTACAGAAATCCGTGCTCGCGGCGTAAAAGTTTAAGGATCTGAATCATGCGCGATAAAATCCGTTTAGTTTCAACTGCCGGTACTGGTTTTTTCTACACTACCGACAAGAACAAACGTAACATGCCTGAGAAGATGGAAATCAAAAAGTTTGATCCAAAGATTCGTAAACATGTTCTTTTTAAAGAAGCTAAAATTAAGTAATTTTAGTTTTCTATTAGAATGTAAAAACCCAGCTTATGCTGGGTTTTTTGTTTTTGATTTACGTAAAATAATAGCTTAATTGTTTAATATTGCCCTTAGCTTTAGCTTAGAGCTTGCTTCTAATAGCAGTAATATATCAGCGCTTACCCCTCAATTAAAACCTACTCGTTTGATTATCAGCGTATTAAATCACTTTTTCTAAGTGAGTACTTATTTACTGTGGGGCTATTTTACATAAAGGTTTGCATAGGAGTATAATGCTGCGCTCATTTAGTTTATGGTTGTCTTATCTTCAACTCAGGCTGTAGGAATTGCCATGGAAAGTTGGTATTTAGTTGTATGTAAACCTCGCCAAGAAGAGCGTGCGCAGGTTAATTTAAAAAACCAAGGAATAGCGTCATTTTTTCCAAAGTTAACTACTGAAAAGTTAGTTAAAGGACGCCGCACTGTTAAGCAGTCTGCTTTATTTCCTGGTTATGTATTTGTGTGTTTAGAAGCTGAGAATGGTAACTTTTTTGCGGTAAAAAATACCCGCGGAGTAAGTGGCTTTGTAACTTATGGTGCTGCATATCAGCGTGTGCCCGTTGAGTTAATTAATCAGCTTAAAGCAGAGCGTTCGCACTCACATGAATCGCAAGTTCCTAAAAGCGGTGACTTGGTGAGTGTAAACAATGAGTCATTTAAAAATATTGACGCTATTTATAAAGAGCCTGATGGCGATATGCGCAGTATTTTGTTCATTAATTTGCTTAACAAACAAATAGAAATTAGCGTGAGTAATCAAGCAATAAGCAAAATTTAATAAAAAGGGGAAGTAATAAATTACTTCCCCTTTTTATAAATGTTTATAGCAGTAATTAAACCTTAAAGTTCTCTACTGATAACCTAAGTTCTTCTGCTAGTTTTGCTACTTCTGAACTTGATATGGTCGTTTGTATTGCGCCCTCAGCGGTTTGCTCGGCTATAGCAACAATGGACTCTAAGCGCTCACTTATTTCTTGTGATACTTGTTGTTGCTCTTGCGCTGCCGTTGATATTTCTTCACTCACGTTATGCGCTTGCGATACGGCTAAAGTAATCGAGTCGAGAGCGCTGCTTGCTAAATCGCTTTGCTTAACACACGACACGGCTTGTTGTTTACCTTTTTCCATAGCCGATACAGCGGCTTCTGCACCGCTTTGTAGTGACTCAATCATAGATTGAATCTCTTGGGTTGATTCTTGTGTTTTACTTGCCAGAGAGCGTACTTCATCTGCTACTACAGCAAAGCCTCGGCCATACTCACCTGCACGCGCTGCTTCAATCGCGGCATTTAATGCCAATAAGTTTGTTTGATCAGCAATACCGCGAATCACATCTAATATACTGCCAATCGATGCGCTGTCTTTGTGGAGCTTATTAATAACATTCGACGCTTCATCAACTTCGTAAGCTAGTTGCTCAATAGTGGCTTTATTTTGATTTGAAATGTCTTTAACGCGCTCGGCTTCTTTATCGGCATTTTTAATCTCATGTAACGCCTGTTGAGCGCTATTACTTACCGTTTGTGATGTACTACTCATTTCTGTTGTTGCTGTAGCTGCCTGTTCAACTTGTGCTTGCTGATTACGAATTGCTTTACTTGATTCGCCAGTAATTGTTGAGGTTTGCTCTGATGCAGCTGCAAGCTGAGTTGAGCGTGAAATAATGCCTTTAATTAAACTGCGAAGGCTATCAATTAAGGTGTTACAGCTTTTAGATAGCTCACCAAACTCATCTTTGGCACTGTCATCTAAGCGCTGTGTCATATCGCCACTTGCTACAATATCTAAAATGCGGTTAACTTCAGCCAGTGGTTTAGTAATACGATTAACTGTAACGACTGCCACGATAATTGCAATTATGGTGGCTATTATCATGCCTATCCAAGTCCACAAGTTTGCAGAATCTACGTCGCTGCGCACCCCTTTTTGCAATGAAAAAGCAACATCGCTGGCTTGTTTTACAAGTACGTCAATTTGATTTAGCGCTGTTTTAGTTGCTTGCTCAGACTCTGCAAGTTCACGTTCAGTAAGGCTAATTGCATCGATTAAGCGTTTTTTATTCGCAGCAAGGCTATTGTTACCTACAATGTTGCTCTCTAGCGTGTCTACGTATTCTTTTAGACTATTGTATAAACCACTATGGCTTTGCTCTATGGCTGGTTTAATTAGCGCTATGGTGCGGGTCACTTCTTCGAAGTAGTATACTTGTTCATTTTTTACAATATCTAAGGTATTAAGCGTTTTAACCGTTAGCATGTCGGTACTGTTGCTTACTACAGACATAAAATTGTTTTCAAGATTATTAGCAGCCTGGTAAGCGCGTGGGTTACTTTGCTCTAAGCCGTTTATATCAATAATATCGAGTACAATTGAGTTTGCATCTTCGGCGGCAAGCTCTATGCTTTCTAGTTGCGCTTTTAACATTTTATTCAGTGCTAGCTGTTTAGCTTTGTCGGCAAGTAAGCCTTCTACCGTGCTTAAAAAACTTAAATAGGTTGTTTCAACTTGTTGGCTACTTTTACTCAATAGTGGATCGTTTTTAACCACTTCTTGTAATTCACTATGCAGCGTATTGAATAACTGCTTTTGTTCGAGCACTTGGTTTTTTATTGGTTCTAGTTGCTCTGCAGAAGAGGTATAAAAACTAGCTTGAGCAGCTTTGCTCATTAAAATAAACTCGGCTTGTAATTCAGCGCTTTTATTTAAAGCGGGCAGCGACAACTGATTTACTTTTTGGGTGGAGCGATCAATATTTGCTATTTTTATTAAAGAGTTACCGCCAATTATTAAAAGCAGTAGAGTGATGAAAATAAATCCACCCCAAATACGCTGACTCACTGTTAAATTCATACGGATTTCCATTCTAAAGTATATCAGTTAAAACTTATCGGCTTGTATTGCAATAAGTTAAGTAATTAAAGTTAATTTTAATTGTTTAATCTGTGTTGATTATTTTTAATTAAGCAATGGCCATGCGTAGCTCTAATTATAGGAGTGCTATTTTTGCTATTAAATATAATGCCAACTTAATGTGAACAGGTTGTAGTTACAAAGTTTCAACATGCGACATTAAACTTAACAGATGTATTACTTTATTTCAGTTTATTTAGACGAAAGTTGTGATTTTTCTACAGTTTTTTGTTTGCTTTTTAATTCTATTAAGGTCATGGCGCCTCCCCAAACACATCCGGTGTCTAAGGCTAATAAATGATTATGAGGTGTTTTACCATTTAATGCTGCCCAGTGGCCAAAAATAAGCGTTTGTTTAGCCGTTGTTATTGCTGGATGCATAAACCAAGGGGTTAAGTTATTGCCACTTGTTACTTCTCCTTTTGCACTTAAGTCGAGTTGGTTATCGGCAGTTAAAAATCGCATACGGGTAAAGTAGTTAACTATGTATCTAAACTTTTCATAGTTATTAAGTTCATTAGGGTTATTAATGGGGTGAGGTTGGTACATGTTTGCAAAAAAGTCATGCGCTTTAGGCGAGCTGTAACAATGCTGAGCAAACTGAGCATGTTGTAAGGCTTGTGCTATCGACCAGTCAGGGTTGAGCCCAGCATGGGATATAAAGCTATTGTACTGCTTAAGGTAAAGTGCCAAAGGCTGAGTTTGTAAAAATGCAATATAGTGGGGGAGTTTAGTGCTATTGAATACAGCTGCTAATTTATCATTAGGGTTGGGTGGTTTATTAAGTAGATAGCAGGCAATCAGGTGTAAGTCATGATTGCCTAGCGTAACTGTAATGCTATTTTGGTGTTTGTATAAGTACTCTAAACAGGCTAGTGAGTCAGGGCCTCGAGCGACTATATCGCCCACCAAGTAGAGATGATCTTTACTTGGATTAAAGTTAACGCGTTGGAGTAACGCGTTAAACTCGTTAAAGCAGCCTTGCAAATCACCTATTGCGTAGTCAGCCATGCTTATAGTGTACTAGTGCAGTATGTTAGGGCAGGCTAAACGAAACACGTTAATAGGCGCTTTAAACTCAGTGCCAAACTCGTTACGTAACGTATAATGCCCTTGCATAGTACCTACAGGGGTATCTAGTATTGCCCCACTGGTATATTTATAACTTTCGCCGGGTGCTATAACCGGGTTTTCGCCGACCACACCTTCGCCTTGTACTTCAATTTCTTTGCCATTTGCATCGGTAATTAACCAATAACGGCTCAGTAATTTAGCGCTACACAAACTGTGGTTTTTAATGGTTACAGAATAAGCAAATACAAACTTTTCGAGTTCAGGTTGCGACTGCTCTTCTACATAAAATGTTTCAACAGATACCTTTACAGGCGATCCAATATTACTGCTTGTTGTCATAAATCCAATTTGCTATGTCAATAAATTGTTGTAACGATAAGCGCTCAGCACGCAAAGTAACATCTATGCCAATGCTGGTTAGCTCATCTGCAGTTAGTAAGTTGCTTAAACTATTGCGTAGTGTTTTACGACGCTGGTTAAAGGCTTCTAGGCAAACGTTATTTAAAATTTTCACGCTTTTTGCAGTGCGTTGTTCAGGCTTTTTAGGGATTAAGCGAATAACCGCCGAATCAACTTTAGGCGCAGGTTTAAAGCACTCAGGCGGTACTTCTATAACCGGCATTGCATTACAGTAGTACTGAGTCATTACGCTTAAACGACCAAAGGTTTTGCTCCCCGGGCCTGCAACCATGCGTTTTACTACTTCTTTTTGCAGCATAAAGTGCATGTGCTCAATATTGTCTGCAAATTCAAAAAGATGAAATAATAACGGAGTCGAAATGTTATACGGTAAGTTACCAAACACTTTTAGTTTTTTGTCATCTCTCACCAAGCTTGCAAAATCAAAGGTCATTGCATCGCCTTGGTTTACGGTTAATTTAGGTCCCAAAAATGGGTGTTCAATTAAACGCTGTGCCAAATCTTTATCTAATTCTACAACCGTTAAATGGCCGCTTAATTCGGCTACCGGTTCAGTAATTGCGCCAAGGCCTGGACCAATCTCTACTAGGTTATCTTCTGGTTTAGGATCGATTGCGCTCACTATTTTACCGATGATCATGTCATCAAATAAAAAGTTTTGTCCAAAACGTTTACGGGCGCGGTGTCCTAAATGTACTTTATCGGTCATTGATTTTGTGCTTTTTCTTGGGCGAGCTTAATTGCTTCGCGGATCGCTAATTCAAAACTGCCAACATCAGCAGTACCTTTGCCTGCCAAATCCAGAGCAGTACCATGATCTACTGAGGTGCGGATAAATGGTAAACCTAAGGTAATATTTACCGAGTTACCAAATCCCTTGTATTTTAGCACAGGTAGCCCCTGATCGTGATACATAGCTAATACGGCATCGGCTTCATTTAGGTATTTATCTTGAAATAAAGTGTCGGCAGGGAGTGGACCAATCAGGTTCATACCTTGGTTGTTAAGTATTTCAAGTGTTGGAATAATGGTATCTATTTCTTCACGGCCTAAATGGCCATCTTCACCAGCATGAGGATTTAAACCACAGACTAAAATACGCGGCTTTTCTATACCAAACTTAGTTTGTAAGTCGTGGTTTAAAATACTCGCTACTTTGATTAGCCGATCCTCTGTAATAGCACGCGATACATAGGCAAGCGGAATATGCGTCGTTACCAGCGCTACTCTTAGGCCTTGCGTAGCAAGCATCATTACTACATCTGCGGTATTCGACTGTTGTGCAAAATACTCGGTGTGGCCACTAAACGAAATACCGGCTTTATTAATAATACCTTTATGTACAGGGCCGGTAACAACTGCTGCAAAAGTGCCATCCATGTTTTTTTCACTGGCAATACGCAAAGTGTCTAATACGTATTGGCCATTAGCATCGTTAAGCACACCTAGCTCTACAGGCTCAGCTACATCTACTTGATGTAGGTAAAGGCTTCCTGCTGGTGCAGGCGTTGCTGCAGCATGCTGGTCAAACTCTATTAGCTTTATACTTAAGCCTAAATGTTTAGCACGTTGCTTAAGCATATTTGCGTCGGCAATGGCAACAAGCTGTGCGTCCCAAGTTTGTTGGGCAAGTTTTAACAGTAAATCTGGACCAATGCCCGCAGGCTCACCAGGGGTAATTGCGATACGTAATGTCATAGTTATTCGTCTATTGGGAAAATTTCAACATGGGCTTGTTCGCGCATTTCTTGCTGCCAGTTAAAGCTTTCTTCTTTAAATTTACGATTAAATAGCATGCCATGGGCGCGGTTGCGTTTAGCTTGCTCGGTTTTATCAGCTACACGGGTATCGAGTAACTGCACAATATGCCAACCGAATTGGCTTCTAAATGGTTCGCTAATTTCATTTTGCTTAAGTGATAATAAAGTATCTCTAAAGGCTGGAACATAGCTAGTTGGATCAGCCCAATCGTACTCACCACCTTTAAGGGCTGAGCCTGGATCTTCTGAGTATTCTTTAGCAAGTTTTGCAAAGTCGGCTTTATCAGCGCGTAAGTCTTTTACAAAACCGGCAAGCATACTACGTGCTTTTTCTTCACTTAAAATAATAGATGGCTTGATTAAAATATGACGTGAGCGAGTTTCAGTTGTTTCTACAACTTGACGACCACGAACATCTTGGACTTTTATAATATGAAAACCAGCACCAGAGCGCAGCGGACCAATAATAGCGCCTTGCTTTTTACCTTTTACGGCTTCAGCAAATAACGACGGCATTTCGTTAATGCCCATCCAACCTAGTTGTCCACCTTCAAGTGCTTGAGAGCCGCTTGATGATGAAATAGCAATGCGTTTAAATTCTTGCTCGTCATTAAGTAATTCAATTACTTTGTCTGCGCGCGTTTTAGCTGACGCAATTTCATCGGCGCTAGCATCACTAGGAATATCAATTAAAATATGGCCAATGTCATACTCTTCTGCGTTTTGACCTTGGCTTTCCATAATTTTTAGTAAGTTATCTACTTCTTGCTCGCTTACATAAACACGGCGATCAACATTGGCGCGCATAACTTGTTGCGTAGTGATCTCTTTACGAATTTCTTCACGGTATGCTTGAAAGCTTTCTCCCGAGCCCTCAATAGTACGACGTAAATCTGCAACGCTACCGCCTTGCTCTTTAGCCATACTTGCAAGTGTTTGATCTAGTTGGCTGTCTGAAATCTCTAACCCCATACGCTCAGCCATTTGCATCATGAGTGTTTGGTTAACTAATCGCTCTACGGCCTGGACACGTAATGTTTCGTCTTTAGGAAGCTCCTGACTCTGTTCTTCAGCTTGCTTTTTAACACGGTTAACTATGGTGTCCACTTCACTTTTTAAAATAACTCCTTGGTTGACTATGCCAATAACTTTGTCGATTTCAACCGGAGCTGCAAATGCGCTTTGGCATAAGCTAATACTTAAAACTGCTGATGTTAATAATTTTTTTAAATTCATATTCTTTTTACTACTCTTGCTAATAGTACTGTTGTGATCCTAGGGAATACTCAATTTTTAGCGTTAATTAATACTACTTTAACTTTAAAAATAGTGTCCTAGTCATTAAGAAAATACGGTCTACGATAACCAAAAATACCTTGTTGTAATAATTTTTTAGCATCATAACGGCTTTTACTACCTAACCCTTTTAAAACAAAATTCAAACGAATGCTTGAATCAAAAGTCGCCTGTTGTTGCCCTATAGACTGATTTAAGTCGGTAACAATTTGGCGATGGCCAGTAATTTGAAATGCCCAACAGCACGATTCATACTGTAGTCCGCTTAACACTTCGATACTGCGGTTATTTTCAAGGTCGCGGTGATAGCTTGCAATAAACTGCCATTCGTCGCTCACTGGAATGCTTGTAAATAAGCCTGTTTGTTCAATTGCATTACCTGAGACATCATCTGAATACCGATGGTTCAATTGAACTAGCTCATTATCGTCGCCTTTATAGTCGAGCGTTACGTTAGACTGAATAATTTGTTTACCGTCAGTATCATACTGAATACCCGCAGATAAATACCAGCGACGATGCCAATGTACCATGGTTTGTGCTGCAAACAAGGCATTGTAGTTGGTGTCTGAGTTTAATCCTTGCTCTGTAGGTTTGGCTGAATCGCTTAAATAAAATATTTGTCCGGCGCTAAAATTAAATACTTCTTGGTGTTTTTTGTCAAATAACCGAGTCGTTGCACCTAAGGTAAATTGGTTAGCAGCAGCTATTCTATCAACACCTGAAAAGCGTGTGTCTCTAAATAAACCAAAAAAATCATCTTGTAGTTTGGCAGTATCAAATAAGCCAATATCAGATTGATCTTCATTAGGGGTATATAAATATTGTAGCTGTGGCTCTAAAGTTTGAATACCGTCATCAATAAAGTAGGAGGTTTCGCGCTCAAAATTAAGTTGTGTATACAAACGTACTTTTGGCAGTGTACGCGATACGCTTTCGCTGTATTGAGTACCTTCTAAATCACCATGCTGTTTGTAGTTTGTTTGTAATATGCTTACTTCTGATAAAAACGACCATGCATGTTCTTTATAATCAAAGCGAGCTTTTGGCTCAATATGTATTCGAGTAGCTTGATCAATAATAGCTGAGCTATTAGTAAAGTGGCTCACTTCTCCCGATACACTAAAATCAAAGTTGTCGTATTGCCAAGGTGCGGTTTGGGTAAAACTAATTTGTGGCAAAGCGGTATAAGACTCTAAGTGATCGCCCAGTACTTCAAAGTTTTGTACTGTAATATCGGTACGCCAAGTGTCGCCCATATGAGTAAGCGAGCCTGTTCTGTACAATTGAGTATCGGTTTTACTGGCATAATTAGAGTCTAAATCAGTTAAGTAGTTGTCGTCACTCACGTTTGTTATATCAACATTAGCGCGCCAGTTTTCACCTAAATAGCTTTTTTGTTGCCAATGAAACATATAACGATCGCCAAGATCGGGGTCTGAATCATCTTTATTTAAATATTCAATACCCACTAAGCCTTCATGCTCTTGGGTTAAATATCTAAATTCAGTTTGCAGTTGTAAACCTTTACGCGACATATAACGCGGGGTAATGGTGGCATCTAAATTGGGAGCGATATTCCAGTAGTAAGGCGTAATAGTTTCTAAACCATAGCGATCTGAGCTTGAAAAACTAGGCGTAAGTAACCCAGATTTACGGCGCTCATCAAGCGGAAAGGTAAAATAAGGTAAATATAAAACCGGCGTATCTAGGATGCGTAAAACCGCATTATAGGTTTCGCCCCAGCCTTCTTCGCGAGAAAGGTTAATTTCGTCGGCTTCAATGGCCCACACAGGTACTTCGCCAGGGCAAGCAGTAAAGCTTGCATTCATTAGCATTAAGCCAGACTCATCAACGGTGAGTTTTTCAGCGCCACCTTTGCCTAGCTGTTGTGTTAGGCTATATTGTGCACCAAGTAAGCTGATTGCTGAATTATTTAAATCGGCGTTGAGGCCAGTGCTGTTAACTTCGCTTATTTTGTCGCGATAAGTAATTGGCCCAGTAGCATTGAGTAAACCGCGTTGTTTATCGATTAGTGCAGTTTGTGCGGACAAACTCATATTAACGGTGTTAATATCAACATTACCAGTAAATTCAGCGCTTTGTGTGCCTAAAAGCTCTACGTCGTTAGCGCGAATATCAACCATACCTAGCTTTAAGCCAGGAAGCGGTTGCCAAGCTCTGGTTTGCATTGAAGTGCCACAAAACTTGTGTGTCAGTTCAGTTTCGGCAAGCGATGGTGCGCTCAGTACGCTTAGCATCAATATGCCCCAGGTTTTGCTCATTTATCGACCTTTATACGCTGTGATTAATTTCAAGTAGACATAATAAAGGAAAACAATGGCAAAGTAATTAGTGAAAAATAGATAGCTTATAAAATGACACGTTTTGAACGCTTACAACTCTTTATAAATACTCACTTTAGTGAGCAACAATGCACGTTAGCGGCAATTACTGCCGATGCGAGTTTTCGTCGTTATTATCGCTTAAATTGTGCTAATAACAGCTTTATAGTGATGGATTCCGATCCGCTTAAAGTAAATAATGCGCCGTATATCTCGCTTAATAGCGTATTTACGCAGCAAGGATTTTTATTGCCCGCTATTATTGCCAGTGACGAGCAGCAAGGCTTTTTTATTTTAAGTGACTTAGGCAGCACGCACCTAGCAGACATGCTTGATGATGAGCACCGCACCGAGTATTACCAGCAATTAATTAAGCTGAGCGTACAGTGGGCAAAAACACCTGCAGCCGCTGCTATGCAAGCTTATGATAAAAAGTTTATAGCTGTTGAGCTTGGCATATTCAGCCAGTGGTTAATGCATGACTTCATTGATTGTGAACTAACAGCAGAGCAACAAATGCTGTGGCAAACAAGCTGTGATCTGCTTAGTAATACCATGCTTGCTCAGCCTAGCGTTACCATGCACCGCGATTACCATAGTCGTAATATTATGCGCTGCAACCAGCAATGGGCGATCATAGATTATCAAGATGCTGTACGCGGGCCGTTGTGTTACGACTTGGTATCTTTGTTACGCGATTGCTATTTTAAACTGCCAGAGAGCGAATTAACTCATTTAGTTAAATACGGATACGATGAATTTAATCGCCAAGGTTTAATTGCTAATGTTACCTTTAATGAATTTAAATATTGGTTTGATTTAACCGGTTTACAGCGCCATTTAAAAGCGGCAGGTATTTTTTGTCGTTTGTATTTACGTGATGGTAAAAAAGGTTATTTGGCTAATATACTTCCTACACTTGCATACATTGTAGAGGTAGCTGCTAATTACTCAGAGCTACAGGCCCTTGGCTTATTTATACAAAATACCATTGTTCCTAAAGTGGTTGAGCGCTTGGCTAAGGAGCGCACATGAAGGCGATGATTTTAGCGGCCGGGCGCGGACAACGTATGATGCCACTAACGCAAAATATGCCTAAACCTATGTTGGCAGTAGCGGGTAAGCCATTAATTGAGCATCATATTGTTAATCTTAAAGCGGCGGGTATTACCGAAATAGTAATAAACCTTGCGTGGCAAGGTGATAAAATTAAAGATTATTTTGCCAATGGCAGCAAGTGGGGCGTAAATATACGCTATAGCCAAGAAGTGGCAGGTGGCCTTGAAACGGCCGGTGGCATTATTGCTGCGCTGCCCCTATTAGGCGATACCTTTATTGTTATAAATGGCGACATATATACCGATTACGACGTAAGCGCGTTAACTCAACTGCATTTACAAGCGGGTGAGGCGCACATAGTTCTGATAGAAAACCCACCGCATAATCCTAACGGTGATTTTGCACTCAGTCATTTGTCGAGTGATAGTCAAAAATATACATTTTCTGGAATTGGCCGATATCAAGCCGATTTTTTTAACGATTTTGAGCAAGGTGTTCGTCCGCTTGGGCCAATTTTAGCTAAAAAATTAACTGAACATTTAGTCTCTACCGAACTCTACATAGGCCAATGGGATGATGTAGGTACTCCTGAGCGATTATCAGCACTTAATCAACGACAAATTTAATAGAGGTAATAATTTAGATGTGGGGAAAAATACTCGGGTTTATTTTCGGTTTTATGTTTGGCAAAATATTTGGTGCTATTTTTGGCCTATATCTTGGCCATATGTTTGATAAAAGCTTAAAAAAAGATTTTGATAAAGCCGGTGGCTTTTCAAACTTATTTAAAGGTGACGACGTCAACGAGCGTCAAGCGCTGTTTTTTTCTAGCTGTTTTGCAGTTATGGGGCATATTGCTAAATCAAATGGGCGCATTAGCGAAGTACATATTAAAGCGGCAACGTTATTTATGGACGAAATGGGCCTACAAGGCGAAGAGCGCCGCGAAGCACAACATGCATTTCAGTCGGGTAAAGAAAATGATTTTTCATTAAAAGAAACAGTACAAGACTTTAAAGAACGTTTTGCTAAGCGTTATGATTTATTACAGCTATTTTTAGAAATTCAAATTCAAATGGCATTTTCAGATGGTGTACTCGCTGAGCAAGAAAAACTACTTTTACAAGAAGTGAGTAAACAGTTAGGCGTATCTAGAGCGCACTTTGCTTTTGTATTAAAGCGTTACCAAGCAGAGTTTAGCTTTAGGCAGCAGCAACAGCGTTATAAACAACAGCAACAAGGGCAAAGTGGCAGTTACCGTGAAGGTTCAGGCCATCATGTACCACCTAATAATAATATAAACCGCGCACAAGCGTTGGCATTATTAGGGCTTAATGACTCGGCAACAGCGCGAGAAATAAAGCTCGCGTATCGAAAACTGATGGCGCAGCATCACCCTGATAAATTGGTATCGCAAGGTTTACCAAAACATATGATGGAATTAGCGGTCAAAAAAAGCCAAGATATTCAAGCTGCTTACGAGTATTTAAAAAAGTCGGCGTAAAAAGCCGTCTATTTCTTTACTTAGGCGTGCATGTTGATCGGGCTGATTGCGCAAACCAAATAACTGGCGTTGGCGATAATCAAATTTTGCGTTGCGGTTAACCCAGCGCTGACGATTTTTAAGGTTCATTAAAATCTCGTTGTTATCGTTAGCGTAGTAAATATCCAGTAATGGTGGGGCAATTAAAGACGAAGTTTGGCTTAAGTCTTGATTACGTTTACTGTTAGGTAAATAACTGCTTAAACTTATAAATGCATTAAGTCTTGAGTCGGGAAATTGCGCATAATGTTCAAGTAGCACGCCAGCACTGATCCCCTGGGCAATTACTACAATATTATTCGGCTCTGCCATTGCTGTATTATACAGTGCTTCATAGCGGGCGATTAAATTTACTTTATAGTTATCGAGTACCGCGTCACTCACTTTTTCAATGGCATTAACATGGTGTGGCTCAGCACTTTTGTTTACACCAGTATCCTCAATAGTAGCACTTTCAACAGCAGCACTTTCATTATCAGTGCTTTGATTAGCTGTATTTGCATTGTCAGAGCTTTGGGCAAGAATATTTTCAGCTGAGGTGCTTTCAGTTGCAGTGTTTTCGTTAGTTGCAGCAGTGGCTACTTCACTCGCCTGCCAGTTAATATCAGGTACTGTCATTACGTAGGTAGTGTAGCCTAAATTATTTAGTTCTTTGCGTAAAAAGCTCATTCCGGCATTATTGGTCGCGCTTGATTGCCAATCAGGTATAAGCATTACAGTGCCTCTAAAGTCAGCACTCATATACTCGCTGTATAAGGTTAAAAATTCAGTATCGCCAGCTAATATAGGCTTTATTTCATCATTGGGAAGTAAGTGTTGAATATCATTATTTTCAATACTTGCATACGAGGGTGGGGCAATATGCTCTGCTGCAGTTACTTGCACAGTTAAAAGTAGCGCACAGCTTAGCAGTACGTTTAGTTTAATTACCTTTAAATACTGCGCCAATACCATAACCAACTCAAATAAAAAATATTACTTAGATATCGGCGCAGCAGCAAAAAAGTTTAGCGTAACAGGCTAAACTTTAATATTAATTGTTAGCGCTAAAAATCAGGGGCAGCTTCAAATGTAAGTATTTTCTCAGTAGTTGGATGTTTTAAGCTGAGCATTTGTGCATGTAATTGCAAGCGCGGCGCCGCAGCGAGTGCCTCTTTGTGCGCGTAAAGCCTATCACCTAAAATAGGATGGCCTAGGCTTAGCATATGTACACGCAACTGGTGCGAGCGCCCTGTAATAGGGGTTAGTTCTACACGGGTTGCATGTGGTTCACGTTCAAGTATTTTAAAGTGGGTAAGCGACGGCTTACCGTTTTCGTGATCAACCATTTGCTTGGGGCGATTAGGCCAATCGCAAATAAGCGGTAAATCAACCGAGCCGGTTTGCGCCTCAAGTTGCCCATATATCCGGGCAATATAGCGCTTGGCGGTTTCGCGCTCCTGAAACTGCATACTTACATGGCGGTGTGCGGCTTTATTCATTGCCAAGCAAAGTATGCCCGACGTTGCCATATCTAAACGGTGCACTATTTTAGCAGTAGGAAAAACTCGGTTAACACGGCTTATTAAGCAATCGGCATGTTTAGGGTCTTTACCTGGCACGGTTAACAACTCGCTAGGCTTATTAACGATGAGTAAGTCCTCATCCTGATACAGAATAGTTAAATACGGATCTGTTGGGGGATTGTAGTTAATTAACACGGCCGACCTCAGTGATTTACAAGGGCGCCATTTTAGTGGAGTGGGCACTAAGGCTCAAGGAAAAAGAACAAAGTTTAATTGCGTGTTTTTCATACTGGTGTAAAATTACACCAGTATGATTTTTTGAGGTATATATTATGGCAAGGCAAAGCATTTCGCTCACTGAGAAAAATGATTTATGGCTGCGTAATCACATTGAAAATGTAGGTGATTACGCGAATAAAAGCGAATTAGTGAATGACTTAATTCGACGTGCAAGAAGGGCTGAAGCTATCAATAGTAAACTGCTTAAATCTGAAAAAAGTGGCTTTACTAATCAATCTGCTGATGAAATCCTGACTGAATTTAAACTAAATGTTAAGTAATGCGAAAGTTTAAACTCTCAAATGATGCTAAAGAAGACTTACGTCGTATTTATCAGTATGGCTGTAAGGAGTATTCACAGCAGCAAGCAGATACTTATTTTTATGCTTTTTTTACTCTGTTTGAAAAGCTAGCTGCAAATCCTTATCCCTACCAATCAGTTGCTCATATTCGTAAAGGTTATCGACGTGCCGTTTGTGGCTCAGATAGTATTCATTACAGAGTTTATGAAACTGATGTTGAAATAATGGCTGTTTTGGGTGGGCAAGATATAGAAGAGTGGTTGTGATTTACAAGTGATTTTAGAAAGAGTTGAATAGCACTTAACTAATCGTTTTATTGGGTTTTATCAAGTTTTAAGGTGAGCTCAGTAATAAATTTTTTATTACAACAACGCATGCATTAAGTTGAAAATAAAAAGCCTGAGTTCGATACACTACCGAAATCAGGCTTTATTAGCTGCTTAGAAATGAATCCAACTTTATGGGGTCACTTCAAAATACCGCGCTTTCTTCATTCGCACATTAGCAATTTTTTACTAACGGCTGTCAGCTTATCGTCAAAGCGTTAGTGCGAAACCACAATCAAGCGTATCGCATCTAGTTTTAACTGGGTTTTTTCAATGTAGGTAGTCAAATCTGTGCGTTGCTTATCGTAAAAGGTAATTTCTTCTTGGCGAATATTAGGGTTAATTTGCTTAAGGGCAACTAATCGTTGCTGCTCTTCACTTAGTGATGTTTGCATTTTAGCCAGTGACGCAGCACGAATAACTTCAAGCTTTTCTTGTGCCATGTCTTTTGCGGTGCTGATCATTGGGTGAATAGCACTTTGCAATGCGCCGGCTAGTTTACTGGCTGTTTGGCGACCAACGGCAGAAAGCTGCTGATTAAAGCCGTCAAACGCGACGTTTTCACCTAAGTTATTACCTGCTTTATCGAGTAAAATACGAATTGGCGTAGGTGGTAAAAAGCGTCCTACTTGTAATACTTTTGGTGCCATAGCTTCGGCTACAAAAATAAGCTCAACAAAAAAGGTGCCTGGTGGTAGTTTTTTGTTTTTAAGTAAAGCAACCGATGCGCTACCAAAATCGTCGTCACAAATCATATCTAGGGTGCCTTGCACCATAGGATGATCCCAACTAATAAAGTGCACGTCTTCTTGCGAAAGCGCGGTATCGCGGTCAAATGTAACTGTCATGCCATCTTCTCTTAATGCCGGAAACGAGGCGTTTAACATATGCTCGGTTGGCTTTAAGATAATGGTATTTTCGCCTTTATCTTCTTGGCTTACGCCAAAGGTGTCAAATACGTTAATCATGTAACTAGGCAGTTCAAACTGATTGTCTAGTTTTTCAATATCAGCTACCAAAGAGTCGGCTGCGCCTTGGCCCGATGAATGCAGCTCAAGTAAACGGTCGCGTCCGCTTTCCATTTGCTTGCGCAGTACCGCATTTTTTTGTGCTACTTGCTCAAGTAATGGATCTAACTCGTCTTCGTCGCAGTTATGCGCTGCAATGTAATCAAGTAGGTCATCACGGAATTCTTTATACAGCATTTGTCCCGTTGACGAGGTAGATTCGAATGCGTCTAGGCCTTCGTTGTACCAACGTAGTAATACTTCTTGGGCGGTGTTTTCAAAATATGGCACGTGAATGTTCACATCTTGAGTTTGTCCAATGCGGTCTAGTCGGCCAATACGTTGCTCTAGTAAATCTGGGTTTAGTGGTAAATCAAATAACACTAAATGATGTGAAAACTGAAAGTTACGCCCTTCAGAGCCAATTTCAGAACACAGCAGTATTTGCGCGTTGTCGTACTCGTCTGCAAAAAATGCAGCGGCGCGGTCACGCTCAATAATCGACATACCTTCGTGAAACACTGAGGCTTTAATTGCTTCGCGTTCACGTAGTATTTGCTCAAGGCTGATAGCTGTTTCGGCTTTAGCACATATTAGCAGTACTTTTTCACGCTTAAGGGTTTTAAGAGTGTCGATTAGCCAATCTACGCGAGGATCAAATGCTCCCCAGCTGGCGCTTTCGCCTTCAAACTCTTGAAATATTTTTTCTGGGAATAGTGCGCGCTGTGCACTAAGTTCGGGGTTTTGAATGCCGCTCATATTGCCCAGTACTGTCATTGCTGTTTTATATTGCTTTGGCAATGGCATAGGGTAGGCGTGTAATATACGGCTAGGGTAGCCGTCAATGCCGCTGCGGCTATTTCTAAATAAGATGCGGCCGGTGCCGTGGCGATCCAGTAACATGTTAAGTATTTCTTTACGCGCGGGTAAATCACCTTGCTGTGCTTTTGCCAGAATATCGGTAATGTCGGTTTCTTTTAATAGCTCAATTAAAGTCGCTTTAGCGCTCTCGTCTAGGCCTTGCTCTTGGAGTAATTGATTAGCAGCTTCGGCAACGTCTTTGTAATTTGCTTCTTCTTCTTTAAACACGTCGTAGTCGTAAAACCTGTCTGGATCGAGTAGCTGTAGGCGAGCAAAGTGGCTGCTATGACCAAGTTGATCTGGCGTGGCGGTAAGTAAAATAAGGCCCGGAATATCTTGGCTAAGCTCGGCCATACGTTGATACTCTGAGCTTGGCTTGCCATTATTAATACTTAAATGATGCGCTTCATCTATTACTAGTAAATCCCAGTCAGCTAAAGTTGCTTGTTCGAACCAACGTTTTTTCTTGGTTAAAAACTCTAGGCTGGTAAGTACCAGTTGTTCGGTATCAAATACATTTGGCGAGTCGGCAAAGGCTTCGTCGCAACGATCTTCATCAAAAATAGAGAAACGTAAATTAAAGCGGCGCAGCATTTCTACTAACCATTGGTGCTGCAGATTTTCGGGTACTACAATAAGCACACGGCTGGCACGGCCACTAATAATTTGCTGATGTAAAATCATTCCCGCTTCAATTGTTTTACCAAGGCCTACTTCATCTGATAAAAGTACGCGTGGTGCAAAACGTTTACCTACTTCTTGGGCTATATAAAGCTGATGCGGAATAAGATTAGCACGCTGACCAATTAAGCCTTTTATAGGCGACTGTTCACGTTCAAATTTATGTAACCATGTTTGGTAGCGTAGCGTGTAACGATCAAAACGATCTACTTGGCCGGCAAATAAACGATCTTGAGGTTTGTTAAACTTAATAAAATGATCTAGAAAGGTTTCTTTTAGTTTGGCTGCTTCACCATTATCAACACGAGTACCGTGATAACAAAGTAGCTCGCCTTGCACTTCAATAGACTCAACTTCTAATTCCCACTCTTCAACGCTTTTGATCACATCGCCAGGATTAAATGACACACGGGTTACGGGTGCTTCTGCCCAAGAATAAACGCGGCTTTCGCCACTAGCAGGAAATAATATGCTGACCTGACGGCCCTCAATGGCAACAACTGTGCCTAATCCTAAATCTGACTCTGTATCACTGATCCAACGCTGACCTAAGGAAAAATTCATATATGTCTCGTCTATGAAGAAAAAGGCGGCTATGTTACCTGTTAGACAACACCACTGCAAGGCGCTATTAGCCTCACTTTTAATTAATTCGGTAAGTGTGAATTATTCCTAACAAAACGGCTAACATCTGGATCTTTTTTGGGTAAATAAGTACACAGTAAGATAATAAATAGCTCTGCAGCTATTACTTTGAGCGTTAGCAGCATTAAAAATATTTCCTTAGCAAAACCTACTTAATTAACTTTTAAAATGCACTATTTTAGTCAGTCAATTACTTTAGTTTTAAGGTTTAATTAAAACAAAATCGAGTTTGTAATAAAACGGACTTTTATGACAAATAGACTAAACTAAAATTATACCTAAGTAACTAACGAGCCATCACTACTCAAAAGCACTTAGTTAGTTTGGTATAGCATACTCATCATAAAAAGTAAGGAAAGTGCTATGGAAAATGCTTCGAACCTTAAAAGTAAAATGTATGTGCTAGATACCAATGTATTGCTTCACGAACCCCTCGCGTATTTATCGTTTCAAGAGCACCATGTAGTTATTCCGATGACAGTGTTAGAGGAGCTTGATCATATAAAAGATAGAAAACACGATGTAAGCCGTGATGCTCGCGTGGCTATTCGTGGTTTAGATGAAATATTAAAAAATGCCACACCAGAGCAAATGCTCCAAGGCGTAGCCCTTCCTAGCAATAAAAAAGCGAAAACAGCATCAAACGGCACCTTAATTATTGTAAACGATCATTTATTTGCCGACTCTATTTCTGGCCTGCCAGGCAATGAAAACGATCATCGCATTATTAACTGTGCAGTGCATTTACAAAAGCAGCACACAAATAGCAAAGTAATATTAGTCACTAAAGATATAAACATGCGCTTAAAAGCCAAAGGTGCAGGGCTTAATTATGTTGAGGATTACCGCACCGATCAGCTTATAGACGACATTAGCTTACTAACCAGCGGCTACAAAAAAATAGCCGGAGACTTTTGGCAGCATGTTGGCCAATGTAATACTGAGCAATATGGCCGTGAGACCTTGCATCATGTGGCTAAAAACTTAATCCCTGATGTATTTTATAATGAGTATTTAATTGATGAGGGGGATCAGTTTGCAGCGCGAGTTAAATCGTACGATGAGGAGCATATAACCTTAAAAGATATAGGTTATGAGCGATTAATGAACCAAGGTGCATGGGGTATTAAACCAAAAAATATTTACCAAGGTATGGCACTCGATGCTTTATTAGATACCAGCATAGAACTGGTTATTTTAACCGGCCCTGCGGGGTGTGGTAAAACTTTATTGGCGCTTGCTAGTGCACTAGAAATGGTGATCGAAAAAGGCATTTACGACAAAGTAATAGTAACGCGTAATACGCCAGAAATAGCCGAGTCAATTGGCTTTTTACCCGGCACTGAGGAAGAAAAAATGGCGCCATGGCTAGCGGCCATTACCGACACCCTAGAGGTATTACATAAGGGCGACGAAAATCCAATTTCAAGCCGTAATTATATTATGGAAAAAGCCAATATTCAGTTTAAGTCGGTAAATTTTATGCGTGGTCGC
This sequence comes from Pseudoalteromonas sp. SCQQ13, assembly GCF_015864415.1. NCBI lineage: Bacteria > Pseudomonadati > Pseudomonadota > Gammaproteobacteria > Alteromonadales > Pseudoalteromonadaceae > Pseudoalteromonas > Pseudoalteromonas sp. SCQQ13. The sequence goes on along the minus strand of NZ_JADYXG010000002.1, from coordinate 205,324 downwards.
AGTATTCAAAATGCAGTAGTTATTTTAGATGAAAGCCAAAACTTAACGGCGGCACAATTAAAAACCATTATTACCCGTTGCGGCGAAGGTACTAAGCTAATTTGTACCGGTAACTTGGCACAAATAGACAGTAACTACTTAACACCGGTTACTTCGGGCTTAACTTATATTGTGGAGCGCTTTAAAAACTTTGAAGGTAGCGCAACAATAAACCTCAATGGTGTGGTACGTAGTCGCCTAGCTTCATTCGCTGAAGAAAACTTATAACTTGCGCTTAACATTATGGCTCGCTAGTCTATTAGCTGATTATTGAGCCATAAAACAGGCAAACAGTTGAAGTTTTTACCCTTAAAAGATTATTACCGCTCTTTAGTTGTGGCTTTGGCCGTGCCTTTGTTTGTGGCTTTATTATTATGTTTGCACCTTTACAATATTAAGGTTGAACGTGCGATAGAAAAGCGCCATGGCGATTTTGCTAATGTATCGGCGCAAATTGAACATACTATGGCTGGGGTAAATAATTTATTTACCGCTATGTTTAATTTGTATCACCAACCTAAGCCGCATTCAGCAGATAGCACAATGCCATTGCACGTTAATCAGTATGATGACTATTACTATCGGTATTTAAGTAATTTAAATGGCGAAATAGTAGGTGCTGGCGAATTTTCTCAATCGCAAAGTGCCTTATTACGCTGGCAAAAAGTCGTTATGTTAGCCCCTTCATTTAACACCACGTTAGCGCTAATACAGTCATTAAGTGCAGTTGCTTATGTTGATGAGCAAGGTTTTGCTTACGTTGCCAGGCGAGATCGTAGCCAAAGTGCCTTTTTAACTGATATTTTAAAAGGCAAATTTAAACCACCACTTTTAACCGAGCAACTCAGCTCTAGCCAAATTATTAAGGTTGCTAATAAAGCCTACTTTGCCATTGGCCGACAACAAGATATTAACTCCCAAGATTACATAGTTCTTATTTATGACTTACAAGCTATTTCTAATTGGCTAAAAAAAGTATCGCCGCAGCAAGGCGAATATATATTTATGAATCAGTATCATGAGGTTATTGCCAGCTCACAAAAGTTGATAAACAAAGCTGTTAAGTTAAATCAATATTGGCCGGCAGTATTAATAGAGCACAATAATACTAAGGAAATTAAAGGTAATCAGTTTTTAATGCAGCCAATTGGTAACTACCCTATACATGCTGCCTACCATGAGCCAATAGAGCAGTTATCTGCGCCGATTATTTACGAAACAGCGATAGAATTTATATTTTTAACCGTGTTTTTAAGCATTATGTTTAGCGTGTTTTTTTGGTTGAGCCAGCGTATTTTTATCAAGCCGATGACCTTTTTAATGCGTTATCTAGAGCATAACGACACTGTAACTGGCGAGCAGTTAAACTATAAAATTCCTTTAAATTGGCAGCCATGGTTTTTAAAGGTAAAAGCTATATTTGCTAAAAATACTCAGCTGGTCGAATCCCTACAGAACGTTAATAAAGATTTAGATAAAAAATTGCAGCTACAGTCTGAAAAACTAACCAGCAGCTACGAAGCCAAAGAGCGTCATTTAGCTTTACTTAATACTGTACTTAATAACGTTCCTGACTTTATTTATTTTAAAAGTATTGATGGCTTATTTTTAGGTTGTAATAAAGCTTTTGAAACATTTATTGGTAAAAAGCAAGCTGAGCTAGTTGGTAAATTAATAGAAAATGAGAGCAGCGATAGTAAAAAAATTAGTAAGCTAGAGCAACAAGTACTACACAATCGCACGCAAATTCAACAACGTATTGATAGCGCAGAACGCTCTTACTTATTAACCATAGCGCCATTTTATAATGAACAGCAACAACTGTTAGGCGTTATGGGGATTGGCCGCGACATAACCGAGCAACAGCAAACCCTACATGCATTAAAAGAATCAGAAACTAAATTTAGAAGTGCGATAGAGTTTGCGGCTAATGGAGTGGTGTTACTTTCGCTTGATCATACTATTTTACAAGCGAATAAAGCGGCTAGAGAGCTATCTTCTGAACAAAATTTATTGGCGGGAGCGCCTTTAAATCGGGTGTTTAGTAACCCCCAATGGCAAGAAATTAAAGCCACGTTAGCGCAATTACTAAATAATAAAAAACGGGTATACCATTTAACTTTAGCGCACGGCGAACTGGCAGATTGGTTACAGCTGAGCGTGTCGTTAGTGTGGAATGAAAATGCCGAGCCGCTGTATTATGTTATTCATATTCAAGATATAAGTATATTAACCAAAGCAAAACATGATGCAGAGCGCGCCACATTAGCAAAAAGTCGATTTATTGCTAATTTAAGTCATGAGATCCGCACACCGCTAAATGCGGTATTTGGTTTACTTGATATGCTTATTGAGCAAGGACTTACGCCAAAACAATTAGAACAAACCGCGCAAGCTAAGCACGCAGCACACAGCTTGTTGTTAATGCTTAACAGAATGCTGGATTTTGCACGGGTAGAAAGTGTGGCAGCGCAGTTAAAACTCGCGCCATTTAGCATTGTTGAGTTGGTTGATATTTGTGAAAGTTTAACGGCACCTTTATGTGAAAACAAAGGGATTGAATTAATTATTGATATTGATCCCTTAATTGCCCCCAACCTTATATGCGACAGCATTCGCTTACAGCAAGTATTAGGTAACTTATTAACTAATGCTGTTAAATTTACTAAAACCGGTAGTATTACCCTTAAAATGGATTTATTACCAAGCGATACCTCAGAGCAACAACATATTTGCTTTAAGGTAATAGATACCGGAGTTGGCATAGATAAAGCCGATCAAAGGCGCTTATTCGATGCCTTTACCCAAGGGGATGAGTCATCTACGCGAACTCATCATGGCGTGGGCTTAGGGCTGGCTATTGTAAAGTCGGCAGTGCTGTTAATGGGTGGCGAAATAGCGCTAAATAGTGAAAAAGGCGAAGGGTGTGAGTTTTACTTTAGTGTTTTATTAGATGTTGTACCTGCTTGTAAGCAGCTACCTGATAATACATTAGTTATTTTATCAGCGGATAGTCACGAATTAACTCAGGTTATAAATGCATTCCCTACGCTTACTTATACTAATTTAGAGCAAATATTAAAATCTCCTCGGGAGCATTTAAAAGCCAAGCAATTAATTATAGGTGCAGCAGATTTACCTGCTTTATTAGCGGTAGCTGTAATTAAAGATATTTTATTTGCAAAAGCAATTACGCTTATTGTTGTAAGTAATCAACCAAGGTTAAATTTGCCGATCAGCATGGGTTTAACTGTACAGCATATTAAAACGTCAGCGCTTGCACAGCGATTGTTTAATTTAAATTTAGAGTCAGCTTTAAAAATAACGAATACAACGAAATTAAACCCAAGTGTGTCGGGTCTGTTAGTGTTAGCGATTGATGATAATCAATTAAACTTAGAAATAATTAGCAGCGTGTTACGCCAAGCAAAAATTAATGTGGTTACAGCCACCAGTGCCATTGATGGTATGGCATTATTACCGAATTTAATGCCAGACTTAATTTTAATGGATGTGCAAATGCCTCATTTAGATGGTTGCCAAGCAACAACTTTAATTAGGCAGCAGTATAGTGCAGAGCAATTACCTATTTTTGCACTAACCGCTCATTGTGAGCCTGCAGATATTGAACGCTCTTTAGCGTGTGGCATGAATAAGCATTTAACTAAACCTGTGGTTGCAGAAGTGCTTATAGGTGCAATAACCGATTTAGCACCTTATAAGCCGAGCTTTTTTGAGTACTCATTTGCTTTAACTCAGTTTAGTTTAAACGAAACACTGCTTAACACTATGATCGGTAAATTTGCTAGTGTGTGCAAAACTCAATTAGCGCAGCTCAAAATAAGTAATAATAAAGATGACTTAATTCGTATAGCGCATAGTATTAAAGGCGTAGCGGGTAATTTAGGCTTTAGTCGACTGTCGCAATGTGCACAGCAAACTGAAAAAGATCTTAAAACAACCGATAAAGCTGTTGAAATAACAACGAAAGAGCTTATTATGCAGTTAGAACAGGTGGTTGTTTTTATAAACGTTTTAGGGGCAATGGATGTCAAAAAAAGCTAAAGTATTAATTGTTGATGATGATGCTCTTAATCGAATTGTACTCGAAAAAACACTTAGCGATGAGCATGAGGTGTTTTTAGTTAAAGGTGGTGACGAAGCGCTTACTTTTATAAAAACAACACAAGTTGATTTAATTATACTCGATATTGTTATGCCAGGGATGAATGGCTACGAAGTACTGGTTAAATTAAAAGAAGATTCAGCAACGCAAATGATCCCGGTTATTTTTATATCGGCAAATAGCAGCCATGATGACGAGTCTAAAGGTTTAGAACTAGGCGCAATGGATTATATAACTAAGCCATTTTGTTCATCAATTGTGCGCGTAAGAGTACGTAATCAACTGCTTATTAAGCAAAAAAATGATTTGCTTGAAATGTTAGCTTCGATTGATGGCCTAACCGAAATACCCAATAGACGCAACCTAGACGAAAACCTATCTCGTGAATGGCGTAAAAGTAAGCGCAACAACACACCACTTTCAGTGCTACTTATGGATATAGATCACTTTAAGCGTTACAACGATACTTATGGGCACCGAGCTGGCGATGACTGCTTAAAAGCGGTGGCTCAAGCACTTGCGGCACAATGTGAGCGTGGCAGTGACTTTATTGCACGCTATGGCGGAGAAGAGTTTGCAGCCGTTTTACCCGGTGTAGATAAAGCTGAAGCGACAGGCTTTGCAAATAAGCTACGTAATGCTGTTAATGCATTAAATATAGCGCATAAAGCATCGCTTAATGCTGAGCATGTAACTATTAGTATTGGTGTAGCTAGTACTGAAAACGCAAGTATTGAAACTGAGCAGGCACTTTTAGAAGAAGCTGATTTAGGTTTATATGCAGCGAAAGAGGGTGGCCGTAATCAAGTTGTTGCCCGCTAATTAAACTTTTATTTGTAAAGTAAACGCCAACGTTATTGGCGTTTAATAGTTAATTTTCGGATGAACACATTTAAAAAAGTGTAGCGCTTTTTAGAGCTACACAGCTGGGCATTACAGCAGGGCACTACAGCAAGGTATTACACTAAGCGATTACGTGATTGCTGCTGCGTAAACGCCACAATATTTAAACTTACCTCATTTACCAAACGTACAATTGACTCTGTGCTTGCCCAAGCAATATGTGGCGTAAGCAGTAAGTTATTGCCTTTATAATTAGCCAGTGGGTTAGTTAGTTCAGCGGGCTCTTTAGTCAGCACATCAACCCCGGCACCTGCAATTAAGTTTTGCTCAAGAGCGGTTGCTAAGTCTGCTTCGTTAATAATGCCGCCACGTGCAGTATTAATGATAATGCTACTTGGTTTCATCATTTTAAGCTCATTGAGTGTAATTAGATCGCGAGTTTCATCGGTTAATGGGCAGTGCACACTAATTATATCGGCGGTTTTAATTGCTTGTTCAAAAGGGATACGACCTTCACGGCACTGTGTCCCTTTGCGCTCGGCAGTAATTACATTTGCGCCAAAAGCGCTAGCAACCGTTGCAACCGCGCTACCAAGGGTTCCACCACCAATAATAGCGAATGTTTTGTCTTGTAAATCGTTAAAGCTATAATCTAGACGGCAAAACATTTCACTTTTTTGCCATGCACCTTGCTGGCAGTCTGCTTGGTAGCGATGTGTATTACCTAATAAATTAGTGATTAAAGAAAAGGTATGTTGTACTACAGAGGGGGTTGAATAGCCGGCAACGTTAGTTACTGCAATACCAAGCTCTTTAGCTGCTACTAAATCTACATTATTAGTACCAGTGGCACTAACACAAATTAGCTTTAGTGATTTTAATTGGCTCATAGTTTCACGGTTTACAACTGCTTTGTTGGTAATTAAAACGTCAGCATTTTTACTATGAGCAACAACTTGCTCCGCACTTGTTAATTCATGAACGGTAAGCTCACCTAATTGAGCAATACAATCAAGTGATGTTTTAGCAAGAGTCGCATTATCGAGAATAGTAATTTTCATATTTTTTCCTAAAATTAAACCCCATTTAAGAGAGTTATTTGCAATGCTTGCATTGCTTGATTTGAGGTTGGAAATATTTGCAGTACTAATGAAAGCAAATACAGCGCAGCATACGTATGCAAGATTAATACACTAAAGTACTATAAAGCATACACTTTGTTAATTTTAAAGTCGTAAAAACGTAGGCCAACTTAAATGTGGTCTGCCCACTAGGTTAGTTGTTACATGCTACCCTTTACGGCTATTTTGTTGTACTGCCGTCGCCATGCAGCTTTAGTAAAGCTATTTGCTTTAACTAATATTCACTATAAATAACAACAGGGCAATGTAAGTTGCATCAAGTGTGCAAACTTATAAACTTGCCGACTAAACTATAACTCTATTTGAACTAGGTAAATCGAACTTTAGTATTGCTAGTTTCGTATTTTTGATTGAGTTATAATCAAAATTAGACACGACGGTGCGCTTTGGCGTGCCGTTTTTAACTTTGTAGATGCGCTAAATGATTGAATTAGAAGATAAGTACGCTGACATAAGACCTTACAATGATGATGAAGTTGCCACTTCGCTGAAGCGTTTAATTGACGATAATGCATTTATTGATGTAATTGCAAAGTACAATTTACCACGCATTTTATCGGCAATTCCATTTGTTGCACGACCATTAATTAGACAGCAACTACGTAAAAAATGGGGCCAAATTAATAGCGTTGAAGATGTACAAAATGAAGTTGCAAAGTATTTAAATAAGTTAGTAAAACGCACTACGTCAGAAGTCACTTTTTCAGGGTTGGATAAACTAGACCCTAATCAGGCCTATTTATTTATATCGAATCATCGTGACATTGTGCTCGATCCGGCTTTAGTAAATTGGGGATTGTTTCAACATAAAATGAAAACAGTGCGCATTGCAATAGGAGATAATTTATTGCAAAGACCCTATATCACTGAGCTTATGCGATTAAATAAAAGCTTTATAGTAAAGCGATCTGCAAAAGCCCCTAAAGAAATGCTTAAAGCATTAACGCAGTTATCTTCCTATATTTATGACTCACTAACAGCAGGAAACTCTATTTGGATAGCGCAAAAAGAAGGGCGAGCAAAAGACGGTGTAGATCAAACCGATCCGGCACTACTAAAGATGCTACAACTAAATGGGCGTAAGCAAAAAAAAGAATTTGGCGATTATATTAAAGAGCTAAAAATAGTGCCGGTATCAATATCGTATCAATACGAACCCTGCGCAATTGCTAAAGCAAAAGAGCTTTATCATAAACAACACCATGGTCAATATGTAAAATCTGTAGGTGAAGACATAGCCAGTATTGTTGAAGGTTTTAGCTCATCTAAAGGACATATTCATTTAGCTTTTGGACAGCCGATAGAGTCACATTGCGACAGCGCAGATGAGCTGGCTAAAACAATAGATAAACAAATAATAGATTCATTTTATTTGCACCCAGGTAACTTTATAGCAGGCGGCTGTACAGAAGCGGTCATTAATAAAGCCGACGCAGCAAAGTTTGCAAAACGTATGGATAAAGTGCCCGAAGAGCTTAAACCTTTGGTATTAGCTATGTATGCAAAGCCATATCATCGTAAAGCAGAAGTAAATATTAAAAGTTGTGAGCATTAAAAGCTAAAGGCAGTTTTTGGCGATTATATTTTAGCTTTTAGTAAGCGATAAAAGTCACTCAGTATTTATTTAAAGTATTTTTATTACTGAAAGCTAATAGCTAAAGCTGCTTTTTGTTACGGCACTTTAGCTAAAGCGAAGTAAATTTGTATTACAGCTTCAGCGCATGTTGGGCTGTGGTTTATGCCCCGGCTGATACCTACATTTTATCTGGTTAAGAGATTTACTAAACGTCCAGAGCTAATTACTCACAAAGCTGCTCTTTGAGTAAATAACGCTATACTTAACCTGTATCTTTATAAGTGTGGGGAGGGGCAATGCAACAAATTGAAATATTTGATATTCCAAGCCCTTGCAAGAGTATTTGTTTGGTTAATAATAGGGGATATTGTAAAGGTTGTTATCGTAGCCGCGATGAGCGTTTTTTATGGAATTCGTTAACCAACGCACAAAAGAAAAAAGTATTAAATTTGTGCCAGCAGCGCTACAAGCGTTTTATACAAAAAAAACTAGACGTTACTGCCGCTAGCGAATTAATTAATCAGCAAGGTTTTGACTTTTAGTTAGGGGGCGTGCCCTTTGTTGATTAAATTCGTAATTATCTGAGCCAATAAGCTATTAAATCCCCAAACATAATATAGCATTTAGCTGACTAAGCTTGTTGGCCTAGATGCTTTATTAAAGCAGCATTCATAACTATTTATAAGTATAATAAAACATCTTTAGTAAGTAATAGGAGTTACTGTGAGTTTTAATTTATGTAATTTACCTCGTGAACAAAAGTATCAAATTCAGTTAGATTATGAGGCTTCTTTTTGGGCGTATCAAATTAAGCGCGGGAAAAAAACACGTGAGCAAATATATAACACCCTCCATAGCCGCCCTATTGCAGAGCAAGCTTCTTTAAAGCAACAATTTGAAAGGTATTTAGCACTAATGTTAGGCTAATGTTGTGCTTACTTGAGCAGCTCGAGTTGATTTAAAACCTCTTTAGTTTATAGGATTTATACATTCATCTCTAAAAGTAGACCTGATTTATACCGCACTATTGGTTTTAACTCGATGTTAACATATAATCATTCCTTAGTAGTGCTTTTGGTGTGTGCCAATATCGTATATCGTCGCTGTCAAATACCTATCAAAAGCAACATAATAAGTGGGATCAAGAATGGGTAAAGCTATTAACAGAACAATAAGTTGCTTGCTCGCACTTATGCTAATAATGAGCAGCCAAATAAACGCACAAGTGAAGCGTTTATCTCCTAGTGAGGGGCTATCTCAAAGCTATGTTAATACTATGCTTATTGATAATAACGGTTACTTATGGCTGGCAACAGAAGGTGGCCTTAACCGTTATGATGGCTACCAAGTAATGCCAATTAACGGGCCTAATGGTGAGCTTGAAGAAGCTATTATTGACCGCATATATCAAGACACCCAAGGGCATATTTGGATTGCCTCACTGCTGGCAGGGCTATTTCGCTATGATCCAGCTACCGATTCTTATAAACAGTTTTTAGAAAAGCCGCTAAGCGAAGAGCAGATAATTAATCAATCTGTTTTTAGCATGTTAGCAATAGATGATAAAACCCTCTGGATTGGCCGAGGCCGTGACTTTGCAAAGCTTGATATTGAAAGTGGTGAAATAACCACTATTTTTGAGCTTCCGAGTAAATACAAAAGCACCCTAGTTAGAAAGCTATTTTATTATAACGGCTATATATTTATTGGTACTAGTCATGGTGCTTATGTGTTTGATATTGCCAGTGAAAAAGTGCGGCCATTAGAGCATTTACGCGCAGAGGCTGAGCATATTTACCAAAATAATGTGAAGTCATTTGCTATTGCTAACAATAATCAGCTATTAGTGGGCGCTGTTAAAGGGTTGTACCAAGTTGATATTAGTAATTTATCGAGCATGTTTGAGCGCCCCGATGTGGCATTTAACAATAGTGTATTGCTTGATAATTTAAATATTTGGCAAATTACAAATGACCATGAAAAAATTGATTTAGCCACTGATAAAGGGTTGTTCAAGTTTAATTTAAAAACGGGGGAAATAATAAAAAACACCCGCATTAACCAAAGTAAATATACCCTAGCCGATACCAGTATTATTGATATGGTTAAAGATAATTCTGGTGGAACATGGGTGGCCACTAAAACAGATGGGGCGTTTTATTTAGCCAATAATAACTATCAGTTTACCAATGTTGAGGGCAGCATGCTTGGCGGTGACGGCTTATCGCATCATTCTATTTGGGGTATTACTGAGTATAAAGACAAGCTATGGCTAGCTACGCATAATGGTTTAACTGAAGTTGATTTAAAAACAAATATAGGCAAAACGTATTTACAAGATTTTAAAGTTGATTTGCTAACCACTGAATTTACTATTTATAAAATAATGCCTTATAAAAATAAATTATGGCTGCACTCCAACAGAGGTTTATTTATTTTTGACCCTGTTAGCCTGCAATTAACTGAGCCGCAAACACAAAATCCGAGCAACCAAAAGCTGATCACCGGCTGGGTTCATGGTGTTACTTTAATGCCCGATGGTAACTTGTACTATGTGCACTCAGATCATGGCATGCTTATGTATAATATTAATACCCAGCAACTAACCCAGTTAGAGGGCGAGTTTACTCAGTTTGACCCTTTTTTAGCGCATGGGTTTTTACCACCATTATCGACACAACCAGATAAACCTTTATTTTTTAGTGGTGGGATTTTATATCAAGTTAATCCTCACAGTTTAACTCTAAAAATAATATATAAGGTTCCTAAACAACATGAAAATGTTGCCATAAATGTGCTGTCGTATGAAGTTGATCGTAATAATATTTTATGGCTCTCGTTATCCAACTTTGGCCTGATTGGCATTGATGCCTTAACGTATGAACTTGTTCATACTATTGATTTAGACAAAAACAAATTGGGTACCTTATTGTACGATATGGTGCTTGATGACGATGGCATGATTTGGATGAGTAGTCATAAAGGCATTTGGCGTTTAAACCCGACTACACTGCATTTTCAGCAATTTACTACGTCAGAAGGGCTGCTCTCTGCAGAATTTAACAGCGGCGCTATGGCACATTTAAAAGATGGGCGTATTGCTTATGGTAGCCTAAAAGGCTTTACCTATTTTCACCCAATGAACAATCAAAACACCAAAGCGTTAATTGATCACGTTAATATTACTCGGATCAATTTAATGTCGCGAAACTTGTCGCTTAATTTACAGCAACCCCTTGAAGAAATAACATTAAATCATGACGATATAGGTTTAGAAATAGCTTTTTCGGCAATGTCGTTTAGTTTTCAAGAGCGGATTATTTATGAGTATCAGCTCGATAACGGGCAAAAAAGTTATACCCGTAACAACAGAGTGTTATTTCCAAAATTAAATCCGGGTAACTACCAATTAAAAGTGTGGGCTAAAGACCCATTAACCGGCGAATATACGTCGCCCGCTAGTTTAAAAATAAAAGTGAAATACCCACTATGGCGTGCCCCTTATTTTGTGGTGCTATATGCATTATTGTTAATTGCTTTAGTGGTTGCTTGGGTAATGCGCCGCAATAAAGTACAGCGTATTTTATTGGCAGCTCACAAAGAAAGTAAAGAAAGCGAAGCGCGTTTAAAACTGGCACTAGAGGGCAGTGAATCCGGGGTTTGGGACTGGCAGTCAAGCAGCCTTAGTATTTATCAACCGCGGTTAATAAATGAATTAGGCTACAGCGTTGAATGCGTAAATTTAGATGACTATTTAGTAAAAATACACCCACAAGACAGACCTTTATTTAGATTGGAGTGGTTAGAGTTTTTATCTACAGATAAAGGATCTTTTAATTGTACCTACAGGCTTAGGCATGCAAAAGGGCATTGGCGCTGGTACAAAGACTTTGGCAAAGTAGTAGAGTGGCATAATAAATTACCGCAAAAAGTGGCCGGAACTTACACCAATATGACCCGTGAAATGGTGTTTGAAGAGCATGCTCGCTTATTCGCAGCAGCCTTTGAGCAAACTCGCGATTGGGTATTTATACTCGATAAAAACTTTAATATACGCGCCTCTAATAAATCCTTACAAACAGCGTTTAACTTCCCAGCTGAGCCACGCTCTAGTCGAGTACTTAATTTAGGAATTTCGCGCAGCAGCCGCTTTGATTACTTGCGCATTATGCAAAAGCTCAATGTAGGGGAGCACTTTTCTTGCGAAGACACAGTAACATTGGTTAATAACGAGCAACGCCACGTGCTTGTTAAAATAAGTGCAGTTGCCGATAACGAACACAGACTAACCAGTTACGTTGTTATTTTAACCGATATTAATGCACAAAAATTAGCAGAAAATGAGCTGCATATACTCGCCAACTACGATCAGCTAACTAGCCTGCCAAATAGGGCATTATTTAATGACCGTGTAATACATGCCATTGAGCAAGCACAGCGCCATAACAGTAAGGTTGCTTTGCTGCATATTAATATTAAACGCTTTAAACACTTTAATGATTCGTTAGGGCGAGAAGTTGCCGATGAATTGATTAAAACAGTGGCAGAGCGATTAAAAAGTACCTTACGCCCCAGCGATAGCGTAGCTCGATTTGGTGGTGATGAATTTGTTGTGTTGGTGGAAGATATACAACAAATAGAAGAGGTATTGCTCGTTTGCACTAAATTAATGGGCTGTGTTAATAAAAATATTGCCCTTAATGGCCAAGTAATTAATATTAATTTAAGCATTGGTGTTGCCACATATCCAGATGATGCGCAGCAATATAAAGATCTATTAAAAGCTGCCAATATTGCTTTATACCACGCTAAAGATAATTTAGAAGGGAGCTATAAGTTTTATAAGCAAGAGATGAATCAACGGGTGCAAAAAGCACTGCACCTAGAATCGCAGTTAACTAAAGCGTATCAAGAGCATGAATTTTGTAATTATTATCAACCTATTATAAGTGCTAATAGCCAAAAAACCGAAGGCTTTGAAGTATTGCTACGCTGGCCAAAAAATCAATTAGTGAACACTCAAGAGTTTTCGTTAGCGGCAGAGAGTATTGGTTTAATTACAAAAATAATGCTGCAAACATTGGGCCGTGCTTTAGAAGAGTTAGTGGCTTGGCGCAAAATTGCTCCCGAGTTATATTTGTCGATTAACTTATCGGCACTCGATTTTGAATTTGAACACTTGGTGCCTGAAATTAAAAAGGCATTAATTAAAGCAGCTATCCCTTCAAAGGCGATTGTATTTGAAATAACAGAATCAATATTAATGCGCGATTCAAAGCAGGCCTTATCGAGTATGGATATGTTAAAACAACTAGGTTGTAGGCTTTATATGGATGACTTTGGTACAGGTTACGCATCGTTAACTTATTTGAAGCGCTTTCCTATTGATGTATTAAAAATTGACCGTAGTTTTGTACAAGATATAGGGGTTGATTCTAATGATGAGGCAATTATTCAATCTACGCTTACTTTAGCCCACAGCTTAAATAAAGAATGTGTGGCAGAAGGCATTGAAAGTACCCATCAATTAGTATTTTTAAAAGCACTTGGTTGCGACTATTTTCAAGGTTATTTATTTAGTAAACCTGTGCCCACAAATGCTGTTATTCCTTTAATTACTCGCGATTGGAGCGACGTGTTTAAGCAAGATTAAAGGAAAACCCTTAGTGTGCAGTTGCCAGCTAAAAGCTGACAACTACTTTTAACCTATTTATGGGCGCTTGCCACAGTTTCTACAAAACATGTGTTCGCTGCGCTCGTTAAGCTGAACTTTTATGGCTTTATTGGCCTCTAGTTTACTCAGCCCTAGTTTGTAACGCAGATCTTCAAGGTGACTGAGGTGCTCCTCGCTGAGAGTGCCGTTAGTGATCTGTTCATGTACTGCATTTTCGAATACTTGACGGCGTTTGCGTACTTGCTCTGAAAAGCTCGATGCAAGTAAACCGGTAGGCACTGCAACCATTCCCATACTCACTAGGGTTATTACCCCACCAAATAGTTTACCAATAGGTGTTATGGGCACTACGTCGCCGTAACCTACGGTAGTTAGCGTTGCCATAGCCCACCACATTGCCGCAGGGATAGAGCCAAATTTATCGGGCTGTATATCGTGTTCAAGCAAGTAAATACCACAAGAGGCTAAAATAAGCACCACGGCCATAATAAAAAATGCCGCTAAAAGTGTACTGCCTTCATCAATAAATGCTTGTAACAGCAACTGCATAGCACGCGAATAACGGGTTAACTTAAATACTCGCAGTAACCTTAAAACTCGTAAAAAGCGCAAATCTAGCATAAAGAAAAACATCAATAAGCTAGGTAATATAGCAATTAAATCAATTAATGCTAAAGGCGAAAAAATATAGTGCAAGCGTCGTTTGGTATTTGAGCCCTCAATAGCTGCATATTTAACTCTGTCTACACAGGTCCAAAGCCGTATTATGTATTCAATAGAAAATATAGTTATGGAAACAATTTCTAATAAGAAAAATTCTTCATGGTACTGCTTAGCAATACTCGATACAGACTCAAGGACAATGGCAACTACGTTGACCATTATGAGACAAACCAGCATTACATCAAGTATGTGCCCCGCGCGCTGATACTCTCCAGAGGCTTCAAAAGTGTGCGCAATTTTTTGTCTAAGTTTTCGTATATAGTTCATTTATAGTTTAAGTACCATATTTATACTGCCTTCTTCAAAGTCGCGGCTTATTTTAAAGCCCAATTTACGCGCAAGCTCAATCATGCCGGTATTCTCTGGTAAAGTAATCCCTTCAATAGATTTAACTCCTTGGCGCTTACAGTGCTCAATTGCAGCTGTCATTAATATACGACCTAGGCCAAGGCCTTGGCAGTCTGAGCGCACTACAACGGCAAATTCGGCCTGTAAATTATCAGGATCCATAATAACGCGCGAGACGCCAAGAGTACGAGGCTGCCCTTGATATGTTTGAGATACAATAAAGGCCATTTCACGGTCGTAATCTATTTGCGTCATTTTAGCGAGTTGGTCGTGATTAAACTGCCTTAACTCCCCAAAAAATCGTTTATAGCGATCCTCTTTAGTTAAAGACTGATCGAACTGCTGATGTGCTTGCTCATCTTCTGGTTTAATTGGGCGCAGCGTCGCTTGGGTATTATTTTTTAACGTTACGCCCTCTACCAATTCAATCGGGTAGGGGCGAATAGATAAACGTTTACGGTGCGTTTGCACTCGATAGCGGTTAATGGTCATGGTGGCGTCCAGCACTAAAAATTGCCCATTACTGGCTAATATAGGGTTGAGCTCTAAGGAACTAATGTCGGGCTGATCAATTACTAACTGCGAGATGCGAGTAAGCAGTGCGCAGAGCCGATATTTATCTACTTTTTCAGGTAGAATACGATCCTTTAGTACGCCTTTATCGTGCGCCGCGGCAATTAAGTATTTTGCTAGGTTCATATTTAGCGGGGGCAAAGCTACTGCTGCTTGTGCGTATTCAAGGCCGGTGCCTGCTTCTCCTAGTAAAATAACGGGACCAAAATTAGGCTCTGTTTTTATTGCTATTCGCAGCTCGTTGGCTCCGGCACGCGGCGCCATTTTTTGTAGCGAAAAACCATCAATAATTGCATCGGGATAAGTGTTCTTTATTCTTAATAACATCGAAAAAGCAGTTTGCTCTACTTCTTGAGCGTCATTTAAGTTAAGCACTACGCCACCCACTTCAGATTTTGAAGGAATGCTTGGGCTAATTAATTTTAGCGCCACCGGAAACCCTAACTCAATGGCTTGCTCTTTTGCTTCTGTTGGCGTGTAAGCCACTTCGGTTTGAATACACTCAATACCGTAATGACTTAAAATTTGGCTCGCTTGATGGGTCGGTAAATAACTTTGTCCTTCTTCTAAAAATTCATTTACTAAGGCTTTAGCTGCCGACTTATTAATTTTTGTATCTACGGTATTCGACTCAGGTGTTTGGGTTAAATGCTTTTGATTGCGTCGATAACTAACTAAGTGCATAAAGGCCCCAACAGCGCCCTCGGGAGTACGATAAGTTGGGATCGCGTTATTAGCGCAAACACGCCTAGCAGCATAGGCGGCATCTTCACCGGTAAAGTTAGTAATAACATACGGGCGCGCCATTTTTGGGAGTGCTTGTAAGGTTTTAACAATAATATTTGCATAGTCTTCGCTAGGTGCTAGCGCAGATGGAGTGTGAATAATCAGTAAGTTTTTTACTTCAGGAGCTTTAAGTAGAATTTCTAACGCCTGCTTATAGCGGCTCGGGGCTGAGTCACCAAAAATATCCACCGGGTTTGAGGCCTTCTCTGAGCGAGGAATTACTTTATTGAGTGCATCACATGTCTCTTCACTCAATTGCGTTAATTTACCTGAACTTTGTATTAGCTCATCTACTGCCATTACGCCAGGGCCGCCACCATTGGTTAAAATAGTGAGCTGCTCTACTTTTAATAATTTTGGGTGCATGGCTAATGTTTGCGTTGCAGCAAATAGCTCGCGTAAATCGTTTACTCTTAACATACCCGCGCGCTGAAATAGAGCATCGTATACCGCATCTGAGCTATGCGCTATTCCCGATTGAGCTTCAGCGGCAATAGCGCCCGCATGGGTCCTGCCCGTTTTAATTACAATTACGGGTTTGCTAAAAGCAGCCGCTCGAGCGGCTGAAATAAAGCTGCGACTGTCCTCAATGTTATCTATGTAGAGCAAAATAGCCGTAGTTTTAGCATCGCGACCTAAAAAGTCGAGCAATTCAGTAAATTTAATATCCAGACAATCGCCCATTGACACAAAGTAAGAAAAGCCAATTTCTTTGTTTTTTGCCCAATCTAAAATGGTTGAGCACACTGCCGCCGATTGTGAAACGAAAGCGAGTTTGCCAGGGCTCGCTACGGTATGTGAAAAGCTGGCATTTAGGCCAATATGAGGAATTAATAACCCTAAAGAATTTGGGCCCAACAGCGTAACTTGATGGCTACGTGCGCACTCTTTTAAAGTTTGTTTTTGTGCGTTACTTAAGCCGTCAGCAATGATGATGGCATTATGACAGCCCAGTTTTCCAAGTTGCTCAATAATAAGGTCTAAGGTGTTTTTATTGGTACAAATAACCGCGAGATCAGGTACTTTTGGTAGGGCATCAATACTAGGGTATGCCAGTACACCATGCACCGCAGTGTGGTTTGGTGTTACTGGCATAATTGGCCCTTTAAAACCACTTTGCAATAAGTTACGCATAACTACGTAGCCAGCGCGGGTTGGCGTGTTAGATGCACCAATAACGGCTACCGAGCTTGGGTTAAAAAACTGACTGATACGCTTGAGACTCATGGCTTTTCCTATGCTGATTAATCTTTGCTATCTGTAATTTCACAATGTACTCTGTTTATATTATATTTTCGAGCGTTTAGGGTTGTTTTAGGCGCTTAACAAGGGAGTTTTAATGAATAAAACATCTAACTTTAATATTGTTATTGCGGCTATTTGTTTAAGTATAGGCCTAATTAGCTTAGGATTTATTTTAAAAGGTGCTGCGCTTGATATCAAAGGTATGGAACGTACCGTACAAGTAAAAGGATTGGCTGAGCAAGAAGTGCTGGCCGATACCGTGATCTGGCCACTGCAATTTAGTGATGCCGACAATAACTTAGAAGCGTTAGTGAGTAGAGTTGAGGGTAAAAACGATGCAGTAATTGCATTTTTAAAGTTACACGGCTTTGATGATGAAGAAATTAGCACTGGCAGCCAATCAATTATAGATAAACAAGCTCGCGAATACGGCAGCGAAAATCAACAATTTAGATATATAGTGCGCTCTAATATTATTGTTTATTCAAATGCGCCCGACAAAGTAAAAAATGCCCTGAGCAAGGTAAGTCAGCTGGCTAAGCAAAATATTGCCATAGTGCAAGATAACTACGAAACCCGTGTGGAGTATATGTTCACTGGTTTAAACGACATTAAACCAGCAATGGTACAAGAGGCCACCGAAAAAGCCCGTGAAGTTGCGACTAAATTTGCCAAAGACTCAAATTCAAAATTAGGTAAAATAAAAACGGCTCGCCAAGGGCAATTTAGCATTAGTGATCGTGACTCTAATACGCCGCAAATCAAAAATATTCGCGTGGTTACGAGTGTGGAATATTATCTTTCTGACTAAGTAAATTAATCACTTGAGTTATTGAGCGCTGTAAATAGGCAGCGCTTAATAAAAGCGTGGTTTCGTTTACCGTATTGCTTTGTAATACATTTAATAATTGCTGTTTTGCTTGTGCATTTTGCTTTTGCTCCATTTCCATTAATGCGAGTAGCGCCGAGAACTCATGCTTTATTGGCGTAGTCGGTTTATTTGCATAAGCAATATAACAGGCAACTGGCGTTAACCCTTGCAGGTTAGGCTGTGCCAGCGCTTTTAGTAAGTCATCGTTAGATTCAAATAACATTAACGAACGTACATAGTTAAACGGTAAATTATTTGCATCAGGGTGTTTAAATACAGTATGCAACACAGTGTTACCGGCCTCATTTTGCGCCAAAAAACCCTTGTTAACTTTAAGTGCAGGTGTAAAAAAGCTTAATGCGTCTAGGGTGCTTAGTTGGCTAATAAACGATGTTGGTAAAGGGTTATTGGTTAAAATACGGATTGCCACATTTTGCATAAAGTTATATTTAACACTCATTCGCTGCGCGCTTTGATACAAGTGCATTAATTGGCTTGCTTGCTGAGCAGGGGTTAACTGCTTAAAGTCGTTATCAAGCTCGTCGAGTTGATACTTAGCAAGGCGTGCGTTAAGTAATTGTATGCATAATTCCATGGCTTATCTCCTTAGTTTATTATTACCTAGCCAGAACACTGGTTAAGAGATTTACTAATGTATTGAATCATAGTTATATTTAATTTTATTATCCGGAGCTCAGGTTACCTACTCTAGCTTAAACAATTGGCTTATAAAACAAAAAAAGGCCGCATAAGCGACCTTCTATATTGTTACTGAGTTATTACAAGTTAAGCTTGTTTACTTGCTATCCACTGATTAACAAAGTTTTCTAGTACGTTAAGTGGTACAGGGCCATTTTTAAGCACTACGTCGTGGAACTGGCGAATATCAAACTTATCACCTAGTTGCTGCTTTGCATTTTCACGTAGTTCTAAAATCTTCAGCATACCCACTTTATAAGCAGTTGCTTGCGATGGCATTACAATGTGACGCTCAACCATTTTAACCCCGTCAGAGGTCGCATTAGGTGTGTTATTTACGTAGTAATCAATACCTTGTTGGCGGTTCCACTGCATAGCGTGAATACCTGTATCAACCACTAAACGTGCTGCGCGCCATAATTCCATCGAAAGGCGACCAAAGTCAGAATATGGGTCTTCGTATAAGCCCATTTCTTTTGGTACTAGCTCAGAGTATAAACCCCAACCTTCAATATAAGCAGTGTAGCCACCAAATTTACGAAACTTAGGCACGCCTTCTAGCTCTTGCGAAATTGCAATTTGCATATGATGCCCCGGAATGCCTTCATGATAGGCTAGTGCTTCCATTTGGTAAGTGGGCATAGCTTCCATGTCGTAAAGGTTGGCGTAGTAAACACCTGGACGAGAGCCATCTGGTGCAGGTTGTTGATAAAACGCTTTGCCAGCTGCTTTTTCACGAAATGCTTCAACGCGTTTTACAATCATATCGGCTTTTGGTTTTACAATAAATAACTCATCAAGACGCGACTTCATATTATTAATTAGGTCGGTTGCTTGGCTAATATATTGCTCTTTAGCTGCATCAGTATTTGGTAAATAAAACTGCTTGTCGGTTTTCATAAACTGCATGAAAGCGGTTAAATCGCCTTTAAAACCTACTTTATCTTTAATGGCGCGCATTTCGTCATGAATACGAGCTACTTCAGCAAGGCCAATAGCGTGTATTTCTTTTGCTGTTAGGTCTGTGGTAGTGGTGCGCTTTAACGCATTGTTATAAAACGCTTCGCCATCAGGAAATTTCCATGCACCGTCGCGGTTATCTGCGCGCTTTTCAAGTTGGGCTATATAATTAATCAGTTTAGAGTAAGCAGGTTTAACAGCCGACTTTAAAGCATCTACTGCATCAGCTGTTAAGCTGTCTTTTTCGCTTTGATTGATTTCTAGTTTATTAACTTTGCGTTTAAAGTCGCTAAGCAATGTAGAGTCGTCGCCTTGCTCAAATGGAGCGCCTTTTATAATATTTTTACTTGAGTCGATAACATGCGGGAATACAAACTTAGGTGCAATAATGCCTTTTTCAGCACGTACTTCTAAATCAGTAATTAACTGATCAAATACTGCTGGCACACCGTTTAAGCGAGATATATACGCTTTAGCGTCTTTTACATCACTTACTTGATGCTGGTTAATTAAAAATGCCGCGATCATAGAGTGAGTGCCGTACATTTGGTTTACCGGGTAACTGTGGTAACGCCATTTGAAGTCAGCAATTGAGTTTTCAAGATCTTGCTTTTTTAAGTCGTAACTTACTTTAGTTGCATCATCAAGCTGAGCACGATTAATGCTATTAAGCGTTACTAAATCAGCTTTGGTTTGTGCAAAATCTTTTAATTTTTTAGCTTCGCTACCATCGTCCCACTTGTCGTAATCTTGCTTAATACCCATGTAAGTTTGATACACAGGGCTGCTCATTACGTCACGAGTAAAGGTATCTTCAAAAAATGTATTTGCTTTGTTTATTTCGCTTTGTACTGGTTGTGTCTGTACCGCAGGTGCTGCTGTTACTTGTTGTGTAGCTTGCTGGCAACCAGCAAGTAGTGCAACGCTTACTGCAGCTGCAATAAAAGTAAATTTACGCATTATTTATCCTCTTGATGTTAGAAATTTATTATTATAATTTTGTAGAGCCTAGAGCCTAGAGCCTAGAGTTAAACAAATAACTCTAGCAGATCATTTAAAAAGCGCTGACCTTTCAGTGTTACTTGCCAATGGCTATCGGTTTGTATTAATAAGCCCGTTTTAATTGCCTGTTGTAGCGCGTGTTGTTGGCTTTGTAATGGCTGCTGTGTAAGCGCATTAAAGTCGTTAATAGGGCAAGGCTCTACTAGACGAAAGCGATTCATAAAAAACTCAAATGCTAAATCGTCTTGTTCAACCTGCCAGCTTTTAAACAAGTAAGGTTTGATCAGATCCATGTAACCACGCGGGTGCTTAACTTTTTCGGTGCGGGTTATTATGCCTGTATTTGCATCAGTTACCTTACCATGCGCGCCACAACCAATACCGATATAATCGCCAAAACGCCAATAATTTAAGTTGTGTTGGCATTGATAGCCGGGCTTTGCATAGCCTGATATTTCGTATTGCAGGTAACCTGCTTGGGCAAGTAACTCTTGGCCTTGCTCTTGAATGTCCCATAGGGTTTCGTCTTGTGGCAGGGTAGGCGGCTTAGAAGCAAATTGTGTATTGGGCTCAATAGTAAGCTGATACCAAGAAATATGCGGCGGGTTAAGGGCAATGATTTGCTTTAAATCACCCAGTGCATCATCGAGAGTTTGCCCAGGTAAGCCATGCATTAAATCAAGATTAAAGCTATTTAACCCCGCTTCTTTAGCTTGCTCTGCGGCGTAGTTTGCCTCGTCGCTGCCATGAATACGGCCAAGCGCTTTAAGCTTGTCGTTTTGCATGCTTTGCACACCAATAGAAATGCGGTTAATACCTGCTTTTACATAATCTTTAAAGCGGCCAGTTTCAACGGTGCCTGGGTTTGCTTCAAGGGTTATTTCGCAGTTATCTTCAAGCCCAATAAGGCTTTTAACCTCACTAAGTAGGCGTGTGTAAGCTGCGCCAGTTAATAAGCTAGGTGTGCCACCACCAATAAAAATACTATGAATTTTACGCCCTTGCACCAAATGCAGGTCGGCTTTTAAATCATCAATTAAATGCTGCACATATTCAGCTTCAGGAATTTCACCTTTTTGTCCGTGGCTATTAAAGTCGCAATATGGGCATTTTTGCACGCACCAAGGTACGTGCACATATAAGCTTAGTGGTGGTAGGTTCACAGGCCGCCTTTTAGCTTAAGTTGCTGTAGTAAATTTTGTAATGCTTGACCGCGATGGCTAATGGCATTTTTTTGCTCTTTTGTAAGCTCGGCACTGGTGCAATTAAGCGTTGGTACAAAAAATACCGGGTCGTAACCAAAGCCGCCTTCGCCATTTTGGGTTAGGGTTATTTCACCTTCCCAACTGGCACTACAAATAAGCGGAGTTGGGTCATTAGCATGGCGCATTAATACCAGTACACACCAAAAGCGTGCGGTTCTAATTGGGTTATTACCCAGCTCAAGTAGTAGCTTATCTATGTTATCTTGATCGGTTGCACCTGCACCGGCAAAGCGCGCCGAGTACACACCTGGCGCACCATTTAAACCATCTACTTCTAATCCCGAGTCATCAGCAATAGCAGGCATACCGGTAATTAGGGCAGCATGGCGGGCTTTAATAATGGCATTTTCTACAAAAGTGGTACCGGTTTCGGCCACCTCACCTACGTTAAAGTCGCTTTGCGGCACAACATTAATATTGAGTGGGCTGAGCATGTTTGCAAGTTCATTTACTTTGCCAGGGTTGCCTGTGGCAAGTACTAAAGTTTTTATCATAAGTTATTTAATCTACGTAAAATTTTTGCTGAAACTGTAATTTTTGAAATTGTGAGTCTTGCTGTATTTCAATCTCAAAACGTAAAACTTCTTCGTTAGTGTAGTTAACTTGAGCAAGGTAATAAATTGCATCGCCTTCAATTACTTCTTTAAAGTTAAGCGTTTGTTTATTGCCGAGTAGATTTTTAGCTGTGCCTTTTAGCACGGCCTTTTGCGCCGTGTTATTGGTATCATTAGCTAATATAGATATATTAACAATCCCTTTGTAGCCGCTACGCTCAAGGCCATAAGCTTGGGCTATTTTAGGTTGCACAAAGGTTGAAGGAAAAGCGATGTAATGTACTTGCCACTGACCTAACTCTTTGTACTGCGCGCCGGAAACTTGCTCACTGTGGGCATTAAAGGTAAAAGCTAAACAGGTAATAAAAAACAATTTAATTAACCGTTGCATAATTAACTCCTAAAAAATAAAAAAGAGGTCTTGTGACCTCTTTAGCTAAAATAAGCGCTTAAACTAACAGATCCATAAGCAGCATTTGTAAAAACTGAATACCAATAATAAGCACTAAAACCGATAAATCTAAGCCACCTAGCGATGGTAGAATTTTACGAATAGGTTTTAACATAGGTTCAGTCAGCTGGTGGAATACCGCTTCTATTGGGTTGTAGCCTTGGCTAACCCAGCTTAGAATAGCGCGAATAATAAGTACCCAAAAAACTAAGTTTAAACCTTCTTTTAGTACGGTGATTAATGCTTGAATAAGCACAGGTTGTATAGCCCATGACTTATAAATAAGCCACATAAGCACACTTATTTTGGCTGCGGCAACAAAAAATGCCAGCAATAGCGAGGCTAAATCAAGGCCTCCAAACCCAGGAATAATTTTACGCAGTGGCTTTACTGCGAAAGAGGTGGCTTTAACCACAAATTGGCTCATTGGGTTGTAAAAGTCGGCTTTTGCCCACTGTAGCCAAAAACGCAGTAATACCACCATTAAAAATAGATCAAACAGGGTACTGATTAAAAATTGCATGGCATTCATAATTTAACCTTCTTAAAGTTCTTGTTCCATTTGCTGTGCACGCGTAATACACGCATCCATGGCATCGGCAACGGTTTGGGTTAAGCCTTTATCTTTTAAATGCTCAACGGCTGCATGCGTAGTACCACCTTTAGATGTTACGTTTGAGCGTAACTGCGAAATGGTTATATCGGGTTGGCTTAGTGCCATTTCGGCAGCGCCAAGTGCTGTTTGTTGTACTAAGCGACGTGCATCTGCATCGTTAAAGCCCAGTGCTTTGGCTTTCTCTTCTATGGCTTCCATAAATAAGAAAAAATAAGCAGGCGATGAGCCTGTAACTGCAATAATATCGTTAATTTGCGATTCTTGCTCAACCCACACTACAATGCCAGTGCATTCAAAAACTTGTTGTACAAATTCGTGCTCGCTTGGCGTTTCGCCAGCGCCATATAAACCGGATACACCACGGCCAAGTAGCGAAGGTGTATTAGGCATACAACGTATCATTTTCACGTCTTGGCCAAGCATTTCGCGCAAACGTTTTACGGTTAAACCAGCTGCTACTGAAATAAACAGTTTATCGCTAAAGTCGACACCCGACTCTTGAAACGATTTACATAAATCGCCCATCATTTGTGGTTTAACAGAAAGTACAATTACGTCAGCATCGCGCAGGGCTTCGTTATTGTCACTGGTGGTTTTCACCTTGAAATCGGCTGCCACTTTGGCCAGCTTTTCTTGGTTACGGTTTGTGGCAATAATATTGTTTGCATTAAACCCATTTTTTACCATGCCACCAATAATGGCGTAGCTCATATTACCTGTGCCTATAAATGCGATTGTTTTATCTGACATATATCTGTTATCACCTTTTAAGTTCGTGTGCCAAAAATGTCTGTGCCGATCCTCACCATGGTTGAGCCTGCACTAATTGCAGCTTCAACATCATTGCTCATCCCCATCGACAAAGTATCTACTTGAGGATATTGGGTCTGTAGTTTATCAAAGCAAGTTTGTAATTGCTTAAAATATTGAGTTTGCGTTGTAATATCATCGCTTTTAGCCGGAATAGCCATTAGTCCGCGTAAAGTTAATTGTTCACATTGGTTAATAAAACTGGCCAGTTCGGCTACTTCATTAAGCTGGCAACCCGACTTAGCCTCTTCATTACTAATATTTACTTGAATAAGCACATTAAGCGCGGCTTTATCGGCTGGTCGTTGGCTGTTTAAGCGTTTCGCTATTTTAATCCGATCAACACTTTGTACCCAAGCAAAATTGGCGGCCACTAATGCGCTTTTATTTGATTGAATAGGGCCAATGAAATGCCAAATGATATCGCTATATGCGTGTAGTTGCGCTATTTTATCTACAGCCTCTTGAACATAAGACTCACCAAATTGGCGTTGGCCATGCTTGTAGGCTGCAATAATATCGGCACTTGGTTTGGTTTTTGATACTGCAAGTAAGGTTATTTCGTTACTATTTCGTTGGGCGTTTTTTGCCGCTACTGCAATTCTAGCGTAGGCGGATGTGAGTCGTTCTGCTATTGTAACCATATATTTATCAGTTAGTTGTGGAGTCATAAATGGATATTACCGAATTATTGGCGTTTAGTGTGCAACACAAAGCATCCGATTTACATTTATCATCAGGGGTTTCACCTATGATACGCGTAGACGGCGATGTGCGGCGTATTAATATACCAGCACTAGGAGACAAAGATGTAAACAACCTAGTTTACGATATTATGAACGATAACCAGCGCAAGGACTACGAACAAAATCTCGAAGTGGATTTTTCATTTGAAGTGCCTAATTTAGCACGTTTTCGTGTTAATGCTTTTAATACTCATCGTGGCCCAGCCGCTGTATTTCGTACGATCCCCAGTGAAGTGCTCACACTAGATGATTTAGGTGCTCCCGATATTTTTAAAACCATTGCCGATAACCCTCGCGGCTTAGTATTAGTAACTGGCCCTACAGGGTCAGGTAAGTCGACAACATTAGCGGCTATGGTTGATTATATAAATCAAACAAAACATCACCATATTCTCACTATTGAAGATCCAATAGAGTTTGTCCACGATAACAAATTAAGTCTGATTAATCAGCGAGAAGTACATCGCGACACACATAGCTTTAAAAATGCGCTACGCAGTGCACTTCGTGAAGATCCAGATGTAATATTAGTTGGTGAATTACGTGATCTGGAAACCATTCGCCTGGCAATGACAGCAGCCGAAACTGGTCACTTAGTATTTGGCACTTTGCACACCACCTCTGCACCTAAAACCATTGACCGTATTATAGATGTATTCCCAGGTGAAGAAAAAGCCATGATCCGCTCTATGCTCTCGGAATCATTACGTGCGGTAATTTCGCAAACCCTGCTTAAAAAAATTGGCGGTGGGCGAGTAGCTGCTCACGAAATTATGCTTGCAGTACCTGCTATTCGTAACTTAATTCGTGAAGATAAAGTGGCGCAAATGTACTCGTCTATTCAAACTGGCGCTTCGCATGGAATGCAAACGATGGATCAATGTTTAACAAACTTAGTTAATCATGGCATTGTTACCAATATTGCAGCGCAAGCTAAAGCGCAAGACAAAACTCAGTTCGGTGGTTAAGGAATACTAATGGCTTTATCTTTAAATAACTTTTTACAAATAATGATAGATAAAAAAGGCTCTGATTTATTTGTTTCAAGCCAACTGCCTATCAGCGCTAAAATTAATGGTGAATTAACCCCGCTTGATGATGAGCCGCTCAGCGATGAGCAATCACTTGAGTTGGTTGAATCGGCAATGAGTGAAAAACAAAAAGCCGAGTTTCATACAACGAAAGAATGCAACTTTGCGATTGCCACTGACGAAGGACGTTTTCGTGTTTCGGCATTTTGGCAGCGCGATAAAGCGGGCATGGTTATTCGTCGTATTGTTACTAAAATACCTGAAATTGGCGAACTTGGGCTGCCGTCTACACTTACCGATGTGATTATGTCGAAACGTGGTTTAGTGCTATTTGTGGGGGGAACCGGTACGGGTAAGTCAACCTCACTTGCTGCACTTATTGGCTATAGAAACCGTAATCAGCGCGGACATATATTAACCATTGAAGACCCGATTGAGTTTGTACACGAACACCGTAAAAGTATTATTACTCAACGCGAAGTAGGGCTAGATACCGAAAGTTTTGAGTCAGCGCTTAAAAGCTCGTTACGCCAAGCACCCGACGTAATATTAATAGGCGAAATACGCTCACAAGAAACCATGGAGTATGCATTAAGCTTTGCAGAAACAGGGCACTTATGTGTGGCTACCTTGCATGCAAACAACGCTAACCAGGCGATAGATCGGATCATGCATTTAGTGCCAAAAGAAAAGCACGATAAGCTTAAGTACGATCTAGCATTAAATTTACGCGCTATTATTGCCCAGCAGCTGATCCCCACATCTGACGGGCAAGGTCGAGTTGCTGCTATTGAAATATTACTTAATTCACCTATGGTTGCAGAGCTAATTAAAAATGGTGATATAGGCGGTATTAAAGAAACCATGGCTAAATCGAAAGAAATGGGTATGCAGACCTTTGATCAGGCCTTATTTGAGTTGTATAAACAGCAACGAATCAATTATGCAGATGCATTGCACCATGCCGATTCGGCGAACGATTTGCGCTTAATGATAAAGCTGCGCAACAATGAGCAGCAAGGGGCGGGCTTTTTACAAGGGGTCACTATTGATGGCCTTGATGATAAAGGCAATATTAGTTAAGTTAAAGAGAAGGCTTTGGGTATCAGCTTAAAAGCTCTGATATTCAAAGCCTAACACCTAATATTTTCACTCACCGTAACTTGTTTCAAAAAAGCTCTCTAAAATAATCACCGCAGACATGTTATCTACTTTGCCTTTGCCTAAGTTTTTATAACCGCCTTGCTCAAACAAGCGCGCTTTAGCATCGGCGGTGGTTAAGCGCTCATCTTGTGTTTCTACCGGTATGGCATAGTGATTGTGTAATCGATTAGCAAACTTTTTAGCTTTAAAAGTTACCTCTTGGGCGGTGCCATCCATATTTAGCGGTAAACCTACCACCATTAAATCGGGTTGCCATTCGTTTACTTGTACTGCTATGTCATCCCAATTAGGAATGCCATCTTGTGCTTTTACAGCTTTAAGGCTCGATGCGCTGCCAGTGAGCTCTTGACCTATAGCAATACCAATACTTTTGGTGCCAAAGTCAAAGCCCATTACAGTACGCTGGCCTTGCGGCTTGAAGTTTTTTTTTGTCATAAGTTTATCTTGTTAAGCATGACCAGCTTCAGGGCTGAGTTGACTTATATCAAAGCCCAGCATAGAAACTGCTTTTTCCCAGCGTTTTTCAACGGGGGTGTCAAAAATAATTTTCGGATCAGCTTTAATTATCAGCCAGCTATTATCCAATAGCTCTTGTTCTAATTGACCTTGCTCCCAGCCAGAGTAGCCCAAAGTAATAATAAATTGTTCAGGTGCTTGTGCTGTGGTTAACGAAGCGAGTACATCTTTAGAGGTGGTGATCATGATATCACTGCTGAGCGCTTGGCTCGCAGAGTAACCATGCTTTGGAGAGTGCAGTACAAAACCACGGTCGGTTTTAACCGGCCCGCCAGCATATACGCTAACTTGCGCTGCTTGCTGAGTTTTGTCGTTATCAATTTCTATTTTATCGAGTAACTCACCTACGGTAATATTAATAGGTTGGTTGATTACCAAGCCCATAGCCCCGTCTTCATTGTGCTCACAAATATAGGTAACAGCACGTTTAAAAAAAGGGTCTTGCATCGACGGCATTGCGATTAAAAAATGATTTTCTAATGACTGCATAGATTTCACCCTTTTTAGTTAATGAATTTTTAGTATGGCACATACCCATGTTTTTAAAACAAAATAAGCACTTTCATACGATTTAAAAATAATGAATACCTTAAACCTTACAATATGAAAGCGCTTTTAATAACGCTAACTTATTTAGCGAGTCGTTTTTCAATTGCGTCAAATAAAATACCCGTAATTGAAATATCGTACGCCGCTTCAATTTCTTTAACACAGGTTGGTGCGGTTACGTTAATTTCGGTTAATTTGTCGCCAATAATATCTAAGCCGACAAAAATTAGGCCTTTTTCTTTAAGTGTTGGTGCCACAGCTTGTGCAATTTTTAAATCGGATTCACTTAAAGGACGTGCTTCGCCGCGTCCACCTACGGCTAAGTTACCGCGTGTTTCTCCGTTTTGTGGAATACGCGCCAAGCAATATGGAATTACTTCGCCATCAACAACCAATACGCGCTTATCGCCTTGAGTGATCTCTGGAACATAATTTTGTACCATGGCAAAGCGACTGCCGTGCTCGGTTAATGTTTCACAAATTACACCAATGTTAGCATCGTCTGCTTTAACTCTAAAAATCGACGCGCCACCCATGCCATCAAGCGGTTTTAAAATAATGTCTTTATGCTGCGCTAAAAACTCACGAATTTGCTTTTGGCTGCGCGTTACTAAAGTGTCGGGCGTGTGTTCGCTAAACCAAGCTGTAAACAGCTTTTCGTTTGCGTCGCGCAGGCTTTGTGGCTTGTTAACTATGAGTGTACCTGCTTGTTCGGCACGCTCTAAAATATAAGTTGCGTATATGTATTCGGTATCAAAAGGGGGATCTTTACGCATTAAAATAACGTCTAAATCGCCAAGTGCAATAGTGGTTTTTTGCTCAAGCTGGTACCAATTGTTTGGATCGTCAAAAACCTGTGCTTTTGCAGCTGTAGCATATGCCTGACCTTGGCGTAGTGAAAGATCATCCATTTCCATATAGTAAATTTCATAGCCACGTGCTTGCGCTTGCATCATCATTGCAAAACCAGTGTCTTTTTTAATATTAAATCCGCTAATAGGATCTGAAATAATGCCTAACTTAATTGCCATGCGCTGTGCCTTAATATGAATATTAATATATATATGTGGGTACTTTTAGTTATTTCAATTAGCTAAGTCGCCAAACTGCAGCTGTAATGCACTTAAAACAGTTAATGCTGCTGTTTCGGTGCGTAATACGCGCGGGCCTAAGCGAATATCTACAAAGTTTTGTTGCTTTGTTTGCGCCATTTCCTCATCAGTAAAGCCGCCTTCAGGGCCAACTAAAAAGCGTACGCCATCTTTTGGGACGGTAATTGTTTTGATACTGTGCTCGGCACGTGGATGCAAAGTGAGCTTAATTGCTGCACTTTGCTGTGCAAGCCATTGCTTTAGATCTACCGGCGGATGAACAACAGGTACAAAATTACGCCCAGATTGCTCTGCGGCGGCTATGGCTATTTTTTGCCATTGTTGGTGTTTTTTATCAAGTCGATCGCCCATCAATTTAACGCCGCAACGCTGACTAAAAATAGGGGTGATTTCGGTAATACCCAGTTCCACCGATTTTTGAATGGTAAAATCCATTTTATCGCCACGGGATACGCATTGGCCTAAGTGAATTTTTAAGGGCGACTCTACATCATGAGTATTTAGCTGTTGTGGCATAACCACGACATTTTTTTTAGTCACCTCAATAATTTCACTAAGGTATTCACCGCCTTCACCATTAAAAATAGACACGTGCTCGCCTACTTTCATTCGCAATACTCGGCCAATATGCCCTGCAGCGTCGTCATCTAATGTAACGGGAGTGTTTAAGGCAATACTCGATGCCTGATAAATATGAGGAACTCGCATGTGGTATCACTTATTGGTTAGTGCATAAAAGTTATATGCCGCTATGGTAAGTAAGCTGTGAGCTAGGTGCAATTATTTATTTTTATTAAATTGCTCATCAGTCTCTATTAGGTTTAGTGACGCTTGTGCTATATCGGTATGGCACGATAAGTGATTTGAATGCCCTGGGTCTGTTACTGGGCTAAACGAAAAGCCATTTTCGTCTTGGCTAACTAAAAAGCGACTTTTGTGTAGTGAGTTATAAATAAAGCGCTGTTTATCATCGCCAAGTAAGTAATCAACACGGTTAAATAATACGCCTTTAATTTTATGATGATCATGCAAGTAGGTAGCGAGCTCTGATACACTAATTTCATTTTCAAAGTCGCAATAGCAGTAATCTTTTATAAGTTCATCAAACATCATTTTTACTAACTGCCGGGTGTGGCTACCAGCTGCTATTAACCCGCTGGGTGATTGGCTCTGAGCATGATTAAAAGAGTACTCAGCAAATGCTCTGCTAAACTCATTATCTATATCAACTAACAGATAATTGGTTACATCAAATAGCATAAGGCCCCATTACACTTAAGCAAAGTGTTCACAAGCTGATTAAATATTATATTTAATCAGCTTGGTGTTAAATTGAAAACATACTAATAAGCAAATAACCTACAGCACAAAAAACCGCAAATTCGATACAAGCAATACCAATATTATCTTGATGATCAATTTCCAGCGAAGTATCGATATTTGGTAACGAAATCTTTTTTATTACATAAGTTAAACTGTAAAGTAGCACCCACATTACACCGCAATGCATCACGAGTGTAAATAAATTTTCGACCATCTTACCATTTTGAAACGCTGCGCTGGACAAACCAGCATACGCGGCCAGCGATAAACCAATTGATTTACCCGCGTAACGAATACCAATAGAGGTATTTTCAAGGCCAAAGTTACTTTGTAGCGATGCGCCTTGGTTAGCTTTGGCAAAGTGGTATTCACGTATTTTACTATCAAAAGCAAACATACCTTGTAGTACAAAAAAACTTACAAAGGCAATGAGTAAACTGCTAAAACCTTGAGTGTGAGTCCAAGTGTAAAGCCCTAAAGTAATAATACAGTTTGCAATTAACATACCTGAGTCGACCAGTGCGGCGCAGACATTTTGTTTTAAAATAGCGGCTTCTTCATTAAAGCGATGCAAAATCCATTTGCGATGAATTAAGTGACCTACTTTAATAAATAAAAATAATAAAACGATTAAAAAGATCACTTTTAATGGGTTCGATTGCGCTGTGCTTATGCTTATTTCATCAAATAAAAATGCTACTGAGGCAATCACCACCGATATTTCTGAGGCAAAACTAATCCCCATTGCAAAGTTATCATGCTGCGCTAACTCATCTTTAAGCGCTTGTTTTGCTTTTAGTTGAGTGGTTATTCTTAAGCTCATTATGATCACGCAAATAACAATAAAACTAATAGCAATCGCAAGTAAACTAGTGTTAGATAATGACAAATATGACATGGTTTTCCTAAGTAGTATTTACCTTAATAGGTTTTTAATCATTCTAGTACGGTTATTGATGATATAAAAGAGAGTATTGATGAGTAACGTAAAGCAACTTCCCATTCAATTACAAAAACTTGGCGAAACACGCTTCGAACAGCTTTATCCACAACAAAAGCAAGAATTAGCGCTGGTACGGTTATTAGCCTTGAGTGACTTTGCATGGCGCTGTTTAACATCGCAACCTGAGCTAAAAAACTGGTTATTATGTAACACCGAAATTAAAAATAGGGTGATTGCAGCTCCTTTTATTGACTTAGACCTAAATAATATTGATGAGCGCGATTGCCATAAATTACTGCGGCAATACCGAGAAAAGTACTGGCTTAAAGTGGCTTTTTTAGATTTATGTTGCGACAACCCAATTGCCGATAGTATCAAGTATGTAAGCCAATTAGCAGATAACCTAATAGAAAGTGCAAATCAGTGGGCTTATACACAGGTGGCAAAAACCAATGGTGAGCCTTTAAATGAACAAGGTCAGCCATTGCCTTTAATGGTGTTAGGAATGGGTAAGCTTGGCGGACAAGAGCTAAATTACTCATCAGATATAGATCTTATTTTTGCCTATCCTCGCAATATTAAAACCCAAGGCGGGCGTCGCTCGCTCGAAGCTCAAGTGTTTTATACCAAAGTGGCGCAAAAGTTAATAACCGCACTTAATCAAGTGACCGTTGACGGCCAAGTATTTAGAGTAGATATGCGACTGCGACCTTTTGGCGAAAGTGGCCCGTTAGTTATGAGCTTTAATGCAATTGAAGATTATTACCAAGAGCAAGGCCGTGATTGGGAACGTTATGCCATGTTAAAAGGGCGCTTAATTGGCACGCCTAACATTTATTTTAGCGAGTTTAACCAGCTATTAAAGCCGTTTGTATATAGACGCTATATTGACTTTTCGGTGATTGAGTCGCTGCGAAAAATGAAGTTGATGATTGCTCAAGAAGTACGTCGTAAGCGCCTAACCAACAATATAAAACTAGGCGCAGGCGGAATACGAGAAGTTGAATTTATTGTACAAGCACTACAAATGGTACGTGGTGGGCGAGAGGCTAATTTGCAAACTCAATCATTATTACACGCCCTTAAAGAGCTTAGCTTAAGCCAAGTAATTGATGAGCTTGAAGCAAAAGATCTGCAAAAAAACTACTTATACCTGCGTAAAGTAGAGCAGTACCTACAAATATTTGATGACCAACAAACGCAAACCCTCCCGGATGAGGAGCTAAATCAGCAACGTTTAAACTATTTACTCAATCAGCCCGACTTTAGCGCTACGTTAAGCTATTTAGAGCATGTAATGGGGCAAATTCATAATGAGTTTAATCATGTAATAGGGGAGGAAACCGAGCCGCTAGATACTTGCGAAGGCGCATTTATTAGTACTTGGGATCATGGTGATGTGAGTTTTTTAAATGATCCCAGGGAAGATTGGCAAACACCACTACACGACTTTAAACAACGTATATCTAAAGCAAAAGTGGGTAATCGAGGGCGTAATATTCTTGATAAATTAATGCCGGTTTTACTCAAACAAATGAACGACTTTAATGCCACTGCCGAAACATTTAATGTTATTTGCCAAATACTCAATAAAATAATTTCGCGTACCGCATATTTAGAGCTGTTATACGAAAACCCAGGTGCCTTAAAGCAGTTAGTATTATTGTGTTGTTATAGTAAATGGATAGGTGAGCATATTTCGCTTTACCCTATTTTGCTTGATGAGCTAATAGACCCCGCAGTACTTTATAAGCCAACACCTTTAAGCGCCTATAAAGACGAAATTAGGCAATATTTTTTACGTATTGAGCCCGACGACTTAGAAATGCAAATGGAGGCGTTACGGCAGTTTAAACAAACGCATCAGTTACGAATTGCCGCTGCCGATGCCACCGATGTTATGGATGTAATGAAGGTGAGCGATCATTTAACGGCACTGGCGGAGGCTATTGTCGATCAGGCCGTTAATATTGCATGGCACAATTGTGTAAAACGCTTTGGTATGCCACCTAGTACTAACGACGAAAGCAAAGGTTTTGCGGTTATTGCCTATGGTAAAACCGGTGGCTTTGAAGTGGGTTATGACTCTGATTTAGATTTAGTCTTTGTACATAACCACGATGGCAGCAGCCAAACTAATGGTGTAAAGCCAATAGATTCAAGGCAATTTTATTTAAAATTGGCGCAACGTTTAATGCATTTATTTAATACCCGAACCGCTTCGGGGATTTTATATGAGCTTGATACACGACTACGCCCTGAAGGCGCATCGGGGTTACTGGCAATTAACCTAGAGAGCTTTAATCATTACCAACAAACACAGGCATGGACGTGGGAGCATCAAGCGCTAGTGCGAGCTAGGCTGATTTTAGGGCAAGCTGAATTTGTTGAGCGTTTTGCGCAAATTCGTAAAAATATACTGTGTCAGCCGCGCGATAAAAAAGTGCTCAAAGACGATGTAATAAAAATGCGTGAAAAAATGCGTGAACATTTAGCAACAGGAAATGAGCAGCAATTTGATTTAAAGCAAGATGTTGGCGCAATGACAGATATTGAATTTATTACTCAGTACTTAGTGCTAAATTATGCGCAACAATTTGAAGAGCTATGTGTGTATTCCGATAACGTCAGAATTTTAACTGATGCTGCAAAGCTTGGCTGCATTACCAAGGCGCAAAAGCAGCAATTAATTCAGGCGTATATTAATTACCGTTCGCGCTATCATGTGTTGAGTTTAGATCAGCAAGGGCGCTGCACAGAGCGTGCACAATTTAGTGATGACATTAAAAATGTAACTGCAATCTGGCAAACTGTGTTTGAATTAAGTTAACTTGAACTTTGGTTAAGCGCGCGTCACTTTGATACTCAGATGAGTATCAAAGTGCTAATTATTAAGTTCAAGCTTTAAGTTGTAAGCAGTTAGTGCGAACAAATTCAGAAGGTAGTTCAGTAATTACGGCCGCGCGCTGTTTATGACATAAGTAAGTGTATACTTCGTTTTCAAAGTCGTCGTTAATTGCACGCCCTACTTGATACAAGGTAGAAGTGAAATTGCTATCGACTCTAAAATGATCTTTAACGACGTAATCTTTACTTAAATACCAATATAACTCTATGCCTTCATTACTGGCATATTGCGATAACGCCTTTTTTAGTGTTGACCCGTTTTCAAAGCGTCGAGGCTCAATTTTACCTGTCCAGGTTTTTGGAATCGGTTCAATAATACGCATGCGCTCAGCTAAAACACGCTCAAGAGTTTGTTCTGGCTTTTTAAGCTGCAATACAAACTTACCTTGCTCGTCGCTCACTTTATTACGAATTGAAGAGTAAAACCGACTTAATCCTTGCGCCGCTGCATTGTTTGATTCTTTAAAATCAAATACTGGACCATCACCTAATAAAAAGTAGACTGCGAGAATTATTAGCCCCGCAGCCAGTGATAAATGTTTAATCCAGAACCACATAGTTGGTACTCATTTTTATTTTTATTATCTATTGTTATACCATTACTTTTAATAAAAAGAAGTGCTATTTTCATCGGGGCGTGTTTTAAAGCGGCGGTGTAGCCACATATATTGCTCAGGAGCGGCATTAATTGCTTGCTCTATACGTTGGTTAACACGAGTGACATCGGCTCTGTTGTCGCCACTGGGGAAGTTTTCAAGTTCAGGTAATACTTCTAAGTGGTATTTACCGTGTTCGTCGCGACGGCTAACTAAACTAACTGTTTCACAGTGCTTGCTGGCTGCAAACATTAGCGTTCCTGTGGTTGTTGCTGTGTCTGGTACGGCAAAAAATGGCACAAATTCACAATGCTTACGACCATAATCTTGATCAGGTAAGTAGTAACATATTTTTTTGTTTTTAAGTGCTTTTAATAAACCTTTTACGTCTTTTCGGCCAATTAAATATTCGTTAGAGCGCAAGCGACCATTGGTAGTAAAGTATTCCATAAGCGGATTGTTGTGCGGGCGATAAAAACCTAAGCCTTGGTATTTTAATCCCATTACACGGCTCGCCATTTCAAGATGCAAAATATGCGGAACTAGCATTAACACGCCTTTGCCCGACGCTTGAATGCGCTCAAAGTGCTCAAGCCCTTTAATTGAACCGTAAGCTTTTTGTACTCGCCACTTTGGCCACCACCATGCCATACCGGTTTCGACCATGGCCATTCCGGTATTTTCCATGTTTTTTAATACTAATGCTTGTTGGTCTGCTTCGCTCATATCTGGGAAGCAGTGTCTTATATTTACCTCAGCAATATGGCGGCGTCGCTTCATATATTTATGTACTAATCGGCCAAGCTGCTTGCCCATTGCTAGTTGTAGCTTTTGTGGTAGCCACGAAATTAAATATAAAAAGAAAACACCCACCCAAGTTAACCAGTAACGAGGACCAAAAAAAGATATTTTAAAAGGAGATGAGGTAACCACAAAAAATTCTCTAATAATAAAAACGCTAGTTTAACGCTAAGCGCTATAAAACACAAAAAGCCAACAAAATGCTGGCTTTTTAGTTACTAGACTAAGCTGTGTTAAATTGCGTTTAAACCTTTATTAATCGCCATTAAGTCAGCATTTGTCAGTGTTCCTGTTGCTTGTTTTAAACGCAGCGTAGATACCACGTAGCGATAGCGAACATTGGCAAGGTTACGTTTTGCATTGTACAAGTTTTGTGTGCTAACAAGTACATCAACAATAGTACGAGTACCTACTTCAAAACCTGCTTCAGTTGCTTTAAGTGCACTCTCGGCAGATATAACCGCTTGCTCTAGCGCTCTAAAGGTCGCTATATCTGAAACCACTTGATTATAAGAAGTAATAACTGTGCGTGTAACTGCGCGATAGTTAGTTTCGTAATCTTGGCTTGCAGCGACGTAAAATGCACGTGCTTGATTAGTTGCAGCAACCGTGGCACCACCTGAGTAAAGAGGCACACTAAAGTTAATACCTATAGTGGTCGAATCGGCACGAGGTTGGTTATCAAAACTTGCACCGTTTGTGTCGCGATTGGTTAAAGAATCACCGTAACGCGCATCAAGTGTTAATTTTGGGTAGTGGCCTGCTTTCGCTAGCTCAATTTGATCTTTAGCTATATCAACTGTGACTTTTGCTACTTGTAAATTTAAGTTCTTTTCTTCAGCCACTTTAACTAAGTCGCTAGAGGGTTTATTTGGCTTTACAGTTGAAAATGTTTCGGTATTTAAAACGTCAAGTTTTGCGTGGTACTTACCTGTTATTTCGCGCAGTAGTTCACGTGCTGTTTCTACGGCATTACCGGCAACAATTTCTTGTGCTACTGAGTTATCAAACTGAGCTTGCGCTTCGTGTACGTCGGTAATAGCAGTTAGGCCTACCGCGTAGCGTTGCTTTGTTTGCTCTAATTGGCGTTCAATAGCGCGCTTTTCAGCTTTAACAAATTCAAGGCTATCGATAGCACTTAATACATTAAAGTAACCATCGGCAACACGTACTATTAAATCTTGCTTAGCAAAATCGTACTGTGCACTGGCTTGTAAAGCTTGTTTATCAGCAATACCTAGGTTATTCCATGCGCCTAAATCAAACAGTGTTTGGCTTAAGCTAACACCACGAGTGAATTGGTCAGTATCGCTTTCTAGTTTAACTTGGTTGAAGGTACTTTCATCAACTTGAAAAGAGGTAGAGTCACTTTTTTTTTTTTTTTT
>NZ_JADYXG010000002.1:0-167938 GCF_015864415.1 Pseudoalteromonas sp. SCQQ13 | reverse complement strand
TTGGTCAGTATCGCTTTCTAGTTTAACTTGGTTGAAGGTACTTTCATCAACTTGAAAAGAGGTAGAGTCACTTTTTTCGTAGCCTAAGCTTAAACCTATTTGAGGTAATAATGCGCTCATCGCACGATCACTTTGATAAGATTGTGCATCCGCTTGGGCTTTTGCCTTTAACACGGTAGGATCGTTTGCTGTCGCAATTTCAAAAACTTGTAGTAAATCTTCAGCGTGAGCAGCTGTAGCGCCAATTGCGCATGATAAACTAACCAGCGCCGCAAGGATGTTCTTTTTCATGTGTGGTTCGGTCCTTAGACAAATTTTATACTATTGGGCATGTTAACCTGTTTTGGCTCATAACTAAAAAAAAAATGAGTAAAACAATGTTTGTAAGTGTAACAGAATATATTAATCCACTTTAGTTTATTAAAATAAGTAAGAGGTAGTTATATGACCAATAAAAAGTTGATCGAATTTACTCACCAAGATGTGAGGTTAAAACCTATTACTAACCTTTACGATGGTTTTTTTAAAATTAACTTATATCAATTTGAACATGCATTATTTGCCGGTGGCGAGTCGCAACTCATTAGCCGTGAAATTTTAGAACGCGGCGATGCTATTGCCGTGCTGCCTTACGACCCTGTAACCGATACAGTGTTATTAATAGAGCAAATACGCATTGGTGCAATAAAAAGCAAACATTCGCCATGGCTGTTAGAATGTATTGCAGGTATGACCGATGGCAGTGAGGATTATGCAGCGGTAGTAAAAAAAGAAGCCTATGAAGAAGCCGGACTTAATTTAACCGAGCTCGAGTTTATGCTTTCGTATCTTTCAAGCCCAGGAGGCACTACTGAGCGGTTACATTTATATTTAGCCCGCGCCGATTTAAGCCAAGTAAACAGCGGAGTTTACGGTTTAGAAACGGAAGGGGAGGATATTAAAACCCATATATTAACGCTAGATGATGCACTGGCACGGCTTAATAGTGGGGAAATAGACAATGCTGCAACGGTTATTTGTTTGCAATGGTTAGCGCTCAATCGTGATGGTATGATCAACAAGTGGGCATAAATTTTATACATAAATAGTAATTTATAAATTGTAATGGCGGTACTTTGACAGCACTTTTAGCAACCCAAAGATATATTCAAAACCTTCCAAAGTATTTAACACTTTGCGAGCATAATTACGTGCGGCTTTTAAAGTTATTACCAAGCGAGCAAACTAAACAAAGTATTCGCGAGGTAAAGTTGGGTAACAGTGAGTTTGCTGTAAAAATAGATGACATGGCTAAATACACTATGGATGTCTCCATTAAACAGCTATCAGGAATGGTAAAAGGCATTACCCCATTATACTTAACCGTTAGGCTTTATAATGATGCGAAAGTGGCCGAAATTATTCATCACGACTATCATCAGCGCATAAAACCTTCTTACGGTTATCCTAATCCTAAAATGCATCAAAAAGATGAAAAATATCAGCTTAACGCCTTTTTATATGATTGGCTGGTGGCGTGTGTTGAGCATGGCCAAGCCACGCTAAATTGGGATGTAAATAATGGCTTGGTTTGATGATACTTATACTTTTAATAAGCCATCTTTACGTATTGCTCATGTTACAGATTGCCATTTATTTGCCGATAGAA
This sequence comes from Pseudoalteromonas sp. SCQQ13, assembly GCF_015864415.1. Taxonomy (NCBI): domain Bacteria; kingdom Pseudomonadati; phylum Pseudomonadota; class Gammaproteobacteria; order Alteromonadales; family Pseudoalteromonadaceae; genus Pseudoalteromonas; species Pseudoalteromonas sp. SCQQ13. Next base: position 166,290 of record NZ_JADYXG010000002.1, on the reverse strand, counting down.
ATGCTGAGTACTTTGGGGTAAATACAGCCACATATTTTCAACAAGCGCTTGAACATATGTTGTTACAACAACTAGATGCAGTGGTATTTGGCGGTGATTTAACACAAGATCATAGTGTGGAATCTTACTTATTATTTAGTGAGCTTATAAGCAACAGTACACTTACTTGCCCAGTATTTTGGCTACCAGGTAATCATGACGAAATTGCCTTGCTTGAGCAAATCAGTGGTGGACAAATAAAAGCGGCAAAACGCTTAGTGGCTAATAACCTAACTAATAACGCAAGCACTGATATTGAGCTATTACTTATTAACTCCAAAGGGCTCACTCCAGCCGGTTGGGTGACAAGTGAGCATTTAAATGAAATATCCGATTGTTTAGCGCAGCCAGTTAGCAAGCAACTGGTATTTTGCCATCATAATCCGTTGCCAATAAACGGTTATTTAGATAAACATATGCTCGAAAATGGCCCACAACTATTAAATACGTTGGTTAATAATGGCAATGTTGCTGCGCTTATTCATGGTCATGTGCATAATGATTATACGCAATGTTTTAGAGAGCTTGATATTTACGCTACGCCGGCAAGCTCAGTGCAATTTACTAAGCACAGTAAAGCGTGGCAACAGCAAAATAATGGCCCAGCTTATAGAATGCTTTATATAAACTCATCGCAAGGGCAAGTGCATATAAATACGGACGTGATATGGTTAAGCGCGTAATTTATATTCACGGTTTTAATAGTTCTGAAAAATCATATAAAGCTGTGCGCTTTGGTGAGCTTATGGCACACTATGATGTTGACTATTATGTACCACGTTTAAACCACGAACCTCTGCAAGCTATTATCGAGTTAGAGCAGTTAATCACACCTAATACCGCGTTATTGGGTAGTTCATTAGGCGGTTTTTTTGCCACCTATTTATCGCAGCGTTATCATATTCCTGCGGTGGTTATTAACCCAGCGGTAGCACCGGGCAATTTATTACAGCCTTTACTTGGGGCAAATTATAATCCGTATCAAGATTATAATTATGAACTAAATAACCGTCATATAGATGCTTTAAAAGTATTAACATTGAGCGAGTTAAAGCACCCTGAGTTGTTGTACTTGTTGCAACAAACGGGTGATGAAGTGTTAAATTTTCAACACGCAGTAAATTATTATTCACACTGTAAGCAATTAATAGAATTTGGTGGTGATCACAGCTTTATTGGCTTTGAGCGCACTATTGCAAGCATTGTCGATTTTCTTAAATTAAATAAAACTAGTTAGCGCATATAAAGATAAAAATTATGAGTCAGCAAAATTATAACGCCGAAGCTATTGAAGTACTCAATGGGTTAGATCCGGTAAAACGCCGCCCCGGTATGTATACAGATACCTCGCGGCCAAATCATTTAGGCCAAGAAGTTATCGATAATAGTGTCGATGAAGCAATGGCCGGCCATGCCACTCGAATAGATGTGATCTTACACGAAGATAACTCGCTCGAAGTGAGTGACGATGGCCGTGGTATGCCTATTGATATTCACCCAGAGGAAGGTATTCCCGGGGTTGAGCTAATATTTACCAAACTGCATGCTGGTGGTAAGTTTTCTAACAAAAACTATCAGTTTTCGGGTGGTTTACACGGCGTTGGTATTTCGGTTGTAAATGCGCTATCAACCCGCGTAGAAGTGACCGTTAGACGAGATGCCCAGCAATACAGAATGGCATTTGAAAATGGCGAAAAAGTTGAAGACTTAAGCGTAATTGGCGTGGTGGGTAAGCGCAATACCGGTACCACAGTACGTTTTTGGCCAGACGTTAGTTACTTTGATTCGCCTAACTATTCAATCACTAAACTAAATCACTTATTAAAAGCTAAAGCCGTGTTATGCCCAGGCTTACGCATTAAGTTTGTTAATAAGCAAACTAAAGAAACCCAAGAATGGTTTTACGAAACGGGTTTAAAAGATTACTTAATTGAAGCCATTAAAGGCTACGAAACATTACCAGATGTGCCCTTTGTAGGTGAGTTTTCAAGCTCAATTGAAGGTGCAGACTGGGCATTGATTTGGCTACCTGAAGGGGGCGAGTCAATAGCTGAAAGTTACGTAAACTTAATACCTACCGCACAAGGCGGTACTCATGTAAACGGTTTACGCCAAGGTTTACTTGAGGCAATGCGTGAGTTTTGTGAGTTTAGAAATTTATTACCACGAGGTGTAAAACTCACCCCAGATGATATTTGGGAGCGTTGTAGCTATGTGCTTTCAGTTAAAATGCAAGATCCGCAGTTTGCCGGTCAAACTAAAGAAAAGTTATCGTCACGCTCATGTGCGGCATTTGTATCGGGCGTAGTAAAAGACTCCTTTAGTTTATGGCTAAACGAGCATACCGATATTGCAGAGCAACTCTCTGAATTGTGTATTTCTAATGCGCAGCGACGTTTACGTGCTGCTAAAAAAGTGATCCGTAAACGCGTAACCGCAGGGCCTGCACTTCCGGGAAAATTAACCGATTGTAGTGCCGCAGATAACGATCGCACCGAGCTATTTTTAGTAGAAGGTGACTCGGCAGGTGGCTCGGCTAAGCAAGCGCGAGATCGTGAGTTTCAAGCAATAATGCCGCTGCGTGGTAAAATATTAAATACCTGGGAAGTTGATTCGGGGCAAATATTAGCATCGCAAGAGGTGCACGATATTTCCGTGGCATTAGGTATAGACCCAGATTCAGACGATTTAACAGCGCTGCGCTATAATAAAATATGTATATTAGCCGATGCTGACTCGGATGGGTTACACATAGCTACCCTATTGTGCGCCTTATTTGTGCGCCACTTTAAGCCACTAGTAAAAGCAGGGCATGTGTATGTTGCTATGCCACCACTTTTTAGAATCGATATTGGTAAAGATGTTTATTACGCACTAGATGAAGACGAAAAAACCGGTATTTTAGCGCGCATTGAAGCTGAGAAAAAACGCGGTAAAGTAAACGTACAGCGATTTAAAGGCTTGGGTGAAATGAACCCGTTGCAACTGCGTGAAACTACTATGGATCCAAATACCCGGCGTTTAGTGCAACTCACCTTGGATGAAGAAGAATTAACCATGGAAATGATGGATATGTTACTGGCTAAAAAGCGCTCTGCAGATAGGCGTCAATGGCTAGAGGATCACGGTAACAAGGCACAAGTTTAATTAGCGTCTGCGTTTAAATAAACAAGGAGAATATATGAATACGGTACTAAAAATAGTGCTATTACTAGGTTTAACTAGCAATACCGTAATGGCTAAAAATATATTAGATAAACTCACGGTAGCCCCGGGGTTTGAGCTTAGCTTATTTGCCAGTGATGTTGAAAATGCACGGCAAGTTGTAGTATCAAAAAAAGGCATAGTATATGTTGGCTCGCGCAAAGCAGGCAATGTATATGCACTTATTGATCATAACAGCGATGGCGTAGCAGATAAAAAAATGCTGGTTGCAGAGGGCTTAAATATGCCTTCAGGTTTAGCAATGAAAGATGGCGATTTATATGTTGGTGAAGTACACCGCATCATTCGTTTTAAAAATATTGATACGCAATTAAAAAACCCACAGTTTGAGGTGCTTTACGATGCGCTGCCATCAGAGCGCCATCATGGTTGGAAATTTTTACGCTTTGCCCCAACTGGCGAGCTAATAATTCCGGTTGGTGTACCTTGTAATATTTGCGCTGAAGACGAGCGTTTTGGCCGTATTTTTGCGTTAAACGTAGAAACCAAGCAAATTACTACACTGGCGCAAGGCGTACGTAACTCAGTAGGGTTTGACTTTCACCCTAGCACACAAGCGTTATGGTTTAGCGACAATGGTCGCGACATGATGGGGGATGACATTCCGCCAGATGAGTTAAATAGAGTCACTAAAGAGGGCGAGCATTTTGGTTTTCCGTATGTTCACGCAGGCGCGATTATTGACCCTGAATTTGGAAAAGGTAAAAAAATTGCCGACTATACTTCACCTGCACTAGCCTTACCGGCGCATGTAGCGCCTTTGGGTATTCATTTTTATAACGGTAAGCAATTTCCAGCAAGCTATAAGCAGCAGTTATTTGTTGCTGAACATGGCTCGTGGAACCGTTCTAAAAAGTCAGGTTATAAAGTGGCATTAGCGAGCATTGAGCAAGGCCGTGTAACTAAATATACGCCATTTATTACAGGCTTTATGCAAGACGAAACAACATATGGACGCCCTGTTGCATTTGCAGAATTAGGTGACGGCAGTCTATTGGTAAGCGATGATTACGCCAATGTGATCTACCGTGTAAGCTATAAGAAAAACTAGGTAAGCTTTAATGAGTGATACAGATACCTTGCTAATGCAAGGAATTGAGCAACAAACAATGGGGCGTTTTACCGAAGACGCCTACTTAAACTATTCTATGTACGTAATTATGGATAGGGCATTACCCCATGTGGGCGATGGCTTAAAACCAGTACAGCGACGTATTATTTATGCTATGAGCGAGCTGGGGTTATCGGCTAATGCCAAGTATAAAAAATCAGCCCGTACCGTAGGTGACGTACTAGGTAAATACCATCCCCATGGTGATAGTGCCTGTTATGAAGCCATGGTATTAATGGCGCAGCCGTTTTCTTATCGTTATCCATTGGTTGACGGGCAAGGAAACTGGGGCGCGGCCGACGATCCTAAATCGTTTGCGGCAATGCGTTATACCGAAGCACGTTTATCTAAGTTCTCTGAAATACTCCTCAAAGAGCTAGGCCAAGGGACGGTAGATTGGACGCCAAACTTTGACGGCACCATGGATGAGCCTGTGGTACTGCCATCGCGTTTACCGCATATATTACTCAATGGTATAACGGGTATTGCAGTTGGTATGGCAACCGATATTCCGCCTCATAATGTGCGTGAAGTAGCCAGTGCCTGTTGCTTATTACTTGATAAACCAAAAACTGAGCTTGAAGAATTACTCACCTTGGTACATGCGCCAGATTACCCTACAGACGCAGAAATAATTACCCCAAAAGCCGATATTCACAAAATATATAAAACTGGGCGTGGTTCAATCAAAATGCGTGCTGTTTATACGCAAGAACAGGGTGATATAGTTATTACCGCACTGCCACATCAGTGCTCTGGTGGTAAAGTACTGGAGCAAATTGCAGCGCAAATGAACGCTAAAAAGCTGCCAATGGTAGCCGATTTACGCGATGAGTCAGATCACGAAAATCCGACTCGTATCGTCATTATTCCGCGTTCAAATCGCATTAAAGCTGAGCCATTAATGGCGCACTTATTTGCCACCACAGATCTAGAAAAAAGCTATCGTGTAAACTTAAATATGCTTGGCCTAGATGGGCGTCCGCAAGTTAAAAATTTACTGACTATTTTAACCGAGTGGTTAGTGTTTAGACGCGAAACAGTACGTCGACGTCTACAATATCGTTTAGATAAAGTGTTAGCGCGTTTACATATTTTAGAAGGCTTATTAGCAGCCTTTTTAAATATTGACGAAGTGATTGAAATTATTCGCAGCGAAGATAAACCAAAGCCAGTATTAATGGAGCGCTTTGATTTAACAGACATACAAGCAGAAGCTATTTTAGAGCTAAAACTTCGTCATTTAGCTAAGTTAGAAGAATTTAAAATACGTGGTGAGCAAGATGAACTCGCTAAAGAGCGTGATAAATTGCAGCAAACGTTAGGCTCAGATCGTCGTATGTCAACGTTGCTTAAAAAAGAAATTCAAGAAGCGGCTGAAATATATGGCGACGACCGTCGCTCGCCAGTTGTTGAACGCCTAGAAGCAAAAGCGTTAAATGAAAAAGATTTAATCCCATCAGAGTCGGTCACAGTGGTGCTTTCAGACAAGGGCTGGGCACGCGTTGGCAAAGGACATGATTTAGATGTGCAAGGGTTAAGTTATCGAGCCGGTGATGCATATAGAGCCTCAGCTCGGGGTAAGAGTAATCAGCCCGCCGTGTTTTTAGATTCAGCAGGACGAGCGTTTGCAACCGATGCGCATAGCCTGCCCTCAGCACGTAGCCAAGGTGAGCCCATGACAGGGCGTTTTAACCTTAGTGCAGGCGCTAACTTTGAGCACGTAGTAATGGGTGAAGATAACCAAGTATTACTTATGGCATCAGACGCAGGTTATGGCTTTATTACTGACTTTAAAGACTTAGTGAGTAAAAACAAAAACGGCAAAGCATTGGTGAGCGTACCTAAAGGCGGTTTATTACTGTCGCCAATTAGGGTTAACGAGGTCGCTAGTGATTATTGTATGGCCATTTCCAACGAAGGGCGGATGTTGTTATTTCCGCTGCGCGACTTACCAAAATTAGGTAAAGGTAAAGGTAATAAAATAATTTCTATTCCGGGGGCTAAAGTACAAGCCCGCGAAGAGTTTGTAAAAGTATTAGCAGTAGTGCCTGAGGGCAGTAGTGTAACGCTGCATGCAGGTAAGCGAAAACTAACGCTTAAACCAAGTGATTTAGAGCATTATTATGGCGAGCGAGGGCGTAGGGGTAATAAACTACCACGAGGCCTACAAAGAGTAGATGAAGCTGTTGTAGAGTTTAGCCCGCAAAACGACGAGCCAATTGAAAATGCTATTGATGAGTAGCGATTAATTCACATTCGCTCATATTAAACGGCTTGCTTATGCAGGCCATTTTTTTGTTATAAATTTAGTTTGTTATAAAATTGAGCGTACACTTGTGCGCTATTTTCTCGTGTAGATCATAAAATAACGTTATAATAGCCGCTGGCTTAACGCGATTATATTTGGAGACGCTCTGTTGCTTGCTGTTATACGTATTTTTATTATGCTGTTGTTTATATTATTAAGTTGTATTTTTGGGTTACTGTTATCAATAGTGAGGCCATTTCATCCTAATAATGTGCATATTATAGCGAGCTGGTTTGGCTCAGTAGCAAAAATGCTGGGCGTTAAAGTTGTACGAAAGTACCATCCGGATAGCGTAAATCTTGGTCCTGCGGTTTATGTGGCAAATCATCAAAATAGTTATGACTTATTTACTATTCCTGCAATGGTGCCTAAAAACTGCGTGAGCGTAGGTAAAAAAAGCTTAAAGTGGGTGCCATTTTTTGGTCAGTTGTATTGGCTTTCGGGGAATATTTTAATTGATCGTACAAACCGCTCAAAAGCTGCGGGAACTATTTCTAAAGCCGCTGAAAAAATAAAGAAAAATGGCTTATCAGTATGGATGTTTGCAGAAGGTACACGCAGTTACGGACGCGGTTTATTACCTTTAAAAACAGGCGCATTTCATACCGCTTTAAGTGCGCAAGTACCCATAGTGCCCGTATGTATGAGCACAACGCATAAAACCATTAAACTAAATCGTTGGGATAATGGTACAATTTATATTGAAATGTTAGCCCCCATATCGCTTGATAAAAACATCAGCGCGCGCGAGCACGCTAAAAGTGTGCACAGTATTATGGCTGCTAAAATAACTGAATTAGATGCTCAAGTGAGAGAAAATTAATGGAAAACTGGCGTGAAATAAGTGAAGACATCGTATCTTCATTACTCGAAGATGGTTCAGACCCTGAAATACTTTACGAAGTAGAACATCACTTTGTATGTGAAGACTTCCCTAAGTTAGAGCAGGCCGCATTAGCCGCTTTTAAATTAGGCTACGATGTGGAAGAACCAGCAGAGCTTGAGCTTGAAGACGGTGCAAAAATTTGGAGTTTTGACATAGTTGTAGAGTCAGAGCTTGATGTTGACGTAATAATGGAAGACGTTGATAAGCTGGCAGCACTTGCTGTTGAATGCGAAGTAGAATACGACGGTTGGGGTACTTACTTTCAAGAGTAAGCGTAGCAGCTATAAAAAAGACGAACATTGTAAAATGTTCGCCTTTTTTATATTGGTATAATCTCTACAAACTGTATTAGATCGTTAGTGAGCTATATTTTTACCGCGCTAACTTGGATGGCGGACTTTCCGATTATTCTATTCGTGTTTTTACCTGTTCGTTGATGAATAGCTACAAAGTATTCTATAGGGTACTTTATTTTAGAAAGCTGCTCTTCAGAAGGAGAGTGCGCCTTATCTAATATGGTTGGCCATACTATAGACTTTTTGCCTTTGGCTTTATTCAACTCACAAGGTGATTTTTTACCATTCGACATTGAGATTGTTGTGCCATCTAAAGCTAAAAACTGTACAGAACAATTATATAAATTGTTCGTATCTACGTATTCAGATATTTCATAATCAAAAGATATTTCTAGCTTATGCTGCCTTTCATTTAAATTATGAGTTTCGTTAATTTTAAGCTTTGATATTACAGCTTCACTAACGTCAAAATCTGAATAATTTGTTGATGCACATCCTGCTAAAGCTAATAAAGCAATTGAAATTCCGAGTTTTCTCATTATTTTTCCTTAAAATATAAAGCAACCAGATGTTGCAGTTTGGTGTTTTAAATATTCACGTTTAATCAGTATTAAGTTATATCAACAAGTGCCTTTAATTCTGAGTTTATTTTAACCTTAACCGGAATTTTAGTCGGGTTAGTTATGGAAGGCTTATATTGTTGTATTGGCATTTTATCTAATATTTTTTGTGTCATCCAATCATTAGGTATGGAGTCAATTAACTCTCTACTAACCAAAGTTACGTTAGAATCAATAGTAATAAAAAAAGATGCTTTACCCATTCCTTTAGGTATCTACTTTGGACGCCCAGGTAAGAAAACTACCTTAGATGTCTTAGCGACCCAATATTGGTTTAAATCAGCTACATCAATCACTACAATATCGCTATTAAAAGTTGGCTTTTTAACCGAGCTACAACTTAATAAGGTCAAAGACGCAAAAATAAACCACAGTACTAATTCACTTGCTTAAAGGCATAATAGGGAAAAGGCAGGAGGTGATATTATCAGAGCTTCCTAGTTATTATTTCCTATATTAGTAACAAATAGTTAAGAGTTTTGCTAGTTTATTGTAATTAAATTGTTGCTTTATTTTGGTGTAGTTTGTTTTTAGGAGAATATAGAGGGTTTTATATTTGAATTTTTTTGCGTGTTTAGAGCCGCATCAGATTTTTATTGCATAAAAACCTGATGCGGCTCACCTTAAATTACCTAGCGTATTTATAAGCTATCTTTGCTTATTGCTTTACCCGTAGCGCGTTACTTCCACTAAATAATTAATTTATATTGTTACAGCCATTTTTTATTTTTAAAGTACACGCCAATACTGCCGGTAAGTACAACTAAAAAAACGACGAATAAAGTGAACGCATAAGGGCTTTCTGTGCCAGGTATGCCGCCTACGTTTACGCCTAATAAGCCGGTTAAAAAGCCCAGAGGCAAAAATAATGCAGCCACCACCGACATAACATACATACGCTGATTTAGCTGCTCAGATACTTGGTTAGTGACTGTTTGTTGAATAATTTGCGCCCGATCTATTGAGCTGTCTAATTCTTCAAGGTAACGAGTTAGTAAATTAGTGGTTTCATTAAGCTTAGCTTTATCCTCATCGAAGAGCCATGAATAGTGATGATTAACCATGCTAATAAGCGCTTCTTTTTGTGGCTTTAAATAGCGTTTTAAAGCAATAGTTTGCCGACGTAATTGCGACAAACCTTGATTATCAAACTTTTTGCTTGGCTCATCTATTTCTTCTTCAAATTCATCTAGGGTTTCATCTAAAGCATCAATAACACTTTCCATACGGGAAGTGAGTTTTTGGGTGATAGTGCAGACGAGTTCAGAAATACTGCGCGGACCGGTATTGTTACTAAATGAAGCTAAAATATCTTGAATAGATAGTAAGCGACGCTTTCGGGTAGTAATAACAATATCATCGTTAATAAAAAGGCGAATTGAAACCATGTCTTCAGGGCTTTGTGCCGGATTTAAATTAATACCGCGTAAAAATAACATATGGCCGTTTGTAGCAGAGGTGATACGTGGACGAGTTTCGTCTGCAGTTAGCGACTCTAATTCGTAGTCGGTTAAAAATTCACAGCCTTTTAGCCAAGTGACAACGTCAGCTTGGCTATAATCCATGTGCACCCAAAGCTTGCCTTGCTCTGGTTGCCAATTATGTAGTTCGGCGCTGTTTTCTATAGTACGCGCACCGCCTTGCTCATCAAGTACAAGGGCGTGAAGTAAGCCATTAATCATAATAATTTCTCATAGATGGTGTGTTTTTAATACCGTTTACTATAGTGTATTTACTTTAGTAAATTAAACTTATCTTTCTTTTTTAAGAAGTTAAATTTATTTAGCGCTTCGAACAAGGGGGTTTTTGGCCCTTAAAGTTGACTAGTTTGTTACGCTTATATTGTTAAACTAGTCGGCTATAAAGATCAATCAAATCAATTTGTCGACTTGATAAATTTATTTTGTTGGTGTTTTTTTTCCGGTAGCGTATAAGACACTTTTTTATTAAGGGCACATTTATGACAGCAAAGATTACCGTTGGTTGGCGTGAGTGGTTGAGTTTACCAGAGCTAGGCATCGAGAAAGTAAAAGCAAAAATTGATACCGGTGCCCGCACCTCATGTATTCATGCACTTAATATAGAAGAGTATGAAGTTGATGGCGAAAAGTGGGTTAAATTTATTACCCAGCCATTGCAAGAAGATGAAGAAACACAAGTTGTTTGCAATGCAAAAGTTAAAAAGAAGAAGCACGTAACCAGCTCTGGCGGGCAAAAAGAGTTACGTTACTTTATAGAAACAACATTGCATGCGGGTAAATATAGCTGGCCTATAGAAATTACCTTAACTAGCCGCGCAACAATGAAGTTTAGAATGTTACTCGGGCGTACAGCCATGGAAAATCGTATAGTCGTTGACCCGGCTTTATCTCATTTATTATAAGGATGTATTAACTTTTAGAGGGACTAAGCTTCTAAAATAATACGTACTTATTTAAGGTTTAAATTATGAAAATTGGTATTTTATCTCGCAACAAAAAATTGTATTCAACGCGTCGTTTAATTGAGGCGGCTGAAGCTCGTGGTCACGAAGTTAAAGTAGTAGATGCACTGCGTTGTTATATGAATATAAACTCTGAGCTACCAGAAATTCACTATCGTGGTGAAAACTTAAAAGGCTTTGATGCAGTTATTCCGCGTATTGGCGCATCAGTTACCTTTTACGGCTGTTCGGTGCTGCGTCAATTTGAAATGATGGGCGTGTATCCAGTAAACGAGTCGGTTGCTATTTCTCGCTCTCGCGATAAGTTGCGCTCATTACAGCTTTTATCTCGTAAAGGTGTAGGTATGCCAGTGACTGGTTTTGCTAGTAAACCAGATGATGTAAAAGACTTGCTCGAAATGGTAGGCGGTGCGCCGGTAGTAATTAAACTACTAGAAGGCACGCAAGGTATTGGTGTGGTATTGGCTGAAACGCGTAAAGCGGCTGAGAGTGTTATTGAAGCATTTATGGGCTTAAAAGCTAACATTATGGTGCAAGAATACATTAAAGAAGCCGGTGGTGCTGACATCCGTTGTTTTGTTTTAGGTGACAAAGTGATTGCAGCAATGAAACGCCAAGCACAAGAAGGTGAGTTCCGCTCAAACCTTCACCGTGGTGGTAGCGCTACATTAGTGCGTATTACGCCAGAAGAACGTAAAACAGCCGTTGCAGCTGCTAAAGCGATGGGCTTAAATGTAGCCGGTGTTGATTTACTTCGCTCATCACGTGGTCCTTTAGTGATGGAAGTTAACTCATCACCAGGCCTTGAGGGCATTGAAATAGCAACAGGTAAAGATATTGCAGGCATGGTGATTGATTTCATTGAAAAAACAGCATCAAGTAAAGGAACAGCAACTCGTGGCAAAGGTTAAAATTAACCGTTCTTTTACCTTATTAGGTGAAAGTGTTGGCGTAGGCGAGCGTAAAACGCTGGCCTTAGAAGCGGCAAAACTTTATACCCACTCTCCACTTAATATTCCAATTGAAGTGGTTAATGGTGTTATGGAAGGGCCGGTACTTATGGTGTGTGCGGCTATTCATGGCGATGAGCTCAATGGCGTAGAAGTGGTGCGGCAATTACTTGCTAAAATAGATCCTAACCAGTTGCGCGGCACGCTGATTGCGGTGCCGATTGTAAATGTGTTTGGCTTTATACATAAGTCGCGCTACTTACCTGATAGACGCGATATGAACCGCAGTTTTCCGGGTTCAGAGCGTGGCTCGCTGGCTGGTCGTATGGCGTATATGTTTTTTAATCAAGTGGCAGTACATTGTACCCATATTATTGATTTACATACGGGAGCTATTCACCGCACTAACTTACCGCAAATACGCGCTAATTTAGCCGATGAAGCCACCGCACAAATGGCTAAAGCATTTGGTACACCCGCAGTGATAGATGCCTCGTTACGTAATGGCTCACTGCGCAGCGAAGCCGCTAACTTAGGGATCCCGGTTATTACTTATGAAGCCGGTGAAGCACTGCGTTTTGACCCATTTGCGATTGCTGCAGGTGTACAAGGCGTTGACTATGTTATGCGCCATTTAAAAATGATCCGTGGTAAGCGTCCTAGAAAGCTTCCTGAGCCTATTATAGCCAGCTCTACAAGTTGGGTGCGTGCTAATGTAGATGGCATTGTGCGTGCGCAGGTATCGCTTGGAGAGCGTGTTACTAAGGGGCAAGTACTTGCTTATATTAGCAGCCCACTTGGCGACTCTGAACTTGAGTTACCAGCACCACGCAGTGGAATTATTATTGGCCAGCAAACTATGCCATTAGTAAATGAGGGTGATGCGGTGTTTCATATTGCGTATTTTGCTCATGCAAATAGCTTGGTTGAACAACAGCTTGGCACTTTTATTGATGAAATAAATGATTTAGATGATGAGCTTAAAACAGCTGAGTTAAATAACTAGTTATAATAGTAAGCTACTAAATATAGATAGAATAAATTGTAAAGCCGTTTTAGTTAACCCAGTTGGGATAACAAAACGGCTTTTTTATTACTATTTATTTGGCTTTTTGGGGCCAATAATACGCCTAATTACCGGTGCTTTTGTTGGCTTAGGTTCTTTGTTTAAAACCAGTACCGGACGAGTTACAAATAAGTTATTAGGGTATATAACTCTATGCCCGTCAATGTGCTCAAGCACTACATTCATTAAGCCCATTTCTATAATGCGCCCTTCAATACTATTTGCGCCATCAACAATACGTACCCAATAGCCAACGCGGCAGTCATTTTGAATAAACATCAGTAAAAAAGCGGTGAGATTACTAAGTAATGACCAAGCGGCAAACAGTGCAACACCTAGCATAGCAAATAGCGACGAACCTAGTACTAGGAGTCCACGTAGCTCGATACCCCAAAATACCAGCACTAAACATAACATCACAAATGCGAGGATAATTTTAAGTAATAGCTCAGCACGATATTTTCGGTGTAGGTCTATTTTTCCTTTAATAGCTTTTTCGAGAAGCTTTTTAGTACCTTTTAACAGTATCGGAAAAAGTAATAACGCAATAAGGGTAACGACCAGTTTATATTGGGTGCCAAGCAGAGCTAACAATTCCAAAGTTATAGTCTCACAATAATTATATATGCCCAGTTTAACGCTTTAGGGTGCGACGAAATAGCCATTTAAAAAGAATTTTTAACATTTACCAGCCACTGTACCGAATCTACGCCATCGGCACTATCTAGCGGTGCAGCTATATCTATATGGATCATGGTGCCGGCATTTGCACGGCTTGGTGCTAAGCGCAGGCCTATACCTACATTTTTAAGAACGCGGCTATCTTCAACATTGTTTGGGGTGTTAGACCATGCTCGGCCAACATCAAGAAAAGCCGCGCCGCCTACTTTAAATAATTGCAGTAAATCATATTCCCAATAGTAGCGCTTTTCTAAACTCACTAAAAAGCTGCGATCTCCATGCTGATAATCCATAGGGTAGCCACGTAGGCCGGTTTCGCCGCCGAGTGTAAGTTGTTTATCGTTAGTGAGGTTTTTAGCGTACTGCACCCGAGCTTTTACATACCAAGACTGATCAATGCTGGTATTTAAATAATATTGTATTTGGCTGGTGGAGATCAGGTTTTCAAATTTGTCCTGCTCTTTATTCCAGTAACCATCAATGTCTGCACTAAAGCGCCATAAGGTATTATCGCCACTAAAGTGAGCTTTATTAAAGTTAAAAGAGTAAATCGCGCGGCTATCATCGTTACTAACAGATTCATCGGAGTAGCCTAGTAAGGCTTTTATGTTCCAACCTAAGTTTAAGTCCTCAGTACGATAAATACTGTCGAAATTGCGTACTTTTATAAAGTTATCTTCAAACCAGTGTCCGCTTACATAAGGGTAGCTTAAGCTGCGATCGACGGCTAAGGGGGCAAAGGTAGAGTCTATTGCAGCAAAAGTATGTTGCTCATCAACGTAGCCCAGGCTGAGGCGCTGGGTCCAGTTATGGCTTAATGCTTTGGAGTGACCAACAAAAAAACTGTTGTAGTCGGTCGTTTGATCAAACTCGCTAAACTTTTCACCGCGCTGATATAGCGCTTCTTCGCGTTGCTCTGAATAGCTTAAAATACCGTAGCTAAAAGGGGTGTCTATAGCAAAAAACGGATAGGTAAGTTCTAGCAGATGGCGTTTACCATCGTTATTATCGGCGTACTCTAAACGCCCACGATAGCGGGTTGATAAAATATTAGGATCGTCGTATACAAATAAATAACCATTACGATCGCTATCTGTAGTGCGCGACAACGACAAACGCTTACCCCAGCCAAATAAGTTAGATTCGCGAAAACCAATACTCGACTTGTTTTCTCCGCCACTGCGGCTAAAGCTTATTTCTGGTAGCAGTGTCCATAAGTCACGCGTAACGACGGTAACATTAACGTTCCCTTCGCAGTTTTCGGTGGCAATGACTTGAGCATCGTATAAATAGTTTTGTTTACGCAGTAAGCGTTCTGATTCGGCGAGCTTTTTAGGATCAAAATTATCACCGCTCTCAAACAATAAAATACTTTTAATAACCTCTGGCTCAGTTTGAATATGCGCGCGGTTAGCAAAGCGAAATAGGGCGTTATTTTCGGCTTCGAGTTCAGTATTAAATACGTTAAGTTGCTGCAAAGTAATATTGGCAATTTTTGCATTACTACTTTGCTTTAACAGTGGCGTTGGTTGATCTAGTTGACGGCGTAAATTATTACTACTTGATGGCGTTGGTTGCTCGCTTGCGCAATCATTTTGCGCATGAGGGGTTTCTTGCGCAGCTAAACTGAACATAAAAAAGCTTGGAATACAGAGGCTAAAACAACAAGATGAAATCCATTTTTTAGTAATCATTCAAACCCTTTACTGCTACGTAGCAAATTACTACCGTAATATCAGCTTACATCATTGTTACTAAAATGTAAGTTAAAAGTAGAGAGCTTGAAGTTATTTAATTGCTATTAACTTAGGTAAAAAGTAAGTGCGGCTAATAAATGTTCAGCGTCATGGCCTTCACCGTTAATCCAAATACTTTGGCTGTAGTGTTCAAAGTTTAAATTAAATGTTTGCTGCTGATAAGTGAAGCGCAGTTGATGACGATCGGCACCAGCAGAGTACTCATTAATGGTTATTTCATCGTGGTGTAAAAACAAGCGACTCCACAGTTCAAAGTCTTCGTCGTGGGGCGGCTCTACCGGCGTAATAATAATGCATTGATGCGTGTGGTGATATTCTATTATGGTCATAATGCTCTTAGTTAGTAGCAAGGTAGTTGCGAATTGCAGTTAAAAACTCACCGCCATACTTATTTAATTTAGTAAAGCCAACACCCGACACCTTTAAAAATTCGCTGTCGTTGGTCGGCATTAGCTGCGCCATTTCTGCAAGCGTTTTGTCGTTAAATACCACGTACGGCGGTACATCGTCGGCATCGGCTAACTCTTTTCGCAGCGCCCTTAAGCGAGCAAATAGCTTTTTGTCGTAATTAAACTGAGCTAATTTATCTTGATAAACATGCTTAGCTTGCAGGCGAGGCTCTGCGAGTTGCAACGCATATTCGCTTTTTAAAATAGCGCGCGCGGCTTCGGTTAAACGCAGTGATGCACCTTGGGTTATATCTTGGCTTAATAAGCCTTGATGAATAAGTTGGCGTAAAATACTTAGCCAAAATTCACTGCTTTTGTCTTTGCCAATGCCGTAGGTGCTGAGTTGATGATGGTTATTATCGCGAATACGACTGGTGTTTGCACCGCGTAGTAACTCAACAATATATCCAAGGCCAAAGCGTTGCTCTGCTCTGTACACACACGATAGTGCCTGCTGCGCTACTAAAGTGCCATCAAAGCTTTTGGGCGGATTTAAGCAAATATCGCAGTTACCGCATGGCTCACGTTGATACTCACTAAAATAGTTAAGCAGGATTTGTCGACGGCAGGTTTGTGCTTCGGCAAAACTGGCCATGGCATTAAAGCGCTGCTCTTCGACGCGGCGACGTTGCTCGTCGTCAATATCTTCAAAAAAGCGTCTTACGCGGCCTATATCAGCCGGATCAAAATACATTATAGCCTCAGCGGCAAGGCCATCTCGCCCAGCGCGGCCAGTTTCTTGATAGTACGACTCTATGCTTTTGGGAATATCGTAATGCAATACAAAGCGCACATTGGGTTTATTTATACCCATACCAAAGGCCACTGTAGCAACCACTATTTGTATATCGTCGCGGGCAAAGCCGGTTTGCACAAATTGGCGCTGCTCGTTACTCATACCTGCATGATAGGCGGCGGCGTTAAGTCCCGCGTCGGCTAACTTTTCGGCTATGTCGTCTACGCGCTTACGGCTGGTGCAATAAATTATGCCGCTTTGGCTTTTTTGTTCTTTTAAATAGCGCAGCAGTTGCACCATAGGTTTAAATTTTTCTTCTATGGTGTAGCGAATATTAGGGCGATCAAAGCTGCCGGTATGAATATAGGGTTGTTGTAACTTTAATTGCTCAACAATATCAAAACGAGTGGCTTTATCGGCAGTTGCAGTAAGGGCCATCATAGGTACATGAGCAAAGCGCTGTTTTAATTCGTTTAAACGAAAGTAATGGGGTCTAAAATCGTGCCCCCAATGCGATACACAATGCGCTTCGTCAATAGCAAATAAGCTGATTTTTAAATGCGATAAGCGCTCTAAAAACTCGCGCTGCAGCACTTTTTCAGGGGCAACATACAGTAGTTTAATTAATCCCTGATGGAGTTGTTGGTATACCTGCTGCTGCTCTTCGCGGGCTAAGCTATTATTTATATATGCGGCTTTAACGCCCAGCGCTTGTAGTTGAGTTACCTGATCTTGCATTAGCGATATTAGCGGAGAAATAACAATAGTTACCCCTTCAAGCACTAAAGCGGGTATTTGATAGCACACAGATTTACCGCCACCGGTTGGCAGCAATACCAACGAATCTTGGCCGTTAATGGCTGCATCAATAACCATTTTTTGGCCGTCGCGAAATTCACTATAACCAAACACTTGTTTGAGTACAGCTTCAGGGGTGCGCACAAGTGAGCTAGAGGGTGGTGTTAATGTATTCATTGCGGGGTATTTTAGTGTTTTTTGTACAGGATGTCTTTAGCGAGTGTTGAATGTTTTTTGAATAAATTTATAACGTGTGAATTTACTCGCTCAGGGGGGGGGATATTAGCTGACTTTAAGCGGCTAATAAATTTAACTGTGTTGCTAGTTTTATCCTAGTTATGCTTTACTCCTCTTACCAGATATAACATAGAGAATAATAATGAATAAAGAAATGTTAATAGAGCATGTAGGCTCGCTGTTTGTAAATAATATGCCGTTTAATCAGTTTTTAAAAATATCGGTAGAATCACTTAGCCCAGAACAAGCAAAAATATCGTTTCCTTGGCAGGATATACTCATAGGTAATCCGGCACAAAAAATACTCCATGGCGGCGTTATTTCGGCAGTGCTCGATAACGTAGGTGGTATGTTAGCTGCAGCAAGTGTAATAGATAAGCTAAACGATGTTGATATTTTATCTGTGCAGCAAAAACTAGCCACCTTGGGCACTATAGATATGCGCACCGATTACCTACGCCCAGGCAAAGGCGAGAAATTTATAGCCAGTGCCACTTTAATTCGCTCGGGCAATAAAGTATGTGTTTGTAGGATGGAATTGCATAATGAGCAAGCAGTACAAATAGCATTTGGTACGGGTACGTATTTAGTTGGCTAATAAAAGTTTGCGGAGTAAACTGGCGACCTTTTGAATAACTAAGTGTTTATTTATGCCGATTGATACCGAGAAGCGCAAGGGCGCCATTTTGGCTTGCATCGCTTTTACTATATGGGGTTTAGCACCTATATACTTTAAGCAACTCCAGCATGTTACTGCATTTGAAATTTTAACGCATCGTGTTGTGTGGTCGGTGATGTTTTTAATTATTATTGTGAGTATTTTAGGCCAGTGGGATAGAATTAAACGCATTATAGTACAGCCTAAATTATTGTTAATGCTGGTTTTAACCTCGTCGATACTGGGGTTTAACTGGGGCCTATTTATATGGGCAGTTAATAATAATCATATGCTCGATGCCAGTTTAGGTTATTACATTAATCCGTTACTAAATGTATTACTGGGAGTGTTATTTTTAGGCGAACGTTTACGTAAGTTTCAAATGGTTGCTGTTGCTTTAGCATTTACCGGTGTACTGCTGCAATTAATAAGTTTTGGTTCATTTCCTGTGGTTGCTTTTTCGTTAGCTATATCATTTGCAATATATGGTTTACTGCGTAAGAAACTGCCAGTGGAAGCATTGTCCGGTATTTCAATAGAAGCATTTATACTCTTGCCCGTAGCGCTTATTTATTGGTATTTAATGGTGCCTACAGCAACGTCAAGCTTGCCTGCTAATGACTGGCATACCAATGTGTTACTCATTAGTGCCGGGATCATTACCACCTTACCACTACTGTGCTTTACCGGCGCTGCTAAGCGTTTGCAATACACCACTTTAGGCTTTTTTCAGTACATAGGGCCAAGTTTGATGTTTATATTAGCTGTGATGCTTTACGGTGAAGTGTTTGATGCCGAGCGAGTAGTTACATTTGTTTGTATTTGGAGTGCATTGGCTATTTTTAGTTGGGACTCTTTTAGGCAATCTCGTAAACGTAAAAAAGCCGCTATTGTGGCCTCAGGCGTGGTTTAAAAGTTAGTTAACTTAAGTAAGCACGTAGCGCGATGTATTTTGTACTCGCGCTAGGCTTGGTGTATGTTTAACTATTTAAAATGTAAAAATTAAATAGTTAAAGCAATTACATACTGTCTGACTCGGCGTAATAGTCTTGGCTTATTGGTGCTGGGGTCGCTATTTTTGAGCGGCCAAATAATGTATGGAACTTTGCTTTGCTGGTTGTTAACTTTAAGTATTTAACCCAAGCGCGCTCAATTGCATTGGTTGGCTCTAAAGCACCACTAATAACAGCGACAAATTGTTGCTGATGTTCATTTTGTGGCTCTAGGGCTTTATTATGTAAGCCTTTTAAAACAACACCGTGTTGCTCTAATATACTGGCTTCTAATAAGGTAAAGTTTCCGCTGCGACCAAATCCGCGTGGGAAATTTTGATCATCAAAAAACTGACGTTGACTAACAAATGCTTGGCGAAGTAGTGAAATATCATTGCTCATTGTTGTACCCTCATACCTTGGTAATTGCTGGAGTATGCGGCAAGTTTGCAAATATTTTAAACAAGTTATTTTTATCGTGAGGATAAAAAATTGGATATCGATTTATTAAAAACATTTGTTGAGGTAGTACGCACTCGTCACTTTGGCAAAGCGGCTGAAAACCTTTATATCACACAGTCTGCAGTAAGCTTTAGAATTCGTCAATTAGAGCAAGGGCTTGGTGTTAATTTGTTTATTCGCCAGCGCAATAATATTCAACTAACAGCGCCAGGTGAGCGTTTATTACCCCATGCACAAATGATCATTACTGGCATGCAAAGAGCAAAAGTAGATGTGGCACTTGCCGATAATATGCATAAACAAATTTGCCTAGCGGGTACACCAAACATTTGGGATGCATTTTTACAGTTTGGTATTACTAATATTGTATCGGCAATGCCCGGTGTGTCTTTGGTGGCTGAGGTAAAAGCACAACAAGAAAGTACCCGCCTGTTATTAGAGCGCACCTTAGATTTAGCTATTTTATTTGATCCACCAAAAGTTGATGAGCTGGTGGTTGAGCGAATTTGTGAACTACCCATTATACCGGTAAGCGCGTTTGATACTGCCAGTTACGATAACTTTTTTGATAACCAGTACGTATATGTTGACTGGGGCACGACATTCTCACTGTGGCATGCTCGCCAGTTTACTGGCAAAACCCCACCTTACTTTAGAACAAGTACTGGGCGTATAGCACTTGATTTAATATTGCAATGCGGAGGGAGTGCATTCATTCCTCAAGTACTTGTTGCAGCGCATTTAGAAAAAGGCGAGTTATTTCATGTGAAAGACGTAGAAACCACCTCGCGCGATATATTTGTTGCCTATCACAGAGACAATGAGCAAAAAGAGTTAATAGAAACATTAGTAAATTTATTAACCCAAATGACTCCTAAGTTACCCGTTGAGTAAGGCCAATGGTTTTGCTGTATATGTACGTTTGATTGCAACTATTATGTGTTTTTATGAATTTAAAAGTGTAAAAATATGACGGCTGTAATATTTTTGTCATTTAACAGTGCCAAACTCCTGTTGCATTAAAAACGAGTCTGTTGTGATTATCGAGGAAATAACATGAAATTTGTAAAGTCGAGCTTATGTGTAGCTTTATTAGGTGGTTTGTCTTTTAATGCGCTTGCTGAAGTGGATTTTTACGGTAAAGCGAACGTAACACTACAGTCGTCGGATGATGGTGAGGGGTCTTTTACCGAGATTAAAAGTAACTCATCACGTTTGGGCTTAAAAGGGTCTGAAAAAATATCTGATGGCTTAGAAGCTGTTTATAAGTTTGAATTTCAAGTTGATGTTTCTGACGCCGACTCAAAAGGTGATAATGACGACAATATCTCTGCTCGTAATCAGTATATAGGTTTAAAAGGTGCGTTTGGCCAAGTTGTTATTGGCCGTAACGATACCGCGCTTAAGCAGTCACAAGGTAAAGTTGATTTATTTAGCGACCTTGAAGGCGACATTAAAAATGCCTTTAAAGGTGAAAATAGAATGGGCAGTAGTGTTTCTTATGCCTCTAATTCTTACCAAGGTTTTAAGCTTTTGGCTACGTTTGTTGCAGAGGATAGCGATGCAGCAGGTGCTAAAAATGGCTATTCAATGGCAGTAACTTATGGTGACGCAGCCCTTAAAAAGAGCGCAATATATGCCGCTATTGCTGCCGATAGTGAAGTGAACGGCTACGATGTAGTGCGCGCATCAGTACAAGGTAAAGTAGCCGATTTTAAATTAGGCGCTATGTATCAAACGCAAGAAAAAGTTGATGGCAGTAGTGAGGCCGACGGTTATTTATTAAGTGCGGCTTACACTATGGCTAGCAATACCTTTAAATTGCAGTACCAGGCAATGGATTTTAAAGGCAGTGATGACAAAACGGCTATTTCGGCAGGTGTTGATCATCAGTTAAATAAAAACACTAAATTATTTGGTTTTTATTCTAATTTCGATATGGACAACAACGTTGACCAAGACTACTTAGGTGTAGGTATAGAATATAAATTTTAAGCAGCGCTTAGCACTGCCTTTTTAAGCCGTACTTTGTTAAGTGCGGTTTTTTTTGCTTTAAATTATTTACTTAGCCGCCCATAATAGAGTATTCATTTGGAATGAGGTGCAACTCCTCAACTGTTCCCGCAACTGTAATTAGCATAACGCTTTAAGTCAGATACAAATAAACTATTTTAACGAGCGGGTTTACTCATCTTCAAGTTATGTACTAGCCATAGTTAGTTGCATTGTTAGTGAGCGCATTCCTGCCTAGGGCTAACTATTGCAAACTCAAACGCCATTAAATACACCATTGTTAAATGTTAATCACGTGTCGTGGAATATTGGCAGTAAAACTATCCTCAACAATGTTAATTTGCAAATAAAGCAAGGTAAGTTCGTTGGCTTAATTGGCCCCAATGGCGCAGGTAAATCTAGTTTACTGCGGTGTTTGTATCGCTTTAATCAGCCCACTGCAGGGCAAATTAAATTTAATAATACTGATATTTGGCAGTTAAAAAGCCATGAATACGCAAAGCAGGTTGCGGTTGTTTTACAAGAAACCCCATCACAATTTAATTTAACTTTATTAGATGTGGTTGCACTTGGGTTAACCCCGCATAAAGCATTATTTAGCACCACCACAACAGCCGACACACAAAAAATAAACCAAGCTATAGCGCGAGTTGGCTTGCAGGATCATGCAAGCCAACGTTTTGAGTCGCTTTCGGGAGGAGAAAAACAACGTGCATTAATTGCTCGGGCTATGGTGCAGCAACCGCAACTATTAATTATGGATGAGCCAACCAGCCACTTAGATGTGAAGTATCAAATTCAGGTAATGGAGTTGGCTAAATCGCTTGGCGTTACTGTGTTTGCATCGTTTCATGATTTAAATTTAGCCGCTGCTATGTGCGATGAGCTGGTGGTTATAAATCACGGCGAAATTGTTAATACAGGCTCTCCCATCGATGTGCTCAGCGAGGACATGCTCAATGATGTATTTGGTGTATGTGCACAAGTAAGCCACCACCCGCAAATGTCTAAACTAGGTGGTGTTATTCCACATATTACTTACTTTTATGGGTATGAATAATATGCGCATGCTTAACAATCATTCAATAGCACTTTTAGTCACAGTACTAGCTGCATTATTTACGTTATTTACGGCGCTGAGTTATGGCGCTGCCGACACATCATTAACTGATGTATTTAAAAGTATTTTCACCTCAACAGAGGGCTCCTTTAACACTCGAATTATTGTTGAATTAAGAATGCCACGCACATTACTGGCATTTTTAGCTGGCAGTGGTTTAGCCATTGCCGGGCTTATTTTGCAAACCGTGACGCGTAATCCGTTAGCAGATCCTTATTTATTTGGGATATCGTCTGGGGCGTCTTTGGGGGTAGTTATACTCATGGCGTTTGTGGGCATTAGTGCGGGCTTTGCATTATCGGCAGCGGCATTGGCTGGCAGTTTAGTGGCTATGAGTTTACTTATATTGATTGCAGGGCGGCAGCAAAGTGGGCAAGTAGAATCTATGCTGCTGGCAGGTGTGGCCTTGTCATTTTTATTTAGCGCATTTACCAGTTTATTACTTTACTGGAGCGATCCTCAGGCAGTTGCGGCTATTTTATTTTGGACGCTCGGCAGTTTTGCACGAGCGCAGTGGGCAACGCTGTGGTTACCTTTTGTGGTTATTGTATTGTGTACATTTACAATGCTTAGTTTTAGGCGCCAACTAAATGCCATGCTGCTCGGCGATGAAAGTGCTATAACACTGGGTGTGCGGGTACATCGCTTTAGAATATTGATGCTAGTTTTAAGTTCGCTGATAACGGCAGTGTTAGTGGCTATGTGTGGCGGAATTGGCTTTGTAGGATTAATGGTGCCGCATATAGTGCGCTTTTTTATCTCCCAAGGTAGCTTATCTGGCTTACTGGTAACGAGTTTGGTGGGCGGTACTTTTATGGTTTGGGTTGATGTGCTAGCGCGCACGTTGTTAACTAATCAAGAGTTACCCGTTGGGGTTATTACTGCAGCTATTGGTAGCGTGTTCTTTTTAAGCTTATTGTATTTTCGTAAGCGCCAGGTGTAGGGCTATAAAATGAAAACGTTAATGGTGCAAGGCACCACATCCGATGCGGGTAAAAGTACACTGGTTGCGGCGCTGTGTAGAGTATTTGCTAATAGAGGGCTAAATGTAGCGCCATTTAAGCCACAAAATATGGCATTAAATAGTGCAGTTACAGATGATGGTGGTGAAATAGGTCGTGCTCAAGCACTGCAAGCTATAGCGGCAAAGGTAGCCCCTGAAACTGACTTTAATCCCATATTACTTAAGCCAAATAGCGATACTGGCGCGCAGGTTATTATTCATGGTAAAGCCATAAGTAATATTGAAGCTGGGGCGTATCACGATTATAAAAAAGTAGCTATGGATGCAGTACTCACGTCGCATAACCGTTTAGCACAACGTTTTGATTTATTGCTGGTGGAAGGGGCGGGCAGCCCAGCCGAAATAAACCTCAGAGCCAACGACATTGCTAATATGGGCTACGCCGAAGCCGTTGACTGCCCCGTAATTATAATTGCCGATATAGATAAAGGCGGTGTGTTTGCTCATTTAGTGGGTACTTTGGCATTGTTGAGTGAGTCGGAGCAAGCGCGGGTAAAAGGCTTTGTAATAAATCGTTTTAGAGGCGATATAAGCTTATTACAAAGTGGACTTGATTGGCTGGAACAGTACACAGGTAAACCGGTGTTAGGCGTATTGCCGTATTTACACGACCTTGCATTAGATGCTGAGGATGCAATTGCTATTGATAATACGCTAACTAATGCCAGCGTTAATATTGCCGTGCTGCTTGTGCCGCACATTAGCAACCATACTGACTTTGATGCACTGCGCTTACATCCCAATATAAATATTAATTATGTAGCGCATACACAAGCGATCCCCGATGTTGATTTGATCATTTTACCGGGGAGTAAAAACGTATTAAGTGATTTAGCCTTTTTAAAAAATGAAGGCTGGGATACACAAATAAAACGCCATTTACGTTATGGTGGTAAAGTGCTCGGTATTTGTGGTGGTATGCAAATGCTTGGCAATAGTATTAATGATCCCCTAGGTGTTGAGTCATCATTACAGCAGATGCCGGGGCTAGCGTTAAGTGATTTTACCAGCACACTTACAGCACAAAAAATATTGAGTAATGTAACCGCGACTATGCAATTAAATAACCAGCAAATACTTTGTAGTGGCTACGAAATTCATGCAGGCATTAGCCAAGGTGAAGCACTTAATAAACCATTTTTAAGCTTTAATGAACACCCAAATGGCTTTACAGCCGATGGGTTTATTAGTGATGATAACGCCATAGCGGGTACTTATTTACATGGCTTATTTGATCAAGCGAGTGCCACATTGCAAATATTAAAGTGGCTCAAAGCCGATACAGTTATTAATCCGGTTAATATTAACCAGCACCGTGAGCAGCAACTAGAGCGTTTAGCTGCCATGTGTGAAACGCATTTAAATATTGCACACATTATTAAAATTTATGAAGGGCATAATCATGAGCGAACAAAGTAAAGATAAACATCAGCAACGCCAACAAAAATTAAAAGATCAAGTTGATGCACGAATAGCTGCAGCGCAACAAGAAAAAGGTATTTTTCAAGTTATAACTGGTAATGGCAAAGGTAAGTCGACCTCAGGATTTGGTGTGGTAGCACGTTGTGTTGGCCATGGAAAAAAAGCCGCTGTGTGTCAGTACATAAAAGGCACTTGGGAATGCGGAGAGCGTAACTTGTTACAGGGTGCGGGTGTGGAGTTTGTGGTAATGGGCACAGGCTTTACATGGAATACCCAAGACAAAGAGAGCGATACCGCAGCCGCGCAAGCTGCTTGGCAAGAATCAAAGCGACTGCTTAGCGATGCAAGCCTAGATGTAGTGCTGCTCGATGAGCTTACCTACATGGTAACCTATGGGTATATTGATGTAGATGAAGTGCTAGAGGCGATTGGCAACAGACCGCCAATGCAGTCGGTTATTATTACCGGCCGTGCAGCACATCGTAAATTAATAGAACTGGCTGACACAGTAAGCGAAGTGCGTAATGTAAAACATGCATTTGATGCAGGTGTTAAAGCTCTGCAAGGTTTTGATTACTAATGTTTAAACAGCTTGTTGTTGGCCTATTGTTACTCTGTTTATCCCAGCATGCGCAGGCCAACAAGGTACAAATTGATAAAGTACAGCCAGCTAAAACACTGCGTATTGTGGCACTGGCCCCGCACATAGTAGAAAACCTGTATGCAATAGGCGCGGGAGATAATATTGTTGGCACAGTTGATTACGCCGACTACCCTGCAGCGGCAAAAGGTATTACCCGTA
Organism: Pseudoalteromonas sp. SCQQ13; assembly: GCF_015864415.1. Classification (NCBI taxonomy): domain Bacteria; kingdom Pseudomonadati; phylum Pseudomonadota; class Gammaproteobacteria; order Alteromonadales; family Pseudoalteromonadaceae; genus Pseudoalteromonas; species Pseudoalteromonas sp. SCQQ13. The sequence continues at coordinate 140,192 of NZ_JADYXG010000002.1, read as the reverse complement.
TTGGCGGTTACTATGGTATTTCAATCGAAAAGCTTTTAGTCCTTAAGCCAGATATAGTAATTGCTTGGAAAAGTGGTAATCAAAGCGATGATTTAGCACAAATAGAGCGCTTAGGTATTAAGCTTTATTTAACTGATCCAACGACAATTACAGGTATTGCCGATGAGTTGCTTATGCTAGGAAAACTTACCGGTAACATTAAACAAAGCGAGCAAGTGGTAAAAGCATTTAATGCTAAACTTGCAGCCATTAAAGCCAAGCAACAGGGTAAAAGTAAACTCACTGGCTTTTATCAACTCTGGTCTGAGCCGATGATGACTGTGTCGAAAAATACCGGAATAAGTGAGTTAATAGCCACTTGCCAAGTAACCAATGTATTTGCAAATAGCCGCACCGACTATCCACAAATAAGCATAGAAAATGTGATTGTGGCTAAACCGCAAATTATAATTATTCCGGATGAAAAATCAGCAACACCGCAACCCACTATTAATTGGCAGCAATGGCCAGAAATACCCGCAGTAAAAAACAAGCAGTTTTTATCTGTAAATGCCGACTTACTACATCGTTTTTCAGCGCGTATGCTAGATGGGCTGGCCGATATGTGTGATAAAATAGACGTATCACGTCAACAAATAAAGAGCATACAATGAGCGATTGGACTGCATTTTTAAAGCAAGAATTACAGCAAGCATATATGCAGCAAACACTCGACTACGTTGCCAAGCGCCGCAGTGAAGGTGTTGCTGTTTATCCTCCAAAAGAGCAAGTGTTTAGCGCATTTGCTGCAACACCGCTTAGTGATATACGCGTTGTTATTTTAGGGCAAGATCCTTACCATGGTGAAGGCCAAGCACATGGTTTGTGTTTTTCAGTATTACCTGAGGTTAAAAAGCTGCCACCTTCGCTTAAAAATATTTATAAAGAGCTGGCTAGCGATATAAACGATTTTGTTATTCCTACCCATGGTTACTTGCAAAGCTGGGCAGAGCAGGGAGTGTTTTTACTCAATACAGTACTTACGGTAGAGCAAGGCCAAGCCCATTCGCATAAACACTTAGGATGGGAGCAATTTACCGATAAGGTTATTGCGCATATAAACACCCATTGTGAAGGCGTAATATTTATTTTGTGGGGTGCTCATGCACAAAAAAAAGGTAAGGGAATTGATAGCGCACGCCAGCATATTTTAGCAGGGCCGCACCCATCGCCACTGTCTGCTCATCGAGGTTTTTTTGGTTGTAGGCATTTTTCAGCCACGAATGCGTTATTGCAATCTCAAGGTAAAACGCCGATTAATTGGCAAGTATAATTTTAACTTTTAAAACCAAAGGCCCGCACAGTAATGCGGGCCTTTGAGTTAGTCGTTTAAAAGTCGAGCTCATTAACGGCTATACTGTCTGTAAAGTAGTCCAACTCCTGTAGTTCTTTGCGTAAACGATACTTTTCTTGTATTGCTTCGATTTCGCGCCATCTTCTTTTTTTATTTTTTTGAGAAGCTTCCTTTTTTGTTTCAGGACCTTCTATTATATTGCTTAGGCTATCCATGAATATCTCCTTTAGACTGCATTTGATACCAGTCTTATTAAAAACATAAGCTATAACGGCTCACTAATTTAACGCAATAGGTATTAACTTCGCGAATACCTATACCATAGGCCTAGCTAAAATAGAATATAAAAGTGACATTTATGTTACTAAAGTGTGATTTGTTGATGAAGCTTTACTTTATGATGGGTTTATAAGTTTCTTGCATATAAATTACAGGCATAAAAAAACGTCGCAACTGCGACGTTTTTATACAAGCGTTTGAGCCAATTACATGGCTTTAAAGCGTGCTTCTAATTGTTCTTGAGCATCAGCAAAAGAGCGAATACCTTCAGCTAACTTTTCAGTCGCCATAGCATCTTGGTTATGCAACCAACGAAATTGAGCTTCGCTAAGCGGTGCCGGTTTTGGCTGCTGCGCAACATCTTTTGCTAGTAAGTATTCTGGTGCATCTTCAAGGTTACCCAACTCTTCTAAAAGATTGGGGCTAATAGTTAGCTTATCGCAACCAGTAAGGGCAATAATTTCGCCGGTATTACGAAAACTTGCACCCATAACTACCGTTTTGTAGTCGTGGCGTTTATAAAATTCAAAAATGCTGCGTACCGATTGTACCCCAGGATCTTGCAGTGGGTCGGTCGGTTTTTCCATACCGTTAGCAACGTGCCAATCTAAAATACGACCAACAAATGGCGAGATTAAAAATACGTTAGCATCGGCGCAAGCACGTGCTTGGGCATCACTAAACAATAAAGTAAGGTTACATTTAGTACCTTCTTTTTCTAGTTGTTCAGCGGCTTTAATGCCTTCCCAAGTAGAGGCTACTTTAATTAAGATTTTATCTTTGCTTACGCCTTCTTTTTCGTAAAGACTAAGTAGCGTGTGCGCTTTATCAATAGTTGCTTGGGTATCAAACGAAAGACGTGCATCTACCTCAGTAGAAATATAACCAGGTACAATAGCGCTAATTTCTTTACCTAATAATACCGCAAAGTAGTCGCATGCTAGCGCTAGTTGCTTCGCTGGATCTTGCTCGGTTTCTTTGGCGTAGCTCCATGCTTTATTTAAATAAGGCTTATAGGCTTCAATCTCGCTCGCTTTTAATAACAATGACGGATTGGTCGTTGCGTCTTCTGGTTGATGCTTTTTAATTGCTTCAATATCACCCGTGTCGGCCACGATTGATGAATGTTGTTTTAGCCTTTGTAGCGCGTTAGTCATTTGCTTTCCTCATTCCAAGCAAGTTAAAAGAAAATCTAAACTACTTTAATATTACACCATACTGCAACAGCGAAGTAATGCTTGATAGGTCTTATGTCCTTATCAATATAAAAACGGTTATGTATGAATTATTAAGGTAGGATCAGTCTGTTTAATATTAAACAAAACGTGCTTTTCGTTTCATTTAATGTTGAAATTGACATTAAATAAATTACAAGTCAATAGCTAACTATGATCACTGTTATTTCACCTGCAAAAAATCTTGATTACACCACGCCACCTGCAACCGATAAGTTCACTCAACCGGAATTACTTGAGCACAGCGAAGCACTGATGCAAGTATGCCGTGAACTAACACCTGCGCAAATTGGCAGCCTGATGAAAATTAGCGATAAGCTCTCAGGGCTTAACGCTGCTCGCTTTAGTGAGTGGGCACAGCCATTTACCACAGAAAACGCTAAACAAGCGGTACTGGCCTTTAATGGCGATGTATATGGTGGTTTAGATGCTAGCACGCTAACGGCTAATCAGCTTGATTACGCACAAAGCCACCTACGCATATTATCGGGCTTATATGGGCTTTTAAAGCCGCTAGATTTAATGCAAGCGTATCGCCTTGAAATGGGCACCAAGCTTGAAAACAGCCGTGGTAAAAACCTGTATGAGTTTTGGGGCAGTGTAATTGCCAATAAACTTAACGAGGTATTAAAAGCCGAGGACGCCCAATACTTAGTTAACCTTGCTTCAAACGAGTACTTTAAAGCGGTTGATAAAAAAGCCCTTAATGCACAAATAATTACTCCACACTTTAAAGACTGTAAAAATGGTCAATATAAAGTAATTAGTTTTTACGCTAAAAAAGCACGAGGCATGATGGCGCGTTACCTCATCGAAAATAAAGTAACTCAGCTAAGCCAGCTTAAAGAGTTTACAGTAGCGGGTTATTACTTTAGCGCCGAAGCAAGTGTGAAAGAGCTTGAGCCAGTATTTTTACGCGATGAACAAAGCTAAAACTTAAACCTTTACCTAATCTATAAAAGCCATGCACAGCATGGCTTTTTTAATACTGGCGCTATACTTGCAATTGATATGCGAATTCAAGATTGATTCTAATCACATTATAAATCAATAGGTGCAAGTTACATGTTTAGTATTCCCTCAATTAGCGACGCCGAAAAACTTATCGAAGAAAAGCTCGGAGGGTGGTTTGATGTCGTTATAAGCCATATTCCTAATTTTATTGTGGCAGTTATTATTGTCATTCTATTTTCTATGCTGGCTCGCTTTGCCGGTAACTTAATGAAAAATTTATTACGCCGCTCCCTCGATTCAAAACAGATAGCTGATTTAATGGCTTCTATATTTAAAGTGCTGATATTAAGTGTAGGAGTGTTTATAGCACTGGATTTTATGGGCTTAAAAGGCACGGTAACGTCATTACTAGCTGGTGCCGGTATTGTTGGTTTAGCGATTGGTTTTGCATTTCAAGATATGACCGAAAACTTAATAGCAGGTATTGCTATGGGTATTCGTAAGCCATTTAAACCAGGTGATGTAATAAAAACTGATGATGTGTTTGGCTCTGTGCATTCAATAAACCTGCGTAATACACTAATAGAGAGCTTTTATGGGCAGCAAATACTAGTGCCTAATAAAATACTATTTAGAAATGTATTGCGAAACTACAGCACGCTAGGCGTTAGACGCATAGAAGTGCCGGTAAGAATTTCATTAACAGAAGACATAGAAAAAGCCGCAAACGTTATTGTGGATAAAATTAATCAATTTGAGTTTGTAATACGCCAAGATGAAACGGCCGTATACGCAGAGAGTTTTGGCGACAGTAGTATTAATTTATTATTGTGGTTTTGGATTAAATACCCTGGTGAGCCAGACTTTATGACAGTACGCCACAAAGGTGTTGTGGCAGTACAGCAAGCACTAAATGAGGCTGATATTCGTATTCCATTCCCAATACGCAGTTTAGATTTTGGGGTTAAAGGTGGCGAAAACCTCGATGCAATAATAAGTAATAAAGTAAATACACAATCGTCAAAGCAAGAAGGAGTCGATGGCTCTACAATCAATAAAGAAGACTAGATAACCTGATAACCTGAACGCTGGTTAAATTATATTGCGTAAAAGTTACTTTTAACCAGCGCGTATTTACACAGTAATGTGCGCTGGTTTATTTATTAAACCAGCAACCAAGTTGCGGTGCCTAAAAAGGCAAATATACCTACTATATCGGTTACTGTAGTGAGTATTACACTGCCAGCAAGTGCAGGGTCTATTTTCATACGTTTAAGTATTATAGGAATACACGCACCCGCCACACCCGCAACAACTAAGTTCATAAACATTGCAAACGCCAGTACCGCGCCAAGCATTAAGTCCCATTGCCATAGGGCTATAACACTGGCAATTAAAACAGCCCATAAAATACCGTTTAATGCACCAATGGCGAGCTCTTTTATCATTACAAAACGTTGGTTAGTTTGGTTAATATGGCCCACTGCTATACCACGAATAACCAAGGTTAATGACTGGCTACCGGCCACCCCACCCATTGAGGGGACAATGCCGTTAAGCACGGCTAAAATAGGCAGTATTGCTAAAGTGCCTTCAAAAAAGCTGGCAACAAAAGCAGCTGCCAGAGCCGTTAATAAGTTAACACCTAGCCAAACAGAGCGTTTTTTTGAGCTTTTTAAAACCGGTGCAAAGGTATCTTCTTCATCATCAAGACCCGCTAAACCTAATAAGTGATGCTCTGCGTCTTCACGAATTACATCAACAATGTCATCGATAGTAACACGGCCAAGTAGCTGGGCGTTGTCGTCAACTACTGGGGCTGATATCCAGTTATGACGTTCAAATAACTGCGCCACTTCGCTTTCATCCATCGAAATAGGAATAGACTCACAGTCTTCATCCATTAGGTCGTGAACAATTTTTTCGGGCGAATTGGTTAGTAAGGTACTTAACGATAAAGCGCCTAAAAAACAGTTATGCTTATCGACAACGTAAAGGTCGTCGGTACCCTCAGGGAGTTCGCCGCGCAGACGAATGTAACGCAGTACCACATCTAGGGTTACATCAGGGCGAATGGTTACTGTATCTGTGTTCATCAGCGCGCCAGCAGAGCGTTCCTGATAGGAGAGTGCTTGCGTAGCACGTTCTCTATCTTGAATGTCCATGGCGCTAACCACGTCTTTATAAACCGTGTCAGGCAGGCTTCGCAGTACTTCACCTAAGTCATCGTGGCCCATGTCTTCAGTGGCAGCAGCAATGTGCTTAGGTTCCATTTGGGCAATAATGCCTAAACGTACATCTTCAGAGAGTTCTTCAAGAACATCACCTTGTACATCTGGATCAACTAATTGCCAGAGCAGGCGACGAACTTTATGCGGTGATGATTCTAGTAAAAGTGCGGTATCACAAGGAGCTGTTTTTGCCAGCATGCGCCTAACTTGAACAAACTGACCACTATTGAGTGACTTGGTCACTTGTTGTAATTGTTGTAGTGGGTAGTCTTGTTCGAAAGTTTCGGGCATTGGCGTCCTTAATTTATTTTTATAACGTTAGGGAAGAAGTTAGTCATTAACTTCGTTCAGTTTATCTTACTTTTTTTAGCCAAACTAGCTTAAGGTTTCACTAACCCTATATTTTAGCTCGTTTACTTGGTTTAAATAAAGTGCCTACTATTCTTGTTCGTTAAAGCGCTGCGCTATTAATTGGCCAACGGCATGTAAAGCATGCTCTGCATCGGGTCCTTCGCACACTACTTTTACTTCTTTACCTTGGCTGCTTTCTAGTAACATTAAAGCCAGTACGCTATCGCCAGCGGCTTCTTTTTCATCTTGAAATAAGGTAATAGATGCGTCAAATTGTACCGCTAATTGTGCTAATACGGTAGCAGCTCTAGCATGCAGGCCTAGCTTGTTTTTTATTAAAAATGTATTTTCTAAGCGCATAAGATACTCTACTTAAGCTGAACAGATGATTATTTAAATTGAATTATTTTTCTTGCTCGCGATGGCGAATTTTTACATTAGGGTGAGACATAGCAAAGCTTTCACCAATTGTTTGCGCTAAATAAACTGAGCGGTGCTGACCACCAGTACAACCAATAGCAATGGTTAAATAACTGCGATTATTACGCTCTAGGTGTGGTAACCACGTTTGTACAAAGGTTTGAATTTGCCAAGTGAATTTTTGCACAATACTATGACTAGCTAAATAATCTTTTACTGGTTGATCTAATCCAGTTAAAGGCTTGAGCTCCGGTTCCCAGTGTGGGTTTGGTAAAAAACGCGCATCAAAAACATAATCAGCACCTTTGGGAATACCATGCTTAAAGCCAAACGACTCAAAGGTAATGATAAGCTGTTTGTCTTTTTTACCGAGTATGGTTTCACGCATAGATTCAGCAAGTTGATGCACACTTAAATCGGTTGTATCAATGACATGATCAGCCCGCGTTACGAGTACATCGAGTAATTCTTTTTCTTTTTTTATTGCTAAATCTAGCGGTAGCGAATCAATCGAAAGCGGGTGCAAACGACGTGTTTCTGAATAACGGCGGATTAACGTTTGATCGTCGCTATCTAAATAAAATAACGTTGGTTTAGCAAAGTCGGGCAAGTACTCAAGGATATCGTTAAACTGCTGCTGGTCTTTAGGCAGGTTACGCACGTCTATACTAACGGCTATTTTATCGTAGTTATCAGAGACACTGCGCACTAATGAAGGCAGCAAATTTACCGGAATATTATCTACACAATAGTAACCTAAATCTTCTACAACACGTAAAGCAACTGACTTACCAGAACCTGAACGGCCACTTATAATAATTAATTCCATTTACCACCCCTTTATTAGTAACTAGGATTGATCCAAAATAACTTGGTATAACGCTTCATCAGACTTTGCCGCACGCAATTGCTTACAAAACTCTTTATCGTTTAGTTTATCAGCTATTGTGGCTAGTGTTTTCAAGTGCTGCTGGTTATCGCCATCGGGCACTATAAGCGCAACAAAAATATCAACTGGACGATTATCAATTGCATCAAAATTAATAGCGGTTTCGCTTATTAAAATTAAGGCAAGAGGCTCTTGTGCCCCGCTCATACGGCCATGTGGAATTGCTATTCCTCGGCCAATACCGGTACTACCTAGCTTTTCTCTTGCCAATAAAGCAGTGAGAATATCTTGCTGAGGTAAATACGGCATTTTTTTATGCGCGAGTTCACTGATGAATTCTAAAATTCTTTTTTTACTATTAAAAAGGACCACAGCTTTGCTGCAGTCCTGGCATATAAGTGAGCTTAATTTCATAGTGTTAGTGTCGAGCAAACTTCTCTTTGTGTTTAATTACTTGACGATCGAGTTTGTCAATCAACGAGTCAATGGCAGCGTACATATCTTGGTGTTCGGTCGATGCAAATAGCTCAGCGCCACTTACAAAAATTGTTGCTTCAGCTTTTTGACTTAATTTTTCTACATCGAGAATAACATGCACATTAGTTATGTGATCTGAGTGTCTTTGCAGCTTTGCAAATTTATTATTTACATAGTCTCTTAATGAGTCTGTAATGTCTACATGACGACCAGTTAAGTTTAGTTGCATCAGCATTTTCCTCTTTGTTGTACGTCTTAAATCAAGCTTTTACGTTGATTCGACGGGGGAATAGCCAGAGATTCGCGATATTTTGCAATTGTCCGTCTAGCTACTTTAATTCCTTGCTCAGCCAATATATCTGCAATCTTGCTATCACTCAATGGTTTGGCTAAGTTTTCTGCAGCTATCAACTTTTTAATCAGGGCACGTATGGCAGTTGATGAACATTCGCCACCATTTTCGGTGCTTACATGGCTTGAAAAAAAGTACTTAAGCTCAAAAATGCCACGTGGAGTGTGCATATATTTTTGCGTAGTGACCCGTGAAATAGTCGACTCGTGCATTTCAACTATTTCGGCAACATCGTTTAATACCATAGGTTTCATGGCTTCTGGGCCATGTTCAAAAAACGCTTGTTGCTGCTTAACAATACAATTAGTTACTTTCAGGAGTGTTTCGTTTCTACTTTCTAGGCTTTTAATAAACCATTTAGCTTCTTGTAAGTGCGAGCGAATAAATTGGCTGTCACCGCTGGATTTTACTGTACGAGACATAGCCGCATATTGGCTGTTAACACGTATTTTTGGCATGCTATCAGGGTTTAGCTCTACCACCCAGCGGCCTTTTATTTTTTTAACAGACACGTCAGGTATAACGTATTCAGACTCTTCTCTGACAATAGTATCCGCAGGCTTAGGATTAAGCGTATGAATAAGTGTCATTATTTCTTTAAGCTCTTCTTCTTTGAGCTTAGTTTTTTTCATTAACGTACGATAGTCGCGAGCAGCGAGTAAATCGATATGATCAGTTAACACCATTTTTGTTTCGTTAATATAAGGGGTGTCTTTATCAAATTGATTTAATTGAATGCATAAGCATTCTTGCAAGCTGCGAGCTGCAATACCAACAGGATCAAATAATTGAATGCGCTTTAGCACTGCTTCTATTTCATCTAGTTCTACTTCGTGTTCGTCGTCAGTTTCTTGGTTAAAGCTTGCTAAAAGGTCTTCGCAACTGAGGGTTAAAATACCAGAGTCATCTACGGCTTCAACGATAGCTATGGCAATAGCTTCGTCGGTAGGGCTAAAAGGGGTGAGCTGTAATTGCCACATTAAGTATTCATGCAGGGTTTCGGTTGATGCACCTTGATAAATAGATTCATCTTCAGGCATTGGCCCTGATGAAGAGGCAGGCGCTGCGCTCATATATTCATCCCATGATACATCCATGGCCATGTCGTCGCTTATGGTGTCTTTATTTAGTGCTTCACCGCTATCTTGCTCATACTCGCTTGGGGTGTCGTCAGCAGAGGCGCTAACAGTAATGTCATCTGCTTTTTGCTCGTTTTTACCTGCTGATTCTTCCGTGTAATCTTGTTCATCAACTTCAAGTAATGGGTTGCTATCAAGTGCTTCTTGTATTTCTTGCTGGAGATCCAAGGTACTAAGCTGCAATAAGCGAATAGCCTGTTGCAGTTGCGGAGTCATTGTAAGTTGCTGGCCCATGCGCAGCTGTAATGATTGCCTCATTTATCTCTAACAATCCTTATAAATTGATATGATTAATCTTAGCAGATGCTTATAGTAATAACATAAATATTACAGTTTGAACTGCTCGCCTAAATAAACATCACGTACTGTTTTATCGTTTAATACAAATTCAGGAGTACCAGATGCAATTAGCTCCCCATGAGAAACAATGTAGGCTTTTTCACAAACATCAAGGGTTTCCCTTACATTGTGGTCGGTAATTAGTACGCCAATACCACGATTTTTAAGGTGTTCTATAATTTTTTTAATATCGAGTACTGAAATAGGATCCACGCCAGCAAAGGGCTCATCAAGCAATATAAATTTAGGATCTGCAGCTAAAGCACGTGCTATTTCTACGCGGCGACGTTCACCACCAGATAGCGCCATACCTAAGCTGTCGCGAATATGTTGCAGGCTAAATTCGTCCAATAAACTATTTAGGGTTTCTTCCCTGGCTTGTTTATTTAGTTGCTTACGCGTTTCTAAAATAGCCATTAAATTTTGATACACAGTGAGCTTTCTAAAAATAGAAGATTCTTGTGGTAAATAACCAATACCTAAACGAGCACGGCTGTGCATAGGAAGTAAGGTAATATCGTTATCATCAATTAATATTTTACCTTTGTCGCTAGGTACTAAGCCTACAATCATGTAAAAGGTAGTGGTTTTACCTGCGCCATTTGGGCCAAGTAAACCAACAATGCTGCCAGCTTTTACTTCAAGTCCTACATTTTTAACAACTTCACGGCCTTTATAGCTTTTTGCTAATAGCTCTGCTTTTAATGTACTCATGGCTGACCTTTATTGAGTTTTTGTTCTTTTTTTACGTCTACAGGCACTAAAATAGTGTGTACCCGATCAGTTGAGTTTTCATCTTTTTCAGCACTTATAAGCTGTTGCTCTATATCATAGGTGATGCTTTTAGCCGTAATTTTTTGCCCAGCTTGAGAAATGTTTGCATCTCCTACCAGGGTTAAAAAACGTTTCGCTACATCGTAACGTACTTCGTTAGCGCTGGCGCTCATGACAGTGCCATCTGCTTGCTTTTCTTCAAAATATGCAGGGCTGCCCGTGGCAATTAATAGTTGTTTATTATCGCCAAGTTCGTCGCGCTTATGTACTTCTAAACGATCGGCGGTGATACGACGATTACCGTGAATTATCTCGACGTTTTTCTCAAAAATACCAACGTTTTCTTTTAGTTGGCCTTCTTGGCGGTCAGCACTAATAGAAATTTGATTAGCTAATGGGGAAGTACTTTGCTCTGCCGCATTACTATTAAATACAAGTATAAGCGATGGAATAATAAGTATTTTTGCAAGGTTATTGGTCATAATATAGTGTTCGCGTATGGTTAATTAGTTTTATCACCTCGGTTGTTAAATTGGCTTCAAGGCCTTTACCGGTGATCTTTAAATTCGGTCCAGTTATAATAACGGGCTGTTCGCTGCGCATAGTGAGTAGCATTATATCTACTTGAATATTGTCGGCGGTAATTTTGTCTATCATTGCGCCATCAATTAAGTTTTGGGCAGTTACATTACCCTCTAAAATTAATTGTCTTTCATCGTAAAGTGTTGCTTCATCAGCATTGATACGCCACGTTTTTTGTCTGTCGTCGTACAATATGAAAGTAGGTTTTTCGAATAAGGTAAATCCTAGCTGCTCGTAAAGCTCCGTTTTAACCGCAGTTACTTTATGGCTAATTTCACCGTTTTCGTCAAAAGCTGTTTGTTTTAGCTCAATGGCGGTGTAATCGGGTTTAGCTATTACTTCTGAGTCGGCTTTAGCAACCGTATTTACCTGAGTAAAATAAGGGTACCAAAGCCAAACCATACAGGTGATGAATAAAACGCTTAAGACTATGCGCGCTATATTCATGAACTGGTGCCTTGGCTAGTTAATGGTTTATTGTTTTCAAGCATAAGTAAGTCGGTTAGCTCTCTTACTGCACCAAAACCACCCGGCATTTGCGTAGTGTAATGTGCTAAGCGTTTAATTAGTGGGTGCGCGTCGTTTACTGCGACTGCAAAGCCAACTAACTCCATAACAGGCATATCAGGGCCGTCATCACCAATATAAGCAATTTGCTCATCGCTCAAATTAAGCTTGTTTTTAAGTTCTTGGTAGGCAATAAGCTTGTTTTCTTGACCTTGATAAATATGCTGCACGGTTAAGCTGGTCATACGTTGTTGTACTATTTGCGAGTGCCTGCCGGTAATAACCGCTACTTCAAAGCCGCTGTTAATAAGTGCTTTAATACCAAAGCCATCTTTTGTATTAAATGCTTTTAGCTCTTCACCTTGGTTGCCAAGATAAATTCGGCCATCAGAAAATACGCCATCAATGTCGCATATAAGTAGTTTTACTTTTTTTGCGCGCGCTTTAGCGTCATCACTTAGCGCTTGATAGAGTTCTTCAAATTGCATTTATAATACTCCTGCTTTAAGTAGGTCTTGCATATTGAGTGCCCCAATAGGCTGATTATGCTCATTAATAATAATTAAGCCATTAATGCGTTTATGTTCCATAATATTAAGCGCTTGCGCAGCAAGCATATCTTGGGTTGCCGTGGTACACGATTTAGTCATTACTGCATCTATTGACGTGGTATGAATATCAACGCGTTGCTCTAAAATACGGCGTAAATCACCATCGGTAAATAACCCAGCGAGTTGCTGATTATCGTCAACTATGGCGGTCATACCTAAGCCTTTAGCTGTCATTTCAATCAGCGCATCTTTAATAGTTTGCGAAGTAGTTATAATAGGCGTATTTACACCGCTGTGCATAACATCTTTTAAGGTGAGCAGTAATCGCTTCCCTAAACTGCCACCGGGATGCGATAGTGCAAAGTCATCGGCAGTAAATCCGCGTGCTTCTAACAGTGCTACCGCCATTGCATCGCCCATAGCGAGTGTTGCCGTGGTACTGGCTGTTGGTGCTAAGCCTAATGAGCAGGCTTCTTTTTCTACTTTAATGCATACATGCACGTTAGCAAGTGTGGCCATGGTTGATTGTGTATTTCCTGTCATGGAAATAATTTTTGCACCAAGGCGTTTTAACACTGGAATAATATTAAGTACTTCACTGGTTTCGCCTGAGTTAGAAATAAGCATAACGACATCGTTTTTAGTGATCATGCCCAAATCGCCGTGGCTGGCTTCGCCTGGGTGCACAAAAAAAGCAGGGCTACCAGTGCTTGCTAAAGTTGCCGCAATTTTATGGCCAATATGCCCCGACTTACCCATACCAATAATTATAATACGGCCACTGCAGTCATACATAAGCTGACATGCCTGATGAAAATTATCATCTACATATTGTTTTATATCAAAAAGTGCTTGGCGCTCGATATCAAGAACACGTAGCCCTTGCTCGATAAAACTTAGCTTGGTCATAGACAACTCTTACCCTATTTGACTAAAGATGTAACCTTGGTAAATCAAAAATGCGCTTAGCAGTAAACCACCTTCTACTCTATTGATACGCTGTGCGCCTCTAAAGTTCAATGACATAACAATAAGTGCCAAGGTTGCTGCAATCATAATCAGTACATCACGATTAGCAATAGAAGGGTCGATTATCGATGGATTGATAATACCGGCAAGTGGTAACACGGCTAAAATATTAAAAATATTTGAGCCCACAATATTACCCAGTGCTAGGTCATCTTCATTTTTAAGCACACCTGCAACAGACGCTGCCAGTTCTGGTAAACTGGTGCCAATAGCAATAATAGTTAAGCCAATTACCAAGTCACTTAAGCCAAAGAATTTTGCAATGTCGACAGCTGAGCCAACTAAAAAGTGAGAACTAACAGGAAGTAATATCAAGCCTACAATGAGCCAAAAAACTGCCTTTTTAGTGGGAACGTTATCGGGTACTTCATCGCAGGCTTCGTTTACAAATGGATCGTTATTATTTTTAGCTCTTAGGGAGATAATAATAAGTCCAAAAATAAATACAACAAAACCAATAAGTAGGGCAATTGCTTCTGGGTATGAAAAATAGTTATCTGAAAAAATATACCAAGTAGCTAACGAAATAATTAATACCAAAGGTATTTCACGTTTTAAGGTGCTTGATGAAACAGACAACGGGCGCAATAAAGCGGTAATACCCAGTACTAATAAAATATTGGTTATGTTTGAGCCAACGGCATTGCCTATGGCAGTATCGGTTTTACCGGCTAAAGCGGCAGAAGCCGAAACCATCATTTCAGGCGCTGATGAACCCATTGCAACAACGGTTAACCCTACAATTAAAGTAGGCACACCAAAGTTTTTCGCCAGTGCTGCGGCGCCATAAACGAACTTGTCAGCGCTCCAAACTAGGCCAGCAAGACCAAAAATTAAAATAACAAATGAGGTAACCATTGTATTGAACCAGTTATTGAAAATACATATTGCGCGAATAGTAACAAAAGCCAATCTGAAAGTATAAATAAAACAGTGGCGAAGAGAGCGGTTAATCACTTATTTTATAAATATTTAGGGTATGCTATGCAAAGGTTTAAGCCAAGGTTAAGGTGGTTTGAGCGAGCCTTATAACTGTTTTGGCAATTACATTACAAAATCTTACGAATTGTTTTTTCCATCTTGGTCGAAAAAGCCTTAAAATAGGAATACGAGTGAATATTGTTATGGAGAGCGACTTGTCGCAATCAATAGTAGAAGTCAAGGATGTTTGCTTTTCAAGGGGCGATAGAATCATATATAAAAATATGAGTTTTAGTGTTCCTAAAGGTAAAATCACTGCCATTATGGGGCCAAGCGGCATTGGTAAAACTACCATGCTACGTTTAATTGGCGGTCAGCTAAAGCCTGACTCTGGTGATATTTTATTTGAAGGCAGTAGCATTCCAAAAATGTCACGTAAAGCTCTATATGAAGCGCGTACCAAAATGAGTATGCTTTTTCAAAGTGGTGCATTATTTACTGACATGTCGGTATTCGATAATATAGCTTTTCCGATTCGAGAGCACACTAAGCTAAGTGAAGACCTTATTCGCTTAGTGGTATTAATGAAGTTACAAGCTGTGGGTTTACGAGGCGCTAAAGATTTAATGCCGTCGGAGTTGTCAGGTGGTATGGCTCGCCGTGCAGCTTTAGCCCGCTCTATAGCACTTGACCCTGAATTAATTATGTATGATGAGCCATTTGCAGGCCAAGACCCTATTTCTATGGGAGTACTGGTAAAGCTTATAAAGTCACTCAATGAAGTGCTTGGTTTATCGTCTTTAATCGTGACCCATGATGTGAACGAAGTCATGAGCATTGCCGATCACGTTATAATAATTGCCGATCAAGGTGTTATTGGCAGTGGATCGCCAGAACAAATGCGTCAACATGAATCTCCTTTGGTACAGCAGTTTTTAAAAGGCTTATCGGATGGTCCTGTGCCATTTCATTTTCCGGCACAAACATATGCAGATGAGTTGCTTGGAGAGAATAAATGATGTTGAATTTTCTGCAAAAAATAGGGCATAAAACACTAGGTCGTTTTGCAGCGCTAGGGCGCTCAGCGAACATGTTATTTGGTGCACTTGTGCACATACCTAACTTTAAAAAAGGCACCCCCTTACTCATTCGCCAGCTCTATATGGTGGGCTCACAATCGTTGCTCATTATTGTGGTGTCGGGGTTGTTTATTGGCATGGTATTAGCGCTGCAAGGCTATACAGTGTTGGTTGGTTATGGTGCAGAGGATAGCTTAGGCCCTTTAGTTGCGCTGAGTTTGCTCAGAGAACTAGGCCCTGTGGTTACTGCATTGCTATTTGCTGGGCGGGCGGGCAGTGCGCTCACCGCTGAAATCGGCTTAATGAAAGCAACCGAGCAATTGTCATCACTCGAAATGATGGCAATTGATCCATTGAAACGTATAATTGCACCGCGTTTTTGGGCTGGTTTAATAAGTATGCCGTTGTTAGCATTAATATTTTCGGCAGTGGCTATTATTGGTGCCCATTTAGTCGGCGTTGATTGGCTAGGCGTTGATACCGGAAGCTTTTGGTCAATTATGCAATCACAAGTTTCGTTTCAGCAAGACATACTCAATGGCATAATTAAAAGCGTTGTATTTGCTATTGTAGTGACCTGGATCGCCCTTTATAAAGGATATGATTGTGTGCCAACTTCTGAGGGGATCAGTAAAGCAACCACAGAAACCGTGGTGCACTCATCTTTAGCAGTGTTAGGGTTTGACTTTCTTTTGACAGCGGTAATGTTTACCAACTAGTAGGGTATAGATAATGAATTCACGGAAATTAGAGATTTTAGTTGGTTTTTTTGTCGCATTAGGCATTTTAGCATTTGCTATGCTTGCGCTTAAAGTGGCCAACACTGGTATTAGTGGCTCAGGTGACACATACACACTTAATGCTAAATTTGAAAACATAGGCTCATTAAAGCCCCGTGCACCCATTAAAGTGGGCGGTGTGGTTATTGGTCGGGTAGAATCTATTTATGTTCATCCGCAAGAATTTTTACCAGTTGTTAATATGACCATTGATGCACAGTATTTATGTCGTTTTTCAGACACTAGCTCAATCTCTATTTTAACCTCAGGCATTTTAGGTGAGCAGTACTTAGGGATTAATCCTGTTATTGCACCAGAATCTGCAGAGCAGCGTTGTTTAGGTTTAACTGTGGTACATAACGAACAAGATCAAGCAATTGATGATTTATTTGGCGTAGAAAGTAAAGCGCTAGGTGACGGTGGATCTATTACCGATACTAAGTCTGCCTTAGTGCTAGAAGAGTTAATTGGGCAGTTTTTATTCAACCAAGGTAGTGAGTAATTATTATGTTGAAAAAGTTTTTAGTTATTGCAGCGCTTAGTACCCTAACGTTTGCACAGGTAGTTAAAGCTGCCGATGTTAAACTAACAGATCCTAACAAAATGGTACGTCAAGTGGCAGATAATACCTTTGAGCGGATCACAAAAGATCAGCCATTAATTATTAAAAATAATGAGCATTTACGTGTCATTGTTGAAGAAGAATTAATGCCCTACATTGACTACAAATATGCGGCACTGCGAGTGTTAGGCAGCGAAGTATCAAAAGTGCGTGCAATAACCGATGAAGCTGAAAAAGCGCGCGCAATTAAAGATATTCAGCGCTTTATTGTGGTATTTAGAGAGTACCTAGTAGCAACGTATGCAGGTGTTTTTACCCAATACACCAACCAACAAGTCGAGTTTGGCGCACCACAACCTTTTAAAGGTAAAGATGTGGTGGTAGTAAAAACCAAGATCATTGAAGCGGGTAAACCCGATATTAAAATTGACTTTAAAGTACGTGAAGACAGAAGTGGTGAATGGCGTGCTTACGATATGATTGCAGAAGGTATTAGCTTACTAGATGCAAAGCAAAGTGAGCTACAAGGCATGTTACGCCAACAAGGTATTGACCACGTAAGTAACCTTTTAGAGCAAAAGAGCCAACTGCCAGTACAGTTTAGAGGCAGCGACACCAATGACTAAGTTGGTGATAAGCCAAGTTGATGAGCAACATTTTCGAGTCAGTGGTGAGCTTACTCGAAGTTCAATTGGCGATGAAAAAGGCCTGGGCAGTCAGGCAATAACCAAGCATAAAATCTGCTACTTTGACCTTAGTGACGTATCTAGGGTTGACACAGCAGGCTTAGCTTGGTTAATTCACACTTTTGCGCAGTACAAGCAACAAGGCATTCGCCTTGAGTTGCAAAATCCACCTGAACAATTGCAAAATTTAATGCAATTGGGTCAAGTTACAACCCTATTTGAGTGAGAGTTATGGAAACTAGCCAAGTCGAAATATTATTACGCGATGAACTTCAATTAGCAGAAGTACATGTTAAAGCCAATGGTAGCCATTATGAAGTAATAGCTGTTGGCGAATGCTTTGACGGTTTAAGCCGAGTGAAAAAGCAACAGCTAGTTTATGGACCATTAATGAATACTATTTCAGATGGCACCATTCACGCAGTATCAATTCGCGCTTTTACTCCTGTAGAGTGGAAACGCGAACAAAAATTTATTTTACCGCAATAAAAAAGGCCCCTACATGGATCAATTTGTAATTCAAGGTGGCACTTCGCTTGCGGGTGAAGTTACTATCTCTGGCGCTAAAAATGCGGCACTTCCTATTTTATTTGCCGCATTATTAGCCGATGGTAAAAGTACGTTTACTAATGTACCGCGCTTGCGTGACATAGTTACCACCGAAGCGTTATTAAAAACCTTAGGTGCGAGTGTTAATTGGCAAGGCGACACGCTTGTGATTGACGGCGCAACAGTGGATAAAACACTTGCTCCGTATGACCTAGTTAAGCAAATGCGTGCATCGGTACTGACACTCGGCCCTTTAGTGGCGCGTTTTGGTGAAGCACAAGTGTCACTCCCTGGTGGCTGCGCTATTGGGGCTCGACCTGTGGATATTCATATTCAAGGTTTAGAGCGCATGGGCGCACAAATCAACGTAGAAAACGGCTATATTAATGCCAAAGTAAATGGTCGCTTAAAAGGCGCTGAAATCTTTATGGAGATGGTTAGCGTTGGCGCTACTGAAAACCTATTGATGGCCGCGACCTTAGCCGATGGCAAAACTGTGCTTGAAAATGCAGCTTGTGAGCCAGAAATAACAGACTTGGCTAATTGCTTAATTGCTATGGGCGCTAAAATTACGGGTGCGGGTACAAACCGTATTGAAATTGAAGGCGTTGAGCGTTTAGCGGGTTGTGAGCACCGTATTTTACCAGATCGTATTGAAACAGGTACTTTTTTAGTTGCTGCTGCTATGGCCGGTGGCGAAGTGCTGTGTAAGATGACCGATTTTCATTCACTTGAGCCGGTAATTGAAAAGCTACGTGCAACCAATGCATTGTTAGAAGTACATGACAACAGCATTTATTTAGATATGCGCGGCAGAGAATTAAAAGCCGTTAATATTAAAACAGCTCCGCATCCTGGTTTTCCTACCGATATGCAGGCGCAGTTTACCGCATTAAATGTAGTGGCTAATGGTAGTGCCACCATTACCGAAACTATTTTTGAAAACCGCTTTATGCATGTACCTGAGCTACAACGTATGGGCGCAAATATTCGCTTAGAAGGCAACACAGCTATTTGTGGTGATACAAAAACTCTTAGCGGTGCCCAAGTTATGGCAACCGACCTACGTGCATCAGCCAGTTTAATTTTAACCGGTATAGTGGCGCAAGGTGAAACGATAGTTGATCGTATTTATCATGTTGATAGAGGTTATGAGCGCATTGAAGATAAGCTCAGCGCGTTAGGTGCTAATATTAAACGTAGAAGTAGTTAAATAACTATTTAGTTAGTTAAGGTATTTTTAAAGGCCGGATAAGCTAATTTGCTATCCGGCCTTTTTATTAAAGCTTAGTTTCAAGCTCTGCAACCGTCACCATTATTTTTTCTATTTTACCATTGCGGTACAGCTTAAATTCTATTTCTTTACCGGGTTCGGTATTGCCTATTTTTTCTAACACTTTTTGTGGGTTTGCTACCGAAAGTCCTGCTATTTCAATTACAATATCTTGCTCTTCAATACCGGCCTGCCAAGCTGGGCCTAGTGGGTCTAAGTTAGTAATACGCATACCTGCCACGGGCGTTAGGCTGTCGTTTACTTCTTTGCCTGTGCTATCTACAGCTGTCCCCTCAAAGCCTAAGTAGCCACGAACCACTCGGCCATGGCGAATTAGTTTTGCCATAACCTCTTTTACTAAAGAGTAAGGAACCGCAAAAAATATTCCCTGTATGTTTAAGTTTTCGCGAGTTTTAAATTGCGCAGAAGTAATACCGACTAAATCACCATTGGAATTAACTAATGCACCGCCCGAATTGCCTACATTAATGGCTGCGTCCATTTGCAATAAATTATTATAAGGACTGTCGGTGATTTTTTGTTTGCCGGTGGCGCTAATAATACCTTGGGTAATGGTTTGCCCTAAATTTAAAGGGTTACCAATGGCCAGTACAATGTCGCCAACACTTGATGAGTAGTCATCGTTAACAGGAATAACAGGTAAGTGATCGGCATTAATTTTTAAGAGCGCAAGGTCAGTAATAGTATCAAAACCAATAAGCTGTACATCAAAAAAGCGTCGGCCATCGGTTAATATAACCAGTATTTGGTCGGCATTATTAATCACATGATAATTGGTAAGAATATAGCCATCTTGCGACATGATCACGCCCGAACCTAGTTCTTGTACGGTGTTTTGTCGTTTATAGCGTGGTTCTTTAGAAATACTTTCTGAAAAAACGGTGACTACCGAAGGAGCCGCACGCTTAACCGCATCTGAAAAGCTTAAATGGTTGCTACTCATAGCACTGGGCAGTGGCACATTAGGCAGCAATGCAGTGCGCATATTAGGACTAAAAAAAACCACTAAAAAAGCAATACCTAGGCCTGCAAATAGAGGAGGGAGTATAAATTTTAAGATTTTTAGCACAAGATTCTTATTGTTAGTGAGCAATCTCTTTATGATGGCCAAAAAAAATAACAGCGGCAAGTGCCGCTGTTACTTTTATTGCATTTTAACGGTTATAAATTATTGAATGAGTACAAATATAGACTCACGACCGCGTTTTACCCCTAATACAATGTTGCCTTTGATGTTTTCAATGATCTGGTTCATATCATTTATGCTTTCTACGCGCTGGCGATTTACTTGCACAATAATATCACCTTCTTCAAGACCAACACGCGCTGCAGGAGAGCGCGGATCTACCGTACTAACTTCAATACCCTTAGCGTTATTTTTCTTAACGTTTTCTAATGTGGCACCTTGAAATGCAGGGTGTAATTCTTCGCCTGTTGCGGTAATACCAGATGCGCCATCTAGGGTTACTTTAACGGTTTTTATCTTACCATCGCGGTAAATACCTAATTTAACGTCTCGGCCTTCGCCTAAGGTTGCTATTTTACTGCGTAATTCATGAAAGCCGCTAATATCACTACCATTAATGCTAATAATAACATCGCCTGCTTGTATGCCCGCTTTGCTGGCTGCAGTGTTATCCATTACTTGCATAACATACGCGCCCTGTTTTACGTCAAGCTGCTGTGCTTTGGCAAGCCCAGCATCGAGAGGGCGACCTGATATTCCTAGCGAGCCACGGCGAACTTCACCGTGTTCAATAATTTGATCAACTAAGTTTTTCATCATATTAGAAGGAATAGCAAAGCCAATACCTACGTTACCGCCAGATGCGCCTAAAATTGCGGTGTTAATTCCAATTAGCTCGCCATTTAAATTAACTAATGCACCACCAGAGTTACCTTGGTTAATAGCGGCATCGGTTTGAATGAAATCTTCGTAACCTTCAATATTTAAGCCACTGCGACCAAGTGCGCTTACTATGCCAGATGTAACCGTATGGCTTAAACCAAATGGGTTACCAATGGCAACAGCAAAGTCGCCCACCCGTAAATTATCAGAGTTAGCTAGCTTTACTGCGGTTAAATCATCTGCATCTATTTGTAATAAGGCGATATCAGACTCTTTATCAGTGCCAATTTTGGTTGCCTCAAACTCTCGGCCGTCTTCAAGGGTGACTATCATTTTTTCGGCGTCTTGGATCACATGGTTGTTAGTGACCACATAACCTTTCTTAGCATCAATAATAACCCCTGAGCCTAACCCGCTAAATTGACGTTTTTGACTGCGAGGTTGTGGGTTACCAAAAAAGAACTCCAGCGGATCGGCGCGGCGACGTATTTCTTTTGAGCCCGAAACCTGGATACTGACAACACCAGGGGTTATTTGCTCTAACATAGGCGCAAGTGTTGGTAATTGTTGGCCATTTACTGCAATCGGCATTTTTGCGTAAGACGTAACCGGGCTCAATAATAGGCTAGTAGACAAAATAGCTGCGCTGATAAGTGATAATTTCATTTTCATAGTCAGGGTTTACTCCACTTAGGATAAGCGAAAACAAAAAGGGCTACTTTAAAAGCAGCCCTTTTCGGTTTATTTAGGGCCTGTTGACCTTTCAGGATTGTAATTTGTTCTATCTAGAGGGGATTTAATCGCGGCGCGAGATTTGTAACCTAGTGGGCTAAGTAAAAACCGAGCAACAATGAGTAAATTCCCCCTAGGACGAACCCAAGGGCAGCGCATGTTTGTTATTTATGCTGCGTTATCGCCTGTTTATGTGAAATAACCACATGGCACAGGCTCTGCCTTGCCTAAAAATCAAACATACTGCTGCAAATTCAACCTCGAAAGAAAAACAGGCCCTTTAAAACAACAAAGCTGTTATATCTAAAGACTATGGGGTTGAAAAAAAGTTCATCAAGATGCTGTTGAAGATTTTGCTTCGCCAGCAAACAAACCAGACTCACCCGATACGTAATCAGCCGGCTGTGCATCGGCGTTAGAGCGATCTGAGCGGCGCTCTTTAAGTGAAGCTTGTAACTGCTCAGTCATCTCTTTAGAGAAAAAAGGTTCAGCAGGTGCTTTATTTCTGTCCTCTAGTAACAACTGATTAGTTTCTTCAACATGGCTAAGTAACTGATCGTAATTGTCTTTCATTTTAGTTACTAACTTACCAGTATTTGCTAAGTGATCAGCTACATCTTGTCGATATTGCTCTAGCGTATTTTTCGCTTGTTCAACCTGCTCTTCTAATTCATCATGCTTGAACTGTTTTTTAGTGACAAATGCACCGATGAAAAATGCGGCTATAGCAACAATAATAACTAAACCGACCCATGTAAATGTACCCATAAATATCACCTCTTTGGGAAAATAACTAACGAATATCTTAAATCAAACTAAGTCTAATATACCCTGACTAATGATGCGTGTTAATATGCTTTGTAAATTAAACTGCGTTTTAACTGTAAATAGATATGACTCCTTGGCAAACATACCAGCAAGACCTCAAGCGTGATGACTTTGTATACGACGCAGCACAAGAAAATGCTGTACGTCATTTACAGCGCTTATATGATGATTTAACTCAAGCAAAACCGCAACCTACCGGTTTTTTTGCAAAGCTATTTAATAAAACAGAGCCTGCACCTATAAAAGGTTTGTATTTTTGGGGCGGAGTAGGGCGTGGTAAAACGTATTTAGTTGATACCTTTTATGAAGCACTACCGGGGCAGCGTAAAATGCGCGTGCATTTTCACCGCTTTATGCACCGAGTACATGACGAGCTTAAAAAATTAAATAAAAAAGAAAACCCACTAGAAATAGTAGCTGATATTTTTAAAGCCGAAACCGATATAATTTGTTTTGATGAATTTTACGTTCAAGACATTACCGATGCTATGTTACTCGGTGGCTTAATGGAAGCACTGTTTGCTCGTGGCATAGTGTTAGTTGCTACGTCGAATATTATTCCCGATGAGTTGTATCGAAATGGCTTACAGCGCGCGCGCTTTTTGCCCGCGATTGCGCTTGTTAATGCAAATACAGAAATAGTAAATGTCGATTCGGGCATAGATTACAGATTAAGAACTTTAGAGCAGGCAGAGATATTTCACAGCCCACTCGATGAGCAAGCCGATAAAAATCTATTTGAATACTTTGATAAGTTATCACACGAACAGGGTAAATCTAATACCGCCATTGAAATTGAAGGGCGCATGATTAAAACCCGTAAAGTATCTGATTGTGTTGTAATGTTTGAGTTTAGCGAATTATGTGAAACCGCGCGTAGCCAAGTAGATTACATGGAAATTAGCCGTTTATATAACACAGTTATTTTGTCTAACGTAAAACAATTTGGGCAAGTGAATGACGACGCAGCAAGACGCTTTATTGCATTAGTAGATGAATTTTACGAACGCCACGTGACTTTAATAATTTCGGCAGAAAAACCCATTACAGAGCTCTATACTCAAGGTAATTTAAGCTTTGAGTTTAAACGCTGCATAAGTCGTTTACAAGAAATGCAGTCGCTAGAGTATTTAGCGAAAGAGCATTTAGCGTAAAAGTTAGCGCCTTAGGGCTAATTTACTCTTTTGAGAAAGGGGCTCAATGCTAGAGCCCAATACACAGCGAAGGTCTTTTTAATATAAAGTGCCTAGCAGTTAAAAAATTTGTGGAAAAAACAACCCGCCGGTAGTAATGCAATAAAAGTGCTGATATACTCCCGCTCCTGCCACGTTGCGTTCTATGCCTTCATATAGTCTAGCCACTTGTGAGCGGCGCAAAAGTCTAAAACTCGAAGGGGTTATAGCAAACTTAGAGCAGTAGTTAATATTAACTACTTGTGGTTTTAATTGAAAAACATTGGATTTTTATAAATGAAAACGTTTGTTGCTAAACCAGAAACAGTAAAACGTGACTGGTACGTAGTTGACGCTGAAGGTAAAACTTTAGGTCGCATCGCTACTGAAATCGCTCTCCGCCTACGCGGTAAGCATAAAGTTGAATATACACCGCACGTAGATACTGGTGATTATATCATCGTTATCAACGCTGAAAAAGTTACTGTAACTGGTAACAAATTCAAAAACAAAGTGTACTATTCACACTCTGGTTTTCCAGGTGGTCTTAAGTCTACTACTTTTGATAAACTTCAAGCTGCAAAGCCTGAAATGATCATCGAAAAAGCTGTTAAAGGCATGTTGCCACGTGGTCCTTTAGGCCGCGCTATGTACCGTAAACTTAAAGTTTACACAGGTACTGAGCATAACCATGCTGCACAACAGCCTCAGGTTCTAGACATTTAAGGAGCACCATCATGGCAAATCAATACTACGGTACAGGTCGTCGTAAAAGTTCTAGTGCTCGCGTGTTCTTACGCCCAGGTACTGGTAACATCGTAATCAACAAGCGCTCTTTAGAAGAGTACTTTGGTCGCGAAACAGCACGTATGGTTGTTCATCAAGCTCTAGAGCTTGTTGATATGACTGAAAAGTTTGATCTTCACATCACCGTTTCTGGTGGTGGTACAACTGGTCAAGCTGGTGCAATCCGTCACGGTATTACTCGTGCACTTATGGAGTTTGACGAGTCACTACGTCCACAACTTCGTAAAGCAGGTTTCGTAACTCGTGATGCACGTAAAGTTGAACGTAAGAAAGTGGGTCTTAAGAAAGCGCGTAAGCGTCCACAGTTCTCAAAACGTTAATATTTACGTTATCAAGAATTCAAAAACCCAGCTTATGCTGGGTTTTTTGTTTTTCGCGACATAATAAATGGTAACTTTGACGATAGGTAATTGATAAACTCAGCGTGTTTAATGAGCAAAAGTAAAAAAACACTCAGTGAATACTAAAAAAGTTAAATAATTATCGTAATTAGTTTAAATCCATCAGTTAATTGGTGAATTTTTTTGCTACAATTGGCTGGCAAATAATGTGAGCAGGTTTAGCCCTAGCAAATGCAGTTGTTACTGCTTGTTTTGGTGAGGTTGACCTGAGTCAGTATATTATTTTTACAGAAGCGATATGATAGTCATTCGGCTTCATACTCGAGCTAACTTAATCTATTTTTTGAGCAAGTCAGGATTATTCGAGCATGGGGCTGTGAGTAACCTTGTTTTAAACAAGGATTTAAATATGATCGTTTCTATTTTATAATTCAAAAAAATTAACCTGCTGTAACTGATGTTCTCAATATAGCAAGTGTTGAGAATCATAGTGGAGATAAGTGGATGAGCAATGCGCCTGTAGACAATGGCCGACGTCGCTTTTTAACCATAGCTACCTCTGTTGTTGGTGGTGTTGGTGCGGCTGGGGCTGCTGTTCCTTTTATTGCGTCTTGGAATCCAAGTGAGCGAGCTAAATCTGCGGGTGCGCCTGTAGAAGTAGACATAAGCAAACTTGAGCCAGGACAATTAATACGTGTCGAGTGGCGTGGTAAACCTGTATGGGTTGTATCACGGACCCCAAAAATGCTTGAGCAAATGAAAGGACATGAAGATCAACTTCGTGACCCGCATTCGCAAGAGCCACAACAATTAGAATCATCAACAAATGATTACCGTTCATTGCGTCCAGAAATATTTTTGGCTGTAGGTATTTGTACTCATTTAGGATGTTCACCTAGCTTTTTACAAGGTGGCTTTGGTGAAAAAGTGGAAGGGACTGACGACGGTTTTTACTGTCCATGTCATGGTTCTAAGTTTGATATGGCTGGCCGTGTATTCCAATCGGTACCTGCACCATTAAACCTAGAAATACCACCATACACTTTTCTTGATGAAACCACTATATTAGTGGGCGAAGAACAAGGAGTGGCCTAATGTTTGGTAAGATTATTGGTTGGCTAGACGACCGTATACCATTGACACGTGTCTGGAACATGCATATTGCACAGTACCCAGCACCTAAAAACTTTAACTTTTGGTACTTCTTTGGCTCACTAGCTATGTTAGTACTAGTTAACCAAATTCTTACAGGAATTTGGTTAACTATGAACTATGTACCTTCTGCTGAGGGGGCGTTTGCATCAGTTGAATACATCATGCGTGATGTTGATTATGGCTGGTTATTACGTTATTTACACTCAACCGGTGCATCAGCGTTTTTCATCGTTGTATATTTACATATGTTCCGTGGCATGATCTACGGTTCTTATCAAAAACCACGGGAATTACTGTGGGTATTTGGTATGTTTATTTTCTTAGCGCTAATGGCCGAAGCATTCATGGGGTACTTATTACCATGGGGGCAAATGTCATTTTGGGGTGCACAGGTAATCATTTCACTATTTGGAGCAATTCCGGTTATAGGTGATGATTTAACACTTTGGATCCGTGGTGATTACGTAATATCGGGTGCAACGCTTAACCGCTTCTTTGCATTGCATGTTATTGCTTTACCATTAGTTATCGTGATTTTAGTATTTTTACACATAGTTGCACTACATGAAGTAGGGTCAAATAACCCTGAAGGCGTAGATAACAAGCGTAAAAAAGGTACGGTAGCTGAAGAAGATAAACCTAAGTTTAAGTTCCATGAATATTATACTGATAAAAAAGATATTCTTGATGCGATCCCGTTCCACCCTTATTACACAGTAAAAGATATTGTGGGTGTGGTTGGTTTCTTAATATTGTTCTGTTGGGTGGTGTTCTTTATGCCAGCCATGGGTGGTTTCTTTTTAGAAGCGCCAAACTTTGAAGCGGCTAACCCGCTGAAAACACCAGAGCATATTTTTCCAGTTTGGTACTTTACGCCATTTTATGCAATCTTACGTGCGATCCCTGATAAGTTAATGGGTGTTGCAGCAATGGGTGCATCTATTGTAGTGCTTGCGTTATTACCTTGGATAGATCGTGGTTCAGTTCGCTCAGTTCGTTACCGTTGTGGTTTCCACAAATGGAACATTGCAGGCTTTGTTGTTACTTTTGTTCTTTTAGGTTGGGTTGGTGCAACACCACAAACTGACATGAAAACAATTGTTTCGCAGATATGTACTGTGACTTACTTTATGTTCTTCGTACTGTTATTTGTATACAGTAAGAATGAAAAAACTAAGCCATTGCCTGAGAGGTTACTGAAATGATGAAAAAGCTACTTATTGGTTTATTTGCTTTATCAATTAATGTGTTGCCGGCAATGGCTGCAGGTCCTTCAGTGGCATTATTAGATGCTGGTAATGACCTAACAGATCAGCCTTCGTTGCAACGCGGTGCTAAATTGTTCATGAACTATTGTGTTGCTTGTCATCAAATGCAATACCAGCGTTATGAACGTACTTTTCGTGATATCGGTATTCCAACGGAAATTGGCGCAGAACAGTTAATTTTTGACGGTTCAAAAGTAGGTAGCCATATTACCAATGCGATGGCGAAAGAAGATGCTGAAAAGTGGTTTGGTGCTGCGCCACCAGATTTAACTAACGTTGCACGTGTTCGTGGTTCTGATTGGATATATACGTATTTAAAATCGTTCTACAAAGATGAGTCACGTCCATTTGGCGTAAACAATACATTGTTTCCATCTGTAGGTATGCCGCATGTTCTGCAAGAACTACAAGGCTTACCAACAGCTATTACAGAAGAAGTAGAAGTGAATGGTCATACTGTGACCAGAATTATTGCTACTGAAACTGATGGCTCAGGTGAATTAAGTGTAGATGAATACGACCAAGCTGCTCGCGATTTAACCAACTTCCTTGAGTACGTGGGTGAACCTTCACGTCTTGAGTCAGAAGCAATAGGTATTAAGGTAATTGGATTTTTATTCATCCTATTTATCTTGGCATTTATGCTTAAGAAAGAATACTGGAGAGATGTTCATTAAGTTTGAACATGTTTAAAGGTAATTTTGCAATAGGGGCTTAAGCCCCTATTGCTGTTTTAGTTATTTAATGGAGGTAGGCATGGCCGTAGCTGCCAATAAGCGCCCTGTAATGACCCTTTTTTCTGGTGCTAACTGTATGTATAGCCACCAAGTACGCATTGTACTTGCTGAAAAAGGTGTAAGTGTAGATATTCATTTGGCTGAAAAAGATAACCTGCCAGAGGCACTTCACGAAATTAACCCTTACGGTACAGTGCCAACACTGATTGACCGTGAGCTTGGTTTATATCAGGCAAATATCATCATGGAATACCTTGATGAACGTTTCCCTCATCCTCCACTAATGCCTGTTTACCCGGTAATGCGTGGCCGTAGCCGTTTAATGATGCACCGTATTGATACTGATTGGTACAGCCTAGCTGACAAAATCACTAACAACGCACCAGATGCTGCTCAAGCTCGTAAAGAGCTAACAGAAGCATTGCTTGCGGTTGCAGCAATCTTTAGCGAAGCACCTTACTTTATGAGTGAAGAGTTTAGCTTAGTAGATTGTTATCTTGCTCCACTATTATGGCGTTTACCTGAATTTGGTATTGAGCTTAACGGTGCAGGTTCTAAAGAGCTTAAAGAGTATATGATCCGCTTATTTGAGCGTGAATCATTCCAAGCTTCTTTAACTGAAACTGAGCGTGAGATCCGTTTATAATGACGCCTAATCGTCCTTATTTATTACGCGCTTTTTTTGATTGGATTGTTGATAACGAATGCACGCCACATTTAGTGGTTGACGCTGATTACCCTGCAGTACAAGTGCCAACACAGTTTGTGCAAGATGGACAAATTGTATTAAACATAAGTCCTTCAGCGGTAACCCAGTTTTCGTTAGATAATGAGCAACTTAGCTTTAGCGCGCGGTTTGGTGGTCAGCCAATGCAAGTGTATGTGCCTTTAAGGGCTGTACTTGCAATATACGCGCGTGAAAATGGCGAGGGTACGGTCTTTACAGCAGATGAGTTTTTAGAGGACGAAGACGATTTTGCTCCAGATTTTGAAAGTGTTGATTCATCAGCAAATTATGTTGACGAAACACCACCAGAAAAGCCTGAAAAGAAAAAAGGTTCGCATTTACGTGTTATAAAATAATACATTTTATAATTTGTTAATGGTAAAAGAAAAACCGCTAATAAGCGGTTTTTTTATGTCTGTATAAAAGTAAAAGGTTTTAGGTATTAGGTAAAGATTAAGCCAAGCACAAAGTTTCGCTTAAGGCTTTATGCCTTAAAGTTTGCGGGAGTGGGCTGCGAGAAGTGGGTTAAGGTTGATTGTTGTAACGGCGGGTTTTCCCACCGGTATAAAAAACCTTGCAGTGTTAACTACAAGGCTTTTATATTCATCGAACCAGCTATCTTTACAAATATTCAAATACTTTAATTACGCGCTCAACACCCGATACATTACGCGCAATATTTACTGCTTGCTCTGCTTCTGCGTCAGAAACTAAACCCATCAAAAATACTTCGGCATTTTCAGTCACTACTTTAATATTATTACTACTAATATTTTTAGCGGTTAATAGCTGTGCTTTTACTTTTGAGGTTAACCAAGAGTCATGAGTTTGGGTAGTCACCCCAATATTTGAACCAATACGAATTTGGTTATGTATTTTTCGAATGCCAGCAACACTCTCAATGGCTCTATTAGCTTCGTTTTTCATTTCTTCATTGGCAACTTGGCCAACTAATAAAACAATGCCATTAACGCTTACAGCGCTAATATGAGCAAATTTATGCAAGCGATCTACTTCACTAATTGCAATGCTAGCTTTTATTTCAATATTGCTGTCATCGATCTGAGAGCCAATTGTGCGACGATCGTTTGCAGCTGTTATTGCACTAGCAGTACCAGCAACCACTGCGGCTGCACACCCTTGCAGTAATACAACCGTGCCTAAAATAATAAGGGAGCGTTTAAACATAATTTTCATCCTGCGGGAAAAGCGTTAAATCAACCAGTTCACTTAAACAATGTAAGTTAACTAAATGCGACTCAATAATACGGCTTGGGCGTTTAGAAGGCGTTCTAATCTCAACATCATTAGGGCCAAGTAAACCAACTAGCTCACCGCCGTCATCACCAACCATAACTATGACCTTCATATCCTTAGTTAGTGCCGCCTCTACCGCTGAAATAATTTGTTTTTCATTACCATTAATAGCCAGTGCCAGCAGTAAGTCACCTTGTTGAGCAAAGGCACGTACTTGACGAGCAAACGTGTCGTAATCGTCAACCTGAGTACTTTGCCCTAAGTTAATACTCTCTTGCGATAACGCAATAGCTGGCAGGCAAGGGCGCTCGGTTTCATAATGATTAACTAAAACACCTGCCATGTGTTGAGCAAGCATATGGCAGTTAGCTGTACCGCAACAAATAAGCTTATTGCCGTTGATCAGGCTTTGAGCAATGGTAAAAGCGGCTGACTCTAATGCACTGGGTAATACCTCACCCGCTGCTATTTGTACCTGAATGCTTTCTGTAAAAATTTCTTTAATTGTGTCTTGCATAGAATACCAACAATTTATACCTAGTTCTTTGTTTTTAAAATACGTTTTTGAGCCAGTTAATATGCATAGACGGCTCTCCAGTGATTGCTACATAATCGATTCTTAACGGCTGATTTGTTAGGTTTTTAGCGGCTAAGTAATGATAAATACTGCGTTTTAAGCGTGCTTGTTTTTGTATACTTAATGCGTAATTAGCGCCGCCGCGAGCGTGGTTTTTACGAAACTTAACTTCCACAAAAACCAAAGTGTTACCGTCTTTCATAATTACATCAAGTTCGCCAAAGGGGCAGTAATAGTTACGCTCAATTGCTGTTAACCCTTGAGAAACTAAATACTTTTGTGCCTGGAGCTCATAATACTGGCCTTTTTCACGACTGTTTTGCCACAGCTGTTTAAACCAAGACATGTCGCCCCCTTAGTTATTCGGTAATGTATAAGTCACTGGCTGATTGCATAAATAATGGCACTGGGCGTTGTGTTTTTAGTTGCACAGCCTTAATCCGACGATTGGTATATTGTGCCCAGTCTAATGTGCGTTCAATATGCCCGCTGGTATTAACCGAGAGCTTACCACTTAAACCGCTAAACTGATTCCCAGGGGAAAGACTTAGTTGTTTAATGTCATGCAATATAGTTACTGCATCGTAGGCCATAGCAAATAAACGCTGGCTTATATCGGCGTGCTCTGGCCACAATGTTTCGTATTGCTGGCGAAGATTATGCTGTTTAATTTGCGACTTTAACATCCAAGGAAGTTCGGTAAAGTATAAGCCATCTAAGTCGCCTTTATCGGTACGATCAATTTGGCTACTATGGCTTTTAGAACTAGCATAAAGCGGGATCCTATCAGCAAATGTACTTACATTAACGTCTAAATACGGCTTTATTAAACGGGTTTCTATTGCATCGCCTAAAATATAAATAGCGTCTATATCGCTGCGCGAGCGTGTTTCGTTTTCGACTTCTTGCTTAAATAAAGTTTTAACGGTTTTGATCCGCTCTTTACTTTTATCAACTTCAAGTAAGCTGGTAATCGTATCAGGCATGTCTTGATTACTGTTATAAAAGCCAATTTGTGGTTTGGTTTCGCTATAGCGTTGCCACTGCAGGTTAAAGTAATCAACCAAACGCTGCCCGTTTGCATTATTAGGCGCAAGTAACATAGGCTTTTGGTAGCCCTGAGCTAAAAAGTGCTCTAATGCTTGTTGTACTTCATGCTCGGGATTAAGGGCAAAAAAGTAGTGCTGTAACGAAAGCCGCTCACCATCAAAGGTATTTAAATGCATAGTAGGTATGTCTATAAGCACTTGCGCATTAGCAAGTTTATCTATATTCGCTTTTAACAGTGGACCAACAACAAAGTCGGGTTTTATTTGCGCTATTTTAGCCGTAATTTCATCAACATCACTGTTTTCATCAATAAAAATGGTTTCATTAATGCTTTGCTGATCAAGTGCTGCGAGCACGCCGGCTTTAAGTGCATCACCTAAGCGTTCATTAGCACCAGATTGCGGCAGTAGTACAACTAAACGCTCTATTATTACAGGCGTTAAGTCATTCACTAACTCATCTTGTTTAGATAAAACTACTTTAGCAGGGTGCCCGGGGTAGCGTCTCAACCAATTATTAATAGCTTGGTCAAGTTCAACGGCACTGCCAGCATAAACTTGATGGTACAAAGCAAGGTTAACCCAACCTTGTTGAATAACCGACCCTCTGTTAAAGCGTTCAAGTGTATAAGAGGAAAGCTTTTTTAAGTTATCCCATAAGTTTTGGTTTAGCTGTGCAATATCAATATTGTTTTTAGTAGCAGACTCAGACGCTGCAAAAAAGTAAGGGGCTGCGCGTTTCGCAAAGTCTTGCGATGCATACACACTGGCGGTTAAAAATTGATGCCAGGCAAAATGTTCAGGCTGTTTAAGTTGACCATCTAAAGACTGCAAAATAACTAACGCTTGAGCGTTTTTATTTTGCTGCTTTTGCGCAAACGCAATATAAAGACGATTTTGAATCTGATCAACACTTGGGGTTAATTCTAACTCACCGCATACCTTTTCTAATAACGACCAACTTTGCTCATTCACTGCAGCATCGCGGGCACTATAAAGTAGCTGTATTTTATCGGCACCTTGGCGGTTTTGCGCCAATTGGTAGATAGATAACGCACTATTAGCTTGGTTTTTTAGTGCATTGGCACTGTTACTGAAGTTATCACTGTTTTTAGTTGGTTTTTCGGTTGTGCTACACGCCGATAACCCTGACAATATAATTAATAGACTAACTAGTTTAAGTCGCACAATGATTTCCCAATACGTTAACGCGATTTGCTTATATTACTGACTGACGCAGGAGACCTCAATGTTAAATGAGGAGAATTCACAGAAAATTGGCACTCTTTACATTGTAGCCACCCCAATTGGCAATTATGACGACTTAAGTCAGCGTGCAATCGCGACATTATCGCAAGTTGACTTAATCGCTGCTGAAGACACACGCCATACTGGCAAGCTACTTAGCCACTTTGGTATCAAGGCTAAAACCTTTGCTTTACACGATCATAACGAAAAGCAAAAAGCACAACAAATTATCGACCAACTCAATCAAGGCTTAAATATAGCCTTAGTATCAGACGCAGGCACACCTTTGATCAGCGATCCTGGCTATGCGGTGGTTAATTTATGCCGCGAGCAAGGCGCACATGTTACACCCATTCCTGGAGCATGCGCTGCAATAACCGCTGTATGCTGTTCTGGCTTACCAACTGATCGCTTTCAATTTGTTGGTTTTACACCAGCAAAAAGTAAAGCACGCCAAGAATTTTTTATTGATGCAGTTAATTCTGGCATTACTAGCATAATGTATGAAAGTACCCATCGTATTATGGCAAGCCTTGATGACTTAGCCGAGGCACTTGGCGATGATCAGCAAGTGGTGTTTGCTAAAGAGCTGACTAAAACCTTTGAAACATTTTTTAATGGCAGTGTGAGTGAGTTAAAAGCATTTTTAACTAACGATCCTACCAAGCAGCGCGGCGAAATAGTACTCATGTTGCCGGGTAAACCTAAGCTAATAGACGACGTACCGCCTGAAGCGCGTAAAATGCTAGCGCTGCTTGAAAGCGAAATGCCAATGAAAAAAGCCTGCGGTATTGTAGCCGATTACTTTGGTATGAAAAAAAATGCGCTGTATAAAACAATAATTGACGAAAAAGGGTAAATCTTTACTGCGCTTGGCATTATCCTCAGGTATAATCCGCGCCGAGTTAGCCAAGATAATCGCTGCCTGTGACGAAAATGATCAGGGGGAGGAAAGTCCGGGCTCCATAGGGCAGAGTGCCAGTTAACGGCTGGGGGGCGCGAGCCCACGACAAGTGCAGCAGAGAGAAGACCGCCAATCTTCGGATTGGTAAGGGTGAAAGGGTGCGGTAAGAGCGCACCGGGCCGCTAGTAATAGTCGGTTGCAAGGTAAACTCCACTCGGAGCAAGACCAAATAGGGTTCTATCATTTTAAATAATGAACGCGTGGCCCACGTCAGAACCGGGTAGGTTGCTTGAGCCATAGAGCGATTTATGGCCTAGACGAATGATTATCACTTTCTTCGGAAAGGACAGAACCCGGCTTATACGGCTAACTCACTCATTCAATAAAAAGCCCGCAGTGCAAACTGCGGGCTTTTTTGTGTCTAAAATAAAAGTAGGCTCGATATAACCTGATACGACCTTATAAAACTAGCTCCCTGATTTTTAACTAGATAATATTTTTACCTTGCTCGGGATCGCGGGATTGATCTGCTTGCTCGCGTATTTCATCGGTGTCGCTACTTACGTCATCTAAGTTTTTGGCTTGAGCTTGTGTTTCTGATACTTTTTTAGTTGGCGCTATAGGCTCACTTTTTTCTGGGGTTACAGCTTCAAGGTTAGGATCGCTAAGTATAATGCGTTCTCTGGCATCGTCTGGCATGCTGATGTTATGACTAGTAAATTCGTTTACTAATTCTCGCATTAGCTGTGAGGCCACTTTAGCGGTACTGAACTGCTCGCTATTAACCCAAAAAAATAACGTAAAGTTAATTGTTGATGAGCCTAGGTTTTTAATTAATACCTGCGCAGGTGGATCGGTTAATACTGCGTTTTGTTGGTTTGCAATTGTGAGGGCTAGGGTTTGTGCGCTGCGTATATCGTTATCATACCCTATGCCTATTTCTACTTTGCCGCGCATTTTAGGGTTGGCAGTGAGGTTTTTAATAATATTTTTGTACACAGTGGCATTAGGTATTTGAATATGGTTACCGTCGTAGTCAACTAAAGTGGTTGCGCGAGCGGTTACTTTTTTAACTATGCCGAGGCGGCCTTCTACCTCAATTACATCATCTATTTTAAAAGGGCGTTGTATGCTTAATAATAAACTAGCTATAAAATTTTCGGCAATATCTCTAAATGCAAAACCGAGAATAAGCCCTATCAAACCTGTGCCACTCATTATAGCTACGGCAAACTGTGTCAGCCCAGCTAAACGTAAAAACAAGTAAATACCCAATAGTAGGATTAAAATACTTATACTTCGCCTTATAACCAGATGAATAAGTGCACTATCGGTTAAATATTCAATAGGTTTAATTAATAGGCGTGATAACGGCCTGGCAAGGATGTAACTTATTACAACTATAATAATCCCTAAAAATAGGGTGGGTAAGGTTTGCACTACTACATGTAGGAATTGCATGCTTTGCTCTTGCAAAAACGCCCACGACAATACATCGGCTTTAATGCTTGGAGTAGCAGGGGCTGCATTAACTGCAGTTATAATGTTATTTAAAGCACTGAGCATGGGGGTTATCCGTGTTAAATCATCTTTATAAACAATAATAGCAAGTTTAATACCAAGCGCATTGGTGTTGGCAAACATTTTGCTCTCTTACTGCTATATAACAAAGGAGTTAAAATGAGCGATGTAAAACGTGGTCAAGATGCACAGCAACCAGTAAATATTCCGTTGCTTGGTTGGTGGGATATTACTAAGCGTATTTTTACTCAAATGAGTCGTGATAATTTATCGTTAGTGGCCGCTGGCGTGGCATTTTATGCGTTACTGGCTATTTTTCCAGCGCTTGCTGCACTTGTATCTATTTATGCCTATTTTGCATCACCTACAGATATAGGGGCGCATTTAAGTCAGGTAATTGAGCTGCTACCAGAGAGTACCGGAGAGTTAATTTTGTCGCAAATAGCCAGTATCGCCCAAAGCTCAAGTACTAGCTTGAGTTTGAGCGCAATTGGCACATTAATATTAACTATTTGGAGTAGTTCAAAGGGCAGCCAAGCATTAATTACAGCCTGTAATATAAGTTATCAGGAATATGAAAAACGCTCATTTTTTAAAGCACAACTTGTACGCTTTCTGTTTTCGATTGGCGCTATTGTAGTGGCTATTTTTGCGCTGTTAATTATTGGTATTTTACCGGTAGTACTTAATTTAGTGGGATTAAAAGAAAATATAGATTTACTCATCACGTTTATTTCATGGCCATTATTAGCATTTACTTTTAACTTTGCCTTAGTGCTTTTATACCGTTACGCGCCGCATCGTAAACCTGCTAAATGGCGTTGGATCACCTTAGGATCTGTTATTGCGACAATTTTATGGATAGTCGCTTCAATTGGTTTTTCATTTTATGTATCGAAATTTGCCAGTTATAACGAAACTTATGGCTCGTTAGGTGGGGTGGTTATTATGCTGATGTGGCTATATATTAGTGCTTATATTGTAATTTTAGGGGCGACAATTAATGCTGCCTCAGAGCAACAAACTGCAATAGATAGTACAATAGGCCCAGATAAAAAAAGAGGTGAGCGCGGAGCCTATGTTGCCGATCATCTTGATGTGAAAGAGCCTAATAGGTAAGTAACTTTACAAGTACTCATAATAGAGTACTTGGGTAATGTTTGGTGCCTAACGCTGTGGTTATTTTAGTGCAATGATTTGGCTTGTGGTTAGTAAGCTCATAAACTGCTCTTTAGGTAAGGGTTTTGAAAATAAATAGCCCTGCCCATAGTCGCAACCAGCTTCAAGTAACAGTTGCATTTGCTGTTTGGTTTCTATTCCTTCAGCAATTACTTTTAACCCTAACTGATGCGCCATAACGATAATGGTTTCGCACAATACCAGCTCCTGGCTACCTTTATTAATGTTATCAACAAAGCGTTTATCTATTTTAAGGTAGTCGGTATCCATTTCTTGTAAGTAAGCGAGAGAAGAGTAACCGGTGCCAAAATCATCAAGGGCTAATTGCATTCCCGACTGAACCAGTGCCTTTAAACGGCTTTGTGTTAAAGCCTCAGGGTTGACCATTAAGCCTTCTGTTATTTCAGCAACAATTGATGATGCAGGCAGGTTTGCTGCATTAAGCATAGCTCCCCACTCATCTATCCCGCTATCTGGGGTAGATAGCTGTATTGGCGATACATTAACGCTCAGCTGAAAATCATTGGTTATGTGTGCTTTTATATCATTGAGTGTTTGTAATGCTTGGGAGAAAACAAATTGCCCAAGTATATTTATTTGTCGGGTTTCCTCAGCTAACGGAATAAAGTCAGCAGGGCTTATTAAGCCTTTTTCAGGGTGACGCCAACGAATTAATCCTTCAGCTTTGTGTACGTGCAAGTCTTTTAGGCAGACGATAGGTTGATAAAACAATTCAAACTGCTCAAGCTCTATTGCTGTTCGTAATTCTTTAAGTAGCAGCATGCGCATTTGCGCTTTTTCGCGCATGTCATGGGAGAAAAATTCAAAACCATTACGGCCATTAACTTTTGCTTTATACATTGCTTGATCGGCTGCTTTGAGTATCTGCTCAGTATTTTCGCCATCATTAGGGGCTGAGGCAATACCTATACTGGCACTAATAAACAACTCTTCGTTTTCAATATAAATAGCCGATGACAAGCTAAGTAAAATATTTTCAGCTATTTGCTTTAGATGCTGTTCTTTAATTTTACTAAATACGATTACAAATTCGTCGCCGCCAATGCGGGCAACAAACTCGGCATTTTTTGCTGACTCTAAAATACGCTGCGACACAAATTTAAGTAAAGCATCACCATAATGGTGCCCTAAAGTGTCGTTAACGTCTTTAAAGTGATCTATGTCGAGCAACATAATAACCAGTTGCTCGGCATTATTTTCTACACGCGTAAAACATTCATTTAAACGTTTTTTTAACTCTAATCGATTCGGTAAGTCAGTAAGGTGATCAAAGTGAGCTTGTTTCCAAATAAGCGCATCGGCTTGTTTTTTTTCTGTTAAGTCTGTAAATATGGCTATACGACGAACCGGCATGTTATTGTCATCATACACAGTATCTATAGTTAACCATTCCACGTAAAGCTCACCATTTTTACGGCGATTAATAATTTCTCCCTGCCAACGCCCCGTGCTTGTTAGTTCTGCCCACAGAGCCTGATAAAATGTCTTATCGTGCTTGCCAGAGGACAAAACACTGATCGTTTTATTAATTACTTCTTCTTTAGAAAAAAGCGTGGTTTTACTAAAAGCAGGGTTAACATCGAATATAATGCCATTTTCATCGGTTATAGCCATTCCTTCACTACTGTTACCGTACACAAGCGCCGCTAAGTGTAGGGCTTCTTCATTTTGTTTGCGCTGGGTTATATCGCGTAGCACTACTACAAACTCATGGTTAGTTTGCATTGGGTTTATTCTGGCTTCAAAGTTTTTAATATCAGTTTGGCTTTGCAAGGTAAACTCTAAGTTACTTGAGTTATTTGAAGTTGAAGTAGGGAGGTTATTGAGAATTAGCTGTGCATTACGCTCAGTAACAAAACTAGCTAAAGTTAAGTTGTTTACCGATTGCGTAACATCAGGAATATTAAATGAGCCCCCAATATTAGAAACATCACCTTTGTTATTAATCTTTAAGTAACTATCTGGCAGTGCACTTAATAAACTGGTTAACTCATCGTGTTTATTTTTAAGGTTAGCCTCAGTAGCTAAGCGAGTTTCAGCCATTATTTTAAAGCGTTGATATAAAACCTTGAGTTCGGGGCTGTTAGGAGTGTCATTTTGCTCAGATGGCATAACGCCATTTGCTAAGCTGTCGGTTGCTTTAGTTAGATTATTAATAGGTGTAAAAATACTTACTTTTAGTAGTTTGTAGGCAATAAATGTTAGCAGTAATAAAAAGGTTATAAATACAGTTAAAGAGATTATAAAGTTATGATTTATTTGTGCTAAAACATCGGTGACGGGTAAACCAATATAAATATCTAAGTTGTTATTATGTGGATCGTTATAAAGAGTTGAGCGAGAAAAAATACGGGTAACACCTTGCTCATCTGTAATAAAATGAGAATCAGCCTGCATCGACTCCACATAATTTTGGGCAATACTATTACCTATTAAAGCAGTGTTTTTGGGGTAGTGAGCTAAAATATTAGTGTTAGAGTCAACAATGGCAACTAACGATCCATCAGGTAAGTTAATTTCATTTATTGCTGCATTCCACCAATCTAAGGCAATTACTATGACAATAACGCCTTTGGTAACCCCAGCGGTATTTTTTAACGACAGCGCAAAATTCACCGTTGTTGTTTGTAAACTTCGATCTAGCTGAAAATAGCCTACAGATAACATGTCGCTATTTAATGCATTTTTAAAATAATCTCTATCTGCAATATTTATATTTGTTACTTGCCCCGATGTGACGCAACTAACATTCCCCTGCAAGTCAATCATGCCAATATTAGCAACATTATTGTAGAGTGACTTAAATAGCTCAAAATAGTTAGGACAGGTGGTTAGCAGCTCATCATGCTTGCTTTCTTGTTGTGCGATATAGCGCGCTAAACGCTCAATATCATCAAGCATATTTTTTTGTTGTAATGAAAAACGGTTGGCAATATTGGTTGCTTGTAGCTCACTTTGCTTAATTGAATAGTTACGTTCTAGTAATAACGTAAAAATGATCACAGCGACCCCAGGAATGCTAAATAAAATAAGCAAACGGTACAGCTGATTTTTAAGTGAAGTGGTAAAAATAATAATGCCTTAATAGAGATTTACGCCAAAAATAATTGTAGCTAACTTTTTGTTTAATAACCATATAAATAATAAGGATTAAAGTGTTACTTATTAAACAAAAATCAGCTGTAATAACTACTTTAACAGCAAGTCATTTAATAATGGTTATAGCAAACTGTAATGTTTTAGAATAAAAACTAAAATTCGTTTAAAAAGAATAAATGGTACGAATTAAACATATATACGTAAATTTTCAGTGTGATTAAATAGTGTTATCTACTTTATTGGAGCAATAAAATGAAAGTAATTAAACAACTAAGTGCGCACGCAACCCAAGATGGTGATGGCGTTAATATTAGTAGAATTCCCGGTTTTGATGGCAAGCACCTAGATCCCTTTTTAATGATTGACGAACTAAAGTCAGATAATAAAAACGATTACATTGGCGGTTTTCCTGCGCATCCTCATCGTGGTATGGAAACCTTTACCTATATTATTAAAGGTGGCTTTGAACACCGTGACCAAATGGGTAATAAAAAGGCCATAAAAGCAGGCGATGTACAATGGATGAGTACAGGTAAAGGGGTAATGCATAGTGAAATGCCATTGGCAGATGCCAATGAAGG
Source organism: Pseudoalteromonas sp. SCQQ13 (assembly GCF_015864415.1). Taxonomy (NCBI): domain Bacteria; kingdom Pseudomonadati; phylum Pseudomonadota; class Gammaproteobacteria; order Alteromonadales; family Pseudoalteromonadaceae; genus Pseudoalteromonas; species Pseudoalteromonas sp. SCQQ13. The sequence goes on along the minus strand of NZ_JADYXG010000002.1, from coordinate 99,828 downwards.
GTTACATGGTTTTCAGATATGGATCAATATGCCCAGTGCAGAAAAAATGCGCGCACCAATTTACCAAGATACAACAGCGCACCCTGCGCCAGTTGCCACCAATGATAATGGAGTAACACTTAAAGCATTGGCAGGCACATGGCAGTTTGCCGATCAGGCTTTAACATCAAGCCTACAAACGCTCGCTGCAAATGCCGCTTTAGCTGATGTAACTTTACCTGCAGGACAGCGTTTTGAGTTGCCACCACTGAGCCAGCAAAAAGTGATGCTATATATTCATACCGGTTCGTTAACTACGCAAGCAGGTAACGTTATTGCAGCAAAACAGCTGTTAATACTAGAACCAGGTAGTGACATTGACTTATATACAGAGCAAGGAGCAGGTGTGCTTATTTTAGCTGGTGATGAGCTTCAACAACCAATTGCTCACATGGGGCCATTTGTGATGACCACTGAAGCTGAAATTCAGCAAGCTATTCGTGATTATCAAAACGGTGAGTTTGGTAATATTTAGAATCGCCGATTTATGATCAATGATCAATTAAGCCGCTTAACAAAGGCTAAAGCTATCAATTAGTGTTGCGCTATTATTTATTGCGCGGCACTGGTTTTATCCATTAAGCTAATAATCTTGCTAGCCAAGCATATTTTTTGATTAAACCAGATTTAGTACTACTAGCCTGCACAACAGCACCGGCTAAAAATGCGCTTGAAATACCAACTTTGGTAACCGCAAAGCGTTTTAATCTGTACTTAAACGCCATGTGATGTTGGCGTTTTAATTCACTTTGTAAATCCATTTGTTTACTAAGATTATTCACCGCTTTGTTTGGCGACTGAATTAAATAGTTAACCAGCATTGTTATCTCCTTGAAGGTTAAATAACCTGAATTTTGGATAATAAATCTATCTCAAACAGCTACTTTAAGCGCTAACTGCGTTGAATTTACTTGCAATAGGCCAGCTATTGACGCGTCAATTCGTCTTGTTTTCACTGAAAGTTTCTGGCTAGAGAAAATAAATATAAACATAGCTATGATTCAATACGTTAGTAAATCTTTTAACCAGAGTTCAGGTTAAATAACTGTTTTAAGCTACGTAATGTTTTACTAAAGCCAATTTTGTTACTTAAATAAATAGCACTTTTCCAAAGCCAAATTAAGCCTATAACTTGTAGTAAAGTTGCGGTTGCTATACTTAGCCATACAGAGGCAAATAACTCATAAACTCCAAAGCCAATTGCGCCCAATAAAACAATCCACAACAAAATCAAACCGCTGGCAAAACAACCCAAAAGTATAGTAATGAGTGCAAGTGATCTGAGCGACAAATGCCACTCAGCTTTTGCTAATTGTTTGGTAAGTTTGCCTTGCGTTTTGTAGTCATCCTTAATTTGCTCAGAATAGGCTAAAAGCTTAGCAATATGATCTTGCCAATCTTCCTTTTGGCTCGCGTCTTGGGCCGTTTGATTTTGAGCGTCACCATCCTTGGTCGCTGTTGTTTGTGGATTATTCATCATTGTTTACTTACGACGAAACAATGCAGTTACTAGCATACCTGCGGCAAATGCAATTCCAGCTGTTGCTAATGGGTTCTCTGCTGCAAGGGTGCGTGTTTTAGATGTATATTCACCTAGTTTTTCACGGGCAATGAGTTGCTTTTCACTCAGTGTTTCAGCAGAGCTAGTTGCCCCTTTTCTTACGCTGCTCTCTGCTACGGCTGCTTTACTAGAAAGTGCATCTACTGCGTCGTGTGCAGCCGATGTTGCTTTTTCTGTAAAGGGTGCTTCGTTAACTTCAGGTTTAGTCGCTGTAGTTGTTGATGTTTTAGTATTTGTTGCAGTAGCCATAATCAATCCTTAATAAAAATAAAGTTAAAAAAATTTATTGGTAAGTATACAGCTGCAATGATCAAACCAACTTTAAAATAACTTTAACTACATGATTTATATTAATATATGTGTTTTACGGTTGGCCAGCTTTAACTTGAGTCGTAACAATTGCCATATAATTGAGTAAATTTTACAAATGGCTAAATCATGCCTTAAAATTTGTAATTGTTCACTGGTTATTCAGTAAGCAAAAAGTGTAAACGAAAGGTTACTTAAAATGATAAGGAAAAATCTCACCACGAATTCCATTTTTTCCCACTTAATTCAATCGCTTTACGCTAAGCCTTATTTTTTCTAGCTTTGAGACGCGTTAAAGGAAGCCTGATTACTTGACAAAAAGCCTTGTCAAGCCCTAAACTGGAGCACTGTGGTAAAAAGTGGTTTATAGTGGATCAAAATGGATCGGGTTAATCAAAAGTGTTGATTAAAACAATTTTAAAGTAGGCTTTTTATGTTTCGTGGCGCAAGTTCGCTGAGTTTGGATGATAAAGGACGTTTTGCGGTACCCACTAAGTACCGAGACGATCTATTGTCTGAAGATCAGGGAACGGTTATTTGTACCGTCGCATTAAATGAGCCGTGTTTATGGTTATATCCATTGGCACAATGGCAAGAAATAGAAAGCCGCCTAGCAAAAATATCTAATATGAACCCACGAGCCCGTCGTATGCAGCGCATGTTGCTGGGTAATGCTACTGAATATCAACTTGATAAAAATGGCCGGATTTTGCTAGCGCCTTCGTTGCGCGCCCATGCAGATCTTGGCAAAAAAATCATGCTAGTTGGTTTAATGAATAAATTTGAAATATGGGATGAAGCGCGTTGGCATCAGCAAATGCGCCAAGATACAGAGCTTGAAAGGCTTGGTGATTTTGAACCACACCCAGATTTAGATAATTTCACACTCTAACGGCACAATAAAAGGCAAACAATAGCTAATGACAGCACAATTTGAACACGTATCCGTGCTTATGGACGAAACCATAGATGCACTTGCAATTAAGCCAGACGGTATATACATGGATGGCACTTTTGGACGTGGCGGTCATTCAGGTCAAATATTAGCGCGCCTTGGTAGTGAAGGTCGCCTACAGGCCATAGATCAAGATCCACAAGCAATTAAATCGGCTGAAAAATTTGCAGATGATCCACGCTTTGCAATTGCTCATACACGCTTTTCAAACCTATACGATGTGGCTGAGCAGAACGATCTGATTGGCAAAGTTGATGGCATTTTACTTGATATTGGCGTGTCGTCGCCACAGCTTGACGATGCACTGCGTGGCTTTAGCTTTATGAAAGATGGCCCGCTGGATATGCGCATGGATCCAACCACAGGGCGCAGTGCTGCACAGTGGCTGGCCGAAGCTGAACTTGACGATATTACCCATGTTATTAAAAAACTAGGTGAAGAAAAGTTTGGTAAGCGCATTGCGCACAAAGTGCTGGAAGTTCGCGAACATACGCCAATTACCACCACTAAGCAGCTTGCCGACTTGGTAGATGAAGCGGTACCGGTTAAAGATAAATTTAAACACCCAGCTACACGAACTTTTCAGGCTATTCGCATTTATATAAATAGTGAATTAGAAGAAATTCAAACAGCATTACAATCTGCGATTAAAGTTCTTAAGCCAGGTGGTCGCTTAGTTGTTATTTCGTTCCACTCTTTAGAGGATCGTATTGTAAAACAATTTATTAGAAAGCAAAGCCGTGGCGAGACGCTACCTCGAGGTTTACCTTTAACTGACGCACAAATAAATCAAAATTTGACATTAAAAGCTGTGGGTAAAGCCATTAAGCCAAGCGCTGCAGAAGTAGAGCGTAACCCACGTTCACGTAGCTCTGTACTTAGGATTGCGCAGAGGCTGGGATGAGGAAAAAAGCGAGCTATCGTCAACCTAATTTATTTTTTGAAATAATTAAAGGCCTAGGTGCTAATAAGCTTACCTCGGCCTTATTGGTTGTGATACTCGCTTCTAGTTTAACTTTGGTGCAAATAACGCACCTTGCGCGAGGGCAACTTATCGAGCAAGACTCGTTACTGCAACAACGCGACGAATTAGATTTAGAGTGGCGTTACTTATTAGTAGAAGAAGAGTTTTACTCTCAGCATGCACGCATTGAAGAAGTTGCTATATCGCAGTTAAAAATGAAACGGCCAACCAGCCAAGATGAGCAGGTGATAATACTACAATGAGAACTCGCGGCAAAAAACCGGTTAATAATTTAATCACATGGCGCTTTACTTTAGTTTGCGCAGTGGTGTTTTTAGTGTTTGTAACACTGGTAGCCCGTGCTGCTTATTTGCAAATATTAGAACCAGATAAAGCCCGCTCAGAAAGCGATAAGCGTACGGTGCGAGTTGAAAAACTGCATGTACAACGAGGCATGATATTTGACCGCAATGGTAAAGAATTAGCGGTAAGTGTACCTGTAGTGAGTGTGTATGCAGACCCCAAAGCACTGCACAAATCATTGGTATCTAAAGTACTAAGGCAAGCACGTAAAAATGGTGAAGATCACCAAGCATTAGCAGAAAATGCTGCTGAGCTAGATAAGCGTACTGCACTTTATTATAAAAACGATTTGCGCTGGCGTGAGCTTGCCGATGTTTTACGTTTAGAACCTAAAAAAATAAACTCACGCTTGCTAAACGATCCAACGCGCCGCTTTGTATATTTAAAGCGTCAAGTAACCCCCGCAGTGGCAAATTACATTGGTGATTTACGCCTACCAGGCATTCATTTACTCGACGAGTCAAAACGCTATTATCCCGCAGGCGAAGTAACTGCGCATATTATTGGCTTCACAAATATTGATGGTAAGGGTATTGAAGGCATAGAAAAGCTTTACGAAAATGCCCTTACAGGTGAAGAAGGCCGTCGTACAATTCGTAAAGACGCCCAAGGCCGTGAAGTTGCAGTACTTGACGAGCGAGAGCGTGTAGAGCCCGAAAGCATTCACTTAAGTATTGATCAGCGCATTCAAGGTATTGCTTACAAAGCGCTAAAATCGGCAGTGCTTACTTATAAAGCCACATCTGGCTCTGCCATGGTGGTAGATGTTAAAACCGGCGAAGTATTGGCTATGGTAAATAGCCCATCGTTTAATCCTAATAATTTAAATGACGCTGCCCCGCATAAGCGCCGTAACCGTGCTATTACAGATTTGTTTGAACCAGGTTCAACCGTTAAGCCTCTAGCCATTTTAGCTGGGCTAGACTACGGCGCAATTAAGGCCGATGACACCATTGACACCTACCCAGGTTGGATGCGATTAGGCGGCAGCTTAGTACAAGATACCCGTAACCACGGTGAGATGACGCTGCGCGAAATTTTAAAATATTCCTCAAATATGGGCGTTGCTAAAGTAACTCAGTTGGTACCCAAAGATTATTTAGTGGGATTATTTCAAAAGGTAGGATTTGGATCGGATTCTGGCACCGGTATGGTGGGTGAAAGCAGTGGGTTGTTTTATCCAAATCGCCGTTGGTCTGACTTCGAAATTGCTACATTATCATTTGGTTATGCTATTGCGGTAAGTACCGCGCAAATGGCACGTTTTTACACCATGTTAGGCGCAGGCGGAATTAATCGGCCATTAACCATTTTAAAGCAAGATGACATCCCTGAGGGGGAGCGTGTTTTTAAACAAAAAGACGTAGAAGCGGTTGTACACATGATGGAAAGTGTATTTGAAAAAGACGGTACAGCGCGCAGAATTAACGTAGATGGTTATCGCGCTGCTGGTAAAACAGGTACTTCTAAAAAAGCAGCTGTTGGTGGCTACGGTGACGAATATGTAGGCTACTTTGCCGGTATTGCACCTGCAAGTAATCCTAGATTAGCAGTGGTAGTGATGATTAACGAACCCGGCGGCGATGTGTACTATGGAGGTGCCACTGCTGGCCCTGCATTTGCAGAAATCGTCTCTAACGCATTAAGAATATTAAACGTAGCGCCCGATAAGGAAGAGGTAGCGTACGTAAAAGGTAAAGAGAACGATGCGTGATTTAAAAGCAATTTTAAAATATATAGAGATAGATGCCCCCTCGCAGCAGGTAGGGCACCTACGCCTTGATAGCCGGGAAGTAACGCCCTGTGATGTATTTGTGGCAATTAAAGGTCATCAATTAGATGGCGGACAATTTATTGCGAAGGCAATTGAAAATGGCGCGGTTGCAATTATTGCCGACAGATTATGCGAATTTGAAACTAGTTTTGAGCCACTTTACTTAGTGTCAGAGCTGACTAAAAAGCTCCCTGAGCTGGCGAGTCGCTTTTACCAGCAGCCAAGCCACATGCTTGATTTAATTGGTGTGACAGGTACAAACGGTAAATCGACCACCACGGCTATGATCGCTCATTTAGCGCAGTTTTGTAACAGCCAGTCGGCCATTATTGGCACCTTAGGCTATGGTCATCCAGATAATCTAACACCACTAATAAATACCACGCCATCGTCGGTTGATTTACAACGAATTTTAAATGATTTAAAGCAGCAAAATACCAAGCTAGTGGCGATGGAAGTGTCATCCCACGGATTAGTACAGCAGCGGGTTGCACAGTGTCAATTTAAAGCGGCGGTATTTACTAATTTATCGCGCGATCACCTCGACTACCATGGTGACATGGCGCGTTATGGTGATGCTAAGCTAATGTTGTTTAAAGACTTTGAGCCTGAACTTGTGGTTCTTAATCAAGATGATGGACAAACAGAACAGTGGCTCGAAAAATACAGCTTTAACAGTTTAGTGTGTTACGGGCGAAAAAACTTACCACCTAAAAATGCACAGTTTGTGTACTTTTCAGACGTTACTTATTCAGCGCAAGGCATAGCAGCACAATTAACTACAAGCTGGGGCGATATTGCTATAAAGTCGCCGTTATTTGGCGAATTTAATTTATATAATTTAACTGCGGCACTTGCAACTTTATTGGGGCTAGGTTATCCGCTAGCACAATTAATTGCAGGCTGTGCGCAATTGCAACCGGTAGCCGGACGCATGCAAGCATTTAGCGCCAAAGGCAAGCCAACCTGTATTGTTGATTACGCTCACACACCCGAGGCGCTTGCGCTTGCGCTGCAAGCATTACAGCAGCATGTACCTGGTGGAGTAAGTTGTGTATTTGGTTGTGGTGGCGACCGCGATAAAGGCAAGCGGGCATTAATGGCACAAGCGGCAGAGCAAAATGCGGATAAGGTTATTATTACCAGTGATAATCCACGTTCAGAAAATCCTGACGCCATTATTGCCGATGTAGCACAAGGTTTAGCGCAGCCAACAAAAGCTTATTTAGAGGCCGATAGAGCAACAGCTATTAGTTACGCTATAAGCAATGCCAAAGCAGACGAGGTTATTCTTATTGCTGGTAAAGGCCATGAAGACTATCAAATAATAGGTGATCAGCGCATCGATTTTTGCGATCGCCGTTACGTACAACAACAACTAAAAAAAGCAGTAAGAGGGACTCAAGCATGATCCCGATGGATTTTGATTGGCTAGCTAACGTGCTGGCAACCGATTATCAAGGTGATAATCAACCAGTGCTAAATATAAATACAGATACTCGCAGCATTTGCAGTGGTGAAGTGTTTTTAGCACTAAAAGGGCCAAATTTTGATGGTCATAAATTTATTGCCCAAGCAAAACAAAATGGCGCGATTGGCGTTATTGTGCAGCACAAAGTTGATGTTGATATTCCACAGTTTATAGTTGCCGATACCCGTTTAGCATTGGGAATTATAGGCGGCGCAGTAATGGCGCAAGTAGCCCCTAAAACTATTGCCATTACTGGCAGCGTTGGCAAAACCACTGTAAAAGAAATGTGCGCTGCAATTTTATCTGTGCATGGTGATGTACTAGCCACTAAAGGTAATTTTAATAACGATATTGGCGTACCGCTAACCTTGTTACGCTTAGAGCCGCAACACCGTTTTGCCGTTATAGAGTTGGGTGCAAATCATTTAGGTGAAATTGCTTATACCACCGCTATGACCAAACCCGATGTTGCTGTGGTATGTAATGTAGCCGCCGCTCACTTAGAAGGTTTTGGCAGCTTAATGGGTGTGGCTAAAGCCAAAGGCGAAATTTTTGATGGGCTTAAAGATGATGGCGTTGCCATTGTTAATTGCGACAGTGAGTTTAGCCAATATTGGCTAGATAAACTCGATGGCCGTAAAGTAACGCGTTTTTCGAGCAGTGAAAAACTCGATATTTGGGCTGAAAATATTAGCCTAGATGAAAATGCTCGCGCTAGCTTTACCCTATGCACTAAAAACGCACAAATACCGGTTAAGCTTGCGCTACCAGGTAAGCATAATATTAGTAATGCACTTATTGCAGCAGCACTAACCAGTGAGTTTGATGTCACCCTTGAGGATATAGCCAATGCGCTGGCAACCATGGGAGATGTAAAAGGCCGCGTTAATTTAATTAATGTTTCAGACTTATTAACTGTGGTTGATGATACCTATAACGCCAATGTTAAATCGGTTAAAGCCGCCATTGATTTACTAAGTGACATGCAAGGGCATCGTATTTTAGCACTGGGCGACATGGGTGAACTTGGCGAAGAAGCACGTCAATATCATCAAGAAGTAGGCGAATATGCATTAGAGCAAGGCATCAATGAGCTGTTTACTTTAGGTGTATTAAGTCGCTATGCCAGTGATGTGTATGGCCTGCCAAATAGGCACTTTTCAAACCGTGAGCAAATGCTGCAACAAATTCAAACAAGTATTAAAAAAGTAGATAAAAAAACCACCATAGTCGTGAAGGGATCACGCAGTTCTCGCATGGAGCTTTTAGTAACCGATTTAGTTAATGGCCAGCAACAAGCCATCAATGGAGTATTTTAATGTTAGTTTGGCTGGCAGAGTATTTAACCCAATATTACACGGGCTTTAATGTTTTTTCGTACTTAACCCTACGTGCGATTTTAGGGATTTTAACCGCATTAATGATGTCGCTTTATTTAGGGCCTAAGTTAATTCGCGCTTTGCAACGTATGCAAATAGGGCAAACAGTGCGCGATGACGGTCCACAATCGCATTTATCAAAATCGGGAACACCTACTATGGGTGGCTTACTGATTTTAGCGGCTATTTTTACCAGTACCTTATTATGGGCCGATTTATCAAATAAATATGTTTGGGCAACGTTATTTGTTATTGGCTCGTTAGGAGTGGTTGGCTTTGTGGATGACTACCGAAAAGTTATTCGTAAAGACCCTAAAGGTTTAATTGCTAAGTGGAAGTATTTTTGGCAATCAGTTATAGCCTTAGTTGTTGCTTGTGCATTATTTTTTACCAGCACTCAAGCCAATGAAACTTCGTTAGTTGTACCATTTTTTAAAGATGTATTACCGCAACTAGGCTTGTTTTACATTGTTATTACCTACTTTGCGTTAGTAGGAACATCAAACGCGGTAAACCTTACCGATGGACTTGATGGCCTTGCCATAGTACCCACTATTTTAGTGGCAGCAGCACTGGCAATTATTGCTTACTTAACTGGTAATGTGAATTTTTCGAATTACTTACATATTCCATATTTACCGCTGGCCAGTGAGCTTGTTGTGGTATGTACCGCAATAGTAGGCGCAGGGCTGGGCTTTTTATGGTTTAACACTTACCCAGCGCAAGTATTTATGGGCGATGTAGGCTCATTAGCATTAGGCGGTGCATTGGGTATTATTGCCGTATTAGTTCGCCAAGAGTTACTGCTTATTATTATGGGGGGGGTATTTGTAATGGAAGCCTTGTCGGTTATTTTACAAGTAGGCTCGTATAAATTACGCGGGCAACGAATTTTTAGAATGGCGCCTATCCATCATCATTACGAATTAAAAGGTTGGCCAGAGCCGCGGGTTATTGTGCGCTTTTGGATTATTTCAATCGTGCTAGTGTTAGCTGGCCTTGCGACGTTAAAGATTCGATAAATGCGATACTTAAGTGAGATAAAAAACAAACAAATAACAGTGCTCGGACTCGGTGTAACCGGTCTGGGCATTGTGCGTTTTTTAGTGTCTCAGGGTTTAACACCAACCGTGGTTGATAGCCGAATAAACCCACCGGGAATTGATTGGCTAAAACAAAATACGCCAACCTTAACTACCCGTTTTGGTGATTTGGACAGTGCCGATCTTTGCGCCAGCGATATGATCATTATTAGCCCAGGCCTTAGCTTAACAATTCCAGCAATTGCTAAAGCTATAAACGCAGGCGTTGAAGTGATTGGTGATGTTGAGTTGTTTGCCCGCATCAATACTAAACCTGTGGTTGCTGTTACGGGATCTAATGGTAAATCCACAGTAGTCACACTGGCGCAGCAGGTATTACTTGCTGCTGGCTATAAAGCAGCATTAGGTGGCAACATTGGCACCGCAGTGCTTGATTTACTACAAAGTGATTTAAGTAACAACGACGTTGATGTGTACGTATTGGAGTTGTCTAGTTTTCAGCTAGATACCACAACAAGTTTACAGCCAATTAGCGCCACCGTGCTGAATGTTTCAGAGGATCACCTCGATCGTTACGCCAGTTATCAAGCTTATATAGATTCCAAGCTGAGTATTTATAATAACGCAGCTTTAGTGATAACCAATGCAGACGACGAAGCCACGCATAGTAAAGCAAAATCCCAATTAAGTTTTGGTGCTAACCAGGGCGATTACAGCCTAGGCGAATATCAGCAACAAACATATTTTATGCAGGCTAACAAAGCCTTTTTACCAGTAACTAGCTTGGCAGTAGTAGGCAAGCACAATTTTTTAAATGCTCTTGCGGTAATGGCGCTACTTAGCCCGTTTAATATTAGTAAAACACAATACAGTACAGCATTTAGCCAATTCAATGGCCTTGCACACCGCTGTCAGTTTGTTGCTGAACGTGCTGGAGTTAAATACTTTAATGACTCTAAAGCCACTAATGTGGGGGCTACTATTGCTGCAATAGATAGCCTTGCAACTAATGGTCAACAATTAATAGTTATTGCTGGTGGGGATGCAAAAGGGGCCGATTTAAACGCCCTTACACCTTACTTACAGCAGCATGTTAAAGCGCTAATTTGCTTTGGAAAAGATGCCAAAGATTTAATGGCATTAACCAATAAAAGCCATTTAACCAATAATATGAGCGAAGCGGTAACACTGGCTAAGCAATTAAGCGAGCCCGGTAATATTGTGTTACTTGCCCCAGCTTGTGCCAGTATTGATATGTACAATAACTACATGCAACGCGGCGATGACTTTATACAATGTGTTATGGCGGAACAGCCATGATGGCCTTTGCCGATATTAAAGAAGCACTAACGCCCAAGCCTTCGGCGCAGCTCTACGATGTACCATTATTGTATTGCATGCTGATGTTAATGGGGGTGGGTTTTGTCATGGTTACCAGTGCATCTATGCCTACAGCAGACAGATTATTTGGTAATATTTATCATTTTACTATTCGGCACGGTATATTTTTAGCTTTGTCGTTTTGTTTATTTTGGATCACCACTTCAGTGCCTATGAGCTGGTGGAAAAAAGCGAATCCGTACTTGTTGTTAGTGGGTTTAGGCTTATTACTTATAGTGCTTATTGTTGGCCGAGAAGTAAACGGTTCAACTCGTTGGATACCCATAGGGCCGTTTAACATTCAGGCATCTGAGCTGGCTAAGCTATTCTTTTTTAGTTATATATCAGGTTATTTGGTGCGTAAACGTAGCGAAGTCCAAGAAAACATAAAAGGTTTTATTAAGCCAATACTAGTATTTGCGGCTTATGCAGGATTAATTTTAATGCAGCCTGACTTAGGTACTGTGGTCGTTATGTTTGTAACTACCGTGGGTTTATTGTTTTTAGCTGGAGCCAAACTTTGGCAGTTTTTTGTATTAATTCTAACCGGTGTTGCCTTGGTTATCGGGCTAATAGTGCTAGAACCATACCGTATGGCGCGGGTTATTGGCTTTTTAGAACCGTGGGACGATCCATTTGGCAAAGGGTATCAGTTAGTGCAATCGTTAATGGCTTACAGTCAAGGTGATTGGTTTGGCCAAGGCCTAGGTAACAGCGTACAAAAGCTACAATACTTACCCGAGGCGCATACCGATTTTATTTTTGCGGTAATAGCCGAAGAGCTTGGTTTTGTTGGTGTATCGAGCATATTAATAGTATTAGGCACCTTAGTGTTTAGAGCCTTACTAATTGGCCAAAATGCGCTTAAAAATGGTAAAGAATACGAAGGCTATTTAGCGTTGGCAATAGGTATTTGGTTTGCTTTTCAAACCATGGTGAACGTAGGCGCAAGTGCGGGTATTTTACCTACTAAAGGGTTAACACTGCCGTTTATTTCTTACGGTGGGTCGAGTTTACTCATGATGACAATTGCTGCTGGTATTTTATTACGTGTTGATTTTGAAACTAAAATGGCGACCAAACAAGCCACGTCAGGTGGAGCTAAGCGATGAGTAAAAAGTGTGTTGTAGTTGCCGGTGGTACTGGCGGACATATATTTCCGGGTATTGCTGTGGCCGACTACTTAAAGCAGCAAGGCTGGCAAGTAAGTTGGATAGGCACTCCCGATAGAATGGAAGCAACGGTTGTTCCTAAGCATAATATTGATATCAATTTTATTAATGTAAAAGGCGTACGTGGTAACGGAATAAAGCGTCTTATTAAAGCCCCATTCATGGTGCTTAATGCAATATTACAAGCGCGTAAAGTATTGAAAAGCGAAAAGCCCGATGTGGTACTCGCTATGGGCGGTTATGTAACTGGCCCAACAGGTATTGCAGCTAAAAGTTTAGGTATTCCGCTGGTGATCCATGAGCAAAATGCCATTGCCGGTATGAGCAATAAGTGGCTTGCTAAGTTTGCTAATCGGGTATTGGCGGCTTTTCCAAGTGCATTTGCTACAGGGCAAGCCGAGTTAGTTGGTAATCCAGTGCGAGAAAGCGTGGCAAATATTGCAGTGCGAGAAGTATCAAGCCCAATTAATATTTTAGTGGTAGGCGGCTCATTAGGAGCGCAAGTACTTAATACAACTTTGCCTGCTGCGTTTGCAGAGCTGGGTAATACCAATGCTATAAGTGTTTGGCACCAAACGGGTAAAGGGCACTTAGGCAGTGTTGAAGCTGCTTATAAGTCGCATAAATTTAGCACTGAAAATACAAAAGTAGCTGAATTTATAGATGATATAGACACAGCTTACGGCTGGGCTGATATTGTTATTTGCCGCTCGGGCGCGCTCACTGTGAGTGAAATTGCCGCTGCTGGTAAAATGGCAGTGTTTGTTCCTTTTCCGCATGCGGTGGACGACCATCAAACAGCTAACGCACAGTATTTAGTTGTGGCAAATGGTGCATTACTAATGCCACAAGGGCAGTTTAATCAACAATCAATTGTTGCGCTTTTAAGCCCATATTTAGCTAAACCTTCATTAATTAAAGAAATGGCGGCAAATGCAAAACAGCAAGCCATTTTAGATGCCACAGCAAGCGTAGCTATGCACTGTGAGCAAGTAACCAATAAGAGAGCATAAGTGAAACAAACGTCAATAAGAGAGCAATATACACGACCAGCAATGCGTCGCATTGAAACCATCCACTTTGTTGGTATTGGCGGCGCAGGCATGGGCGGCATTGCCGAAGTACTCGCGTTTGAAGGTTATAGGATTACCGGTTCAGACATTGCGCACAGCGCTATGACAGACAGGTTAATTAAAGCCGGTGCAGAGGTGTTTATTGGGCATCACGAAAATAACGTAAAAGATGCCAATGTAGTGGTTGTTTCCAGTGCTATTGATGAAACAAATCCAGAAATTATAGCCGCAAAGGTCGCAAGAGTACCTGTGGTACGCCGCGCCGAAATGCTCGCTGAGCTAATGCGCTTTCGCCACGGTATAGCTATTGCGGGTACACACGGTAAAACTACAACAACCAGTTTAATTGCCAGTATTTATGCACAAGCTGGCCTTGATCCAACATTTATAATTGGTGGCTTGTTAAATAGTGCCGGCAGCAATGCAAAAGTAGGTAAAAGCGACTTTTTAATCGCCGAAGCGGATGAAAGCGATGCCTCATTTTTACACTTACAGCCAATGGTATCGGTGATCACTAATATTGAAGAAGATCACATGGAAACCTATGGCGGCAGCCTAGAAAAAATGAAAGACACTTATGTGGACTTTATTCATAACCTGCCGTTTTATGGCTTAGCTGTAGTGTGTATTGACTCTGAAGTCGCGAGCGAGCTTATACCGCGTTTTGGTCGCCCAGTGATTACTTATGGCGAGTCGAGCGATGCGGATTATCGCATGAGCGACTTTAGCCAGTCGGCAAACACGTGCAAGTTTACGGTAACCAATAAACAAGGCGAGAGCTTAACCGCAACGCTAAATATGCCAGGCAAGCATAATGCACTTAATGCCACTGCAGCTATAGCGGTAGCAAAAGATCAAAATATTGCTAATTTCGCTATTTTAGAAGCATTGCAAAAATTTGAAGGTATTGGCCGACGTTTTCAGCACTACGGTGAATTTGAAAACGAACGTGGCAGCGTAATGTTAGTTGACGATTATGGGCATCATCCGTCAGAAGTGGCCGCCACTATTACCGCTGCTCGTGAAGGCTGGCCAGATAAGCGTTTAGTTATGGTGTATCAACCTCATCGCTTTACTCGTACTCGCGACTTGTACGAGGATTTTGTAAAGGTATTAGCCGAGGTTGATCAGTTGTTACTACTCGATGTATACAGTGCTGGCGAAGAGCCAATTGTAGGCGCAGATAGTAAAAGCTTATGCCGTAGTTTACGCCAGCGCGGTAAAGAGCCCCGCCACGTAGCTAATAGCGCAGAGTTGGCAAGCGTATTAGCTGATTGCTTACAAAATAACGATTTAGTATTAACCCAAGGGGCTGGCAACATAGGGCAATTAGTAAAAACCTTAGCCGCTACGGGTATGTCGATAGAAAAACTTAAACAAGGTGAAGTATGACACAGTTAAATACGCAGTTTGGTAAAGTAGCGGTGCTGTTAGGGGGTAACTCAGCAGAGCGTGAAGTGTCATTAAGATCAGGACAAGCGGTATTAAATGCATTGCAAAATCATGGCATAAACGCCATTGCCTTTGACCCAAAAGAGCGCCCGTTATGGGAGCTAAATGAGTTAGCAATTGATAGAGTGTTCATTGCACTGCATGGTCGTGGTGGCGAAGACGGTACAGTGCAAGGTGCGCTTGAATTTATGAACCTGCCGTATACTGGCAGTAACGTACTAGGCTCAGCGCTGGCTATGGATAAAGTGCGTTGTAAGCATTTATTTAAATCGGCAGGGTTAAGTACCGCTCCTTATACCGTGGTTGATGCCAAAAAAGGCTTTGATGCAGCGGCAATAATGCAGCAATTTAAAAAAGTGATGGTAAAGCCGTCACACGAAGGCTCAAGTATTGGTATGGCACAAGCAAGCACGCCACAAGAGCTTGAAGATGCACTGAGTAATGCGTTTAAGTTTGATAGCCAAGTGCTAGTTGAACAGTGGATCAGTGGCCGCGAATTTACCATAACGGTATTAGGCGATGAAGTGTTGCCAGTAATCGAAATGACAACCCCCAATGGTTTTTATGATTACCAAGCTAAATATCAGGCAACCACCACGCAGTATCATTGCCCGGCAGATTTATCGCCTGCAGATACCGAGCATTTACAAGCAATGGCACTCGATGCATTTGATTTAGTAGGTGCTAGCGGCTGGGGACGCGTAGATGCAATGCAAGATCAGCAAGGTGATTTTTACTTATTAGAAGTAAATACAGTACCCGGTATGACCGAAAAGTCGCTTGTACCTATGGCGGCAAAAGCACATGGTGCAAGTTTTGAGCAATTAGTTGTTCGCATTTTGGAGCAAACACTTTAATATGCATCCCCTTTTAGAAAAAACGCTACAAATCAAACAGCAACTTAACTGGTCGCTAATTTTTGGGGTGAGTTTTTTTCTAGCTGTGGTAATCGGCTTAGTGCAAATTACTACAGGTGTATCGGATTGGTTGGTAGAAAATAAAGATGCCCAAATTAAACACTTAATGGTGCAGGGTAATCCTAAATATACCGACGAAATCGCTATTATTAGGGCGATTAAAAAAGCAGATTTAACTAGCTTTTTTGACCTTAATGTAAAGCATGTACAGCAATTGGTACAAGATTTACCTTGGGTGGCAAGTGTATCGGTGCGTAAACAATGGCCCGACACACTGCAAGTTTATGTAGTTGAGCACCGCGCTGTTGCGCATTGGAATAGTGACTTGTTACTTAATCAAAACGGCGATGCATTTGAAGCTAAAAGTAATAAGTTAAGTAAAAACTTACCTCAACTATATGGCCCAGAGGGCAGTGAGCAAGAAGCATGGATTGCGTTTCAGCAATTTGACGAAATGCTAAAAGTAAACGCATTAACGTTAAAAAGTTTAGCGTTATCGGAGCGTTTCTCATGGCAGTTGTGGCTAGATAATGGAGTGCGCTTAAATTTAGGGCGCAAAGACAAAGCTAAGCGTGTACAGCGTTTTATAGACGTTTATCCACGCATGGAAAAGCGTGCAGATGCTCAAATAGATGCAATCGATTTACGCTACGATACTGGCCTTGCAGTCAGCTTTAAGCCATTGCAAGAAGAACAATTACAAAATAAGAGTAAGGCATGACTAAGTCAGCAGAAAGAAACCTAGTGATTGGATTAGACGTTGGCACCTCAAAAGTGATTGCAACGGTAGGTGAAATCACCGCAGACAACAAACTCAGTATTGTTGGTGTAGGCACGCAAATATCCCGAGGTATGGATAAAGGCGGCGTAAACGATTTAAACTTAGTATCTGAGTCTATTCGCCGAGCCATAGACGAAGCCGAATTGATGGCTGATTGTCGTATTAGCTCAGTGTACCTTGGTATCTCTGGCAAGCATATACAATGCCAAAACGAAAGCGGTGTAGTAGCAATTAACAACACCGAAGTAACCGATGAAGACATTGAAAATGTGATTCATATTGCCCGCTCAGTGCCTATTTCAGCAGAGCGTAAAATGCTACATGCGTTACCACAAGAATACAGTATCGACATGCAAGAGGGGATTAAAAATCCACTCGGTATGAGCGGCGTACGTATGGAAGCACGTGCTCACATTATTACGTGCTCAAACGATATGGCAAAAAATATCGAAAAATGTGTACAGCGTTGTGGGCTTGAAGTTGACCAGCTTATTTTTACTGCACTTGCCTCATGTTACTCGGTACTGACCGATGATGAAAAAGAGCTGGGAGTAGCAGTACTTGATATTGGTGGTGGCACTATGGATATCACTATATACATTAATGGTGCACTGCGTCACTCAGCGGTTATTCCGGTGGCGGGTAACCAAGTAACTGGCGATATAGCAAAAATATTTCGCACACCTATATCACATGCAGAGGCACTCAAAGTACAATACGCCTGTGCTAGTAGCCAAATGGCCAGTAATGAAGACACCATAGAAGTACCGAGTGTAGGCGGACGCCCAGCTAGATTAATGTCGCGTCATACATTATCGGAAGTGGTAGAGCCAAGATTTAGAGAATTATTTGAATTAGCGATGGAAGAAATTCGTCGCTCAGGGTTAGAAGACCAAATTGCAGCAGGTCTCGTTATCACAGGCGGAACTGCTAAAATGGCCGGCGCAATGGAAGTAGCAGAAGATATTTTCCAAATGCCGGTAAGAATAGGCAAACCAATTGGGATAGTTGGTTTGACAGACTATGTGGACGATCCTTCGTACGCAACCGCTGTTGGTTTGTTACAATACGGGCGTACCATGCAATCAATGAATGCACAAAAGTTGAAAGCAGAAGGGAATAATAATTTATGGAGCCGCATTACTAAGTGGTTCCAAGGCGAGTTTTAGTACTCAAGTCGGAGAGTAAACATGTTTGATATGATGGAACAACATAGCGAAGAAGCTGTAATAAAAGTAATTGGCGTGGGCGGCGGCGGCGGTAACGCTGTTGAGCACATGGTAAAACAGCAAATTGAAGGCGTATGCTTTATTGCTGCTAATACAGACGCACAAGCATTACGTAACTCAGCAGCGCACGTTACTGTACAATTAGGCACGCAAATAACCTCAGGGTTAGGAGCCGGTGCAAACCCTGAAATAGGTCGTCAATCAGCTGAAGAAGATGCTGATACAATTCGTGCCAGCCTTGAAGGTGCCGACATGGTATTTATTGCAGCAGGTATGGGCGGCGGTACTGGTACTGGTGCAGCGCCTGTAGTGGCAAAAATTGCAAAAGAGCTTGGTATTTTAACCGTAGCAGTAGTTACACGTCCTTTTGACTTTGAAGGTAAAAAGCGAGCTGCAGCTGCTGAACAAGGCATTAATGAATTGTCAGAAATTGTAGATTCACTTATTACAATTCCAAACAATAAACTGCTTAAAGTTTTAGGAAAAGGGACTACACTTTTAGATGCCTTCGCTAAAGCTAACGACGTATTATTTGGTGCGGTTCAGGGTATTGCAGAGTTAATTACTCGCTCTGGTCTGATCAACGTGGATTTCGCCGACGTACGTACAGTAATGTCAGCAATGGGTCCTGCAATGATGGGTACAGCGTCTGCATCAGGTCCTGATCGTGCACAAGAAGCAGCAGAAGCGGCTATCTCAAGCCCATTACTTGAAGACGTAGATTTAACTGGTGCTAAAGGTATCTTGGTTAATATTACTGCGGGTATGGACATTGCGATTGAAGAATTTGAGATCGTTGGTAACCACGTAAAAGCATTGGCATCAGAAAACGCTACTGTGGTTGTAGGTGCAGTAATTGACCCTGAAATGACCGATGAATTACGTGTAACTGTAGTTGCAACTGGCTTAGGTGGCGATCGTCGTCCGCAGTTTGGCATTGTTGATAATGGCTTTAAAAAAGCATCAGGTTCTGATGTAGCCAGCACTTCAAACCAAAGTAGCAGCATGTACGTACCAAGCTTTGCAAGCCAAGGCACAAGCGCTGAAGAAAACACAGCAAAGACGCAAGTTGAAAGTGACGAAAAAACAACTTCATCTAGTGCTAACAAAAGCACAACGAGTGCTGCAGCGCCAAGTAACAAAAAATCAGATAAGTCAGAAGGCGGAGATTATTTTGATATTCCTGCTTTTTTACGTAAACAAGCTGATTAATATAAACAGTATTTCGTTTGAAATGTGAACGAATATTGCAATTGCGGCGTATTTATGTTAGTATCCGCCGTCTAACTGTAACTGAATTTAAGTGAGCGAACCTATGATTAAACAGCGAACGATTGCACAAGTAGTCAAAGCCATAGGAATTGGACTTCATAAAGGTGAGAAGGTCACAATAACTCTCCGACCTGCGAGCGCAAATACTGGGATTGTATTTCGTCGTGTCGACCTTGATCCGGTTGTTGATTTTGAAACAACACCTGAAGCCGTTGGTGATACGCAATTATGTACCTGTTTAATTAACAAAGATGGTGTTCGCTTATCAACTACTGAGCATCTTATTGCCGCTGTTGCTGCAATGGGTATTGATAATCTAATTGTAGAATTAGATAGCTCAGAAGTGCCAATAATGGATGGTAGTGCATTACCATTCATTTATTTGTTACAAAAAGGCGGTATTGAAGAGCAAAATGCAGCAAAACGCTTTATTCGTATTAAAGAAAAAGTACGTATTGAAGAAGGCGATAAATGGGCCGAGTTAGAACCGTATGACGGTTTTCATATCGACTTTGAAATTGCCTTTGATCACCCAGCTATCAATGAAAGTCGCCAACGTATTGGTTTAGATATTACGACGAAAAGCTTTATTGAAGAAATTAGCCGTGCACGTACTTTTGGTTTTATGAAAGACATTGAATATATGCATGCTAACAACCTAGCATTAGGTGGCAGCATGGATAGCGCAGTAGTACTTGATGAGTTTAAAGTGTTAAATCCAAACGGTTTACGCTACAGCGATGAGTTTGTTAAGCATAAGATATTAGACTGTGTTGGTGACATGTTTATGACAGGTCATAACATTTTAGGTAAAGTAACTGCATTTAAATCGGGTCACGATTTAAATAATAAATTACTACGTAAATTAATGGCTACTGAGTCAGCATGGGAGTGGGCAACCTTTGAAACGCCTGTAACGATGCCTGCACCCGGCCTTGAATTAGCGCCAGCCTAATTTATTGCTCACACAGTTATAAAAAATGACGCTAATTAGCGTCATTTTTTTTGCCTATTGAAAATACTTTAAGTGCGTAGCTACCTACAGCTCTAAAATACTTTGTAACTGCTTCAAATGAGTAACGGTATAGGTAGGCTTTATACCCTCGGGCAACTGCTCGTTTGGGTGTTGTAACCAGCAGGTATCAATCCCCGCATTATTACCGCCTAAAATATCGCTTGTGGCAGTATCGCCAACCATTAATATTTGGCTTTTATCTGGGTTACCCATTAATTCAAAGGTATGGTCAAAAATAGCTTTATTAGGCTTAGCTATGCCCACTAATTCAGAAATGACTAACCATTCAAACATATCTTTTAAACCAGTATGCTCAAGGCGCACGGTTTGTAAACGTGCAAAACCATTAGTAATAATACCTAACTTAGCGTGGGGCTTAAGTTTATTTAACAGCTCTATGGCACCGGGTAGCGGCTCGCATATTTCTGCCATAGCATCTAAAAATGCATCATTAAGCTCTTTTGCTGGCACATTTAGTTTAGTAGCCCATTCGCTAAAGCGAGTAACCTGCAAGTAGTCGGCACTAATGTCGCCATTTTGGTAATCAACCCATAGTTGCTTATTGGTTTTTTGATAATGAAGATAGTCGGCTTGGCTAAAATCTACGTTATATGTTTTAAACATGCGAGTCATGCCCGCTAAAATATCAAATCTAAACAAGGTTTCGTCTGCATCAAACAGCACGTAACTGTATTTCATTAAACTTCCTAAAATTAATTTGTTTGGCAATAAAGCGCTGAATGTAAAAAAGGTGCCATGGCCAAAGTAAGTGCCTGAGTATAGGTACTTTCGCGGGTGGCGTGGTTATTAGTGAGTAAACCAATAGCGCCGCCTTGCTGCTTTATATTGGTGGTATTAAAAGTCTTATCCATAACATCGCCAAGCTCTGCACCATTAAGTAATGCGTTATACAGTATTTGCGGCAAAGGTAGGTTGCTACTGCGTCCTACAACTTGATTTACCGCGTTATCGATAACTACATAGGCAAAGGTTGCGGCACCGTAACTAAATTGCTCTGCACCGCCTTCCATGGCCACATAATAGTGGGCTTGGTAGTGCTCTTTGCAGTAATTCACTCGGTTTTGTGCGCCAATGCGAGTTTGCTCTTCACCAATAGGTTGATCAGGCACACCCGAGGGAGCATTTACACCTTGGCAGTCAATGTCACGCTCTGGAAAATATATGCTAAAAATGCACTTAGCAGCATTTATTTTTACTGGGTTTTTAGAGCCCACAATAACTTTTAATGGTTGCGACATGCTGATCTCACTTTAAGCAAAATCAGCAGTGTACGTGAGTTGGCTTTAACAAAAAAGGGCTGTGGGTTATCCAATATCAAATAGGTAAATCCAGTGGTGCTAGGTTTTCTAATGCTCGTTTTTTTAAAATAATATCTTTAATGAGTGGGGTAAGTACCAACTCCATTGCCAAGCCCATTTTACCGCCAGGCACTACCAAGGTATTAATACGCGACATAAAGCTACCTTGGATCATCTGTAAATAGTACGGAAAATCGACATCTTCAATGCCCCTAAAGCGGATCACCACAAAGCTTTCATCGAGTGATGGAATGTCTTTTGCGCTGAACGGGTTAGAGGTATCTACGGTAGGGACTCGTTGAAAGTTAATATGGGTGCGTGAAAATTGTGGAGTAATATGGTTAATATAATCGTCCATACTGCGCACTATAGATCCCATTACCGCTTCGCGTGAGTGACCACGATCAGAGGTGTCGCGGATCAGCTTTTGGATCCACTCAAGGTTGATAATGGGCACCATACCAATAAGTAAATCTACATGTTTTGCTACATCCACATTGTGCTCTTGATCTACAACAGCGCCATGCAATCCTTCGTAAAATAATAAATCGGTATTTTGCTCTAGGTTTTGCCACGGAGTAAATGTGCCGGGCAATTGGTTGTAAGGCACCGCTTCGTCAAAGGTATGTAAATAACGACGCAGTTTACCTTGGCCGGTTTCACCGTAGCTATCAAATAGGGTTTCTAGTAAACCAAAGTCGTTGGCTTCGCGGCCAAAGTAGCTAATATGTTTGCCTTCTTGTTGCGCGTCACGTACTTTTTTTTCCATTTCAGGGCGAGTGTAACGATGAAAGCTATCCCCTTCGATAAAAGCCGCACTAATGTTAAGGCTACGAAAAATATGTTTAATTGCATTCGTGGTGGTAGTTGTCCCCGCACCTGAAGAGCCGGTTATTGCAATAATAGGATGTTTAGCTGACATATTAATTCTCTTTTATAAGACCCGGTTAGTTATAAAGATGTTGCTGGTCTAGGTCAAGTGACGTAATCAGCAAATAACGTTATCATGGGGTGCTTAAAAATAAAACGAGATAGAGCATGAAATTTTTAAAACCACTACTAGGGTTGTTTTCAATAAGCGCTTTAACGCTCTCAGTAGCACAGGCAAGTATGCCCAAAAGCCAAGTATTATTAGCCGATTTAAATACTCCTTATGGCCTGCAAGTTACTATTGTGAGCGACAGTGATAGTTATAATAATCAGCCTCATATACACAATAATGGTGTTTACTTTACCCATGAAGTATTAAGTATTGAGCAAAGCCAAACCGATATTGCTTACTACGACTTTGCAACAAAACAAATTATTAATATAACCAATACGCCAGTAAGCGAATACTCACCAACCGTAATGCCAAATAAACAAAGCTTATCGGCAATTGTGGTAGAGGCCAATGGCAAGCAAAAGCTATGGCAATATCCGCTTGATAGCGAAGTTGCAGCAAGTCGTATTTTTGACTGGATAGAGCCAGTGGGATATCACGCATGGGGTATAAATAACGATTTAGTAATGTTTATTTTAGGTGAGCCACATACATTACAATATAGCTTGGTTGCAGCGGCAAAAGGGCAAGTTGTGGCAAAAAACATTGGTCGTACGCTTATTTACAATCATACAATGGCGCAGTTTATATTTAGTTACACCCAAAATGAGCAACATATTGTAGCGCGTTTTAATCCACAAACTAAGCAGGTAGAAAACTTACTTAGATTGCCGCTACAAGTACAAGACTTTATCTTAAAAGACGACAGTACGCTGGCTTATGCGCTTAACAACCGTGTTTACCAACGTAACCTTAGTGGCAATAACACTGTATCGCAATGGCTGGATTTAACACCCTATTGCCATACCAATATTACCCGTATGAGTTATAACAACGACAAACTTGCTTTTGTTTGTGATGTAGCTGAGGACTAATTTAAATAAATTTCAGACTTTATAATGCGTATGCGTTAAGGTTATGCGCAAATTTAACTAATAGGGATTACAACGTGGCTTATAGTGCAGACGAGCTTACTGAGCAGCTAATTAAATTAGAGTGTAGAAGTAATTTTAAAATAAAGAATATTGCCGAATACATGTTAGTTAATTCAAAAGAAGCGTTTTACACGCACAGTGAAGGCGGCAAAGGTAAAATTATAATTCGCCCAGCATTTGAAGTGTTTAGTGATGATTTTACCGATATTGATGGGGTAGTGCGTACTCAGGGTTATTTTCATAGTAGCGAAATGACGCGTTTTCCTACGCGCATTTATAAAAGTGCACAGCCGATTCATTATGGTGTCGCGTTTAAAATAAACTCTGAGCAAGCAGCAAAAGATTTTATTGCTAAACTAACGATGATTTTAGGTGGGTAATAGTAAAGGTTTATAAATCAGCTTTCAGGCTTCAGATTTAACAAAATATCGGCCAAGCTGGGTTTAGGTTATAAGTAGGCAAGGCAGTATACCGCGCTTTTTTAAAGCCTGGTAAATTTAACACCACAGCGCAAAATGCTAGGTATTAGTAAAAAACAAACCAAGCTCGCAGTAAATTATTAGCTACGAAGCTTGGTTTTGTTATCAGCTCTAGGCTCTAAAATAAAACCTAGAACCCTAATATAGCTACTTACCTTTTAAGAAGTTATTAACCGATTCAAGCTCACGATTTTTCAGTGCAATACAATCATTAGTGCTTTCTTCTAGTTTACTTAAAGTACGAGCGTAACCTGGTATTTCAGCTAACTTAGTATTAAAGAAGCTTTGTGTTGTGGCAAAGCTATTTGCATCACAATTTGCAGTTGTAAAATACGGTAGGTTAGGGATAAAAAACGGCGGTAAGCTTGCTGTTACTTTATCGTAATTACTGTAAACCCAGTCAATAAACAGCGCTTGGCGCTCATCAGTATAGCTTTGTCCTGCTAAAATAGTGCGCATGTCGGATGCGGTTACTTCATCTGTTAAGCTGTAAGCCAATACTGCTTTTTGCAGTGCAGGTTTTGCAAAGTAGCCCATAGCCGAGAGCATATTAGTACGTACTTGTGGATCTTTGGTGGTTTTAAAGGTTGCCATAAATTGATCAAGCAACGCTTTATCGCCGTTAAAAGCAGCTAAAGTTAAATAAGTACCTGCTAAGTACGGGTCTACTTTTTGTGGATCGTTTAAATAAACCTGAGTTTGCTGTTTTGCTTTATTGATCACATTTTGATCTTCGCCATCAAAACCTAAACGCGATACAACCGCAGCTCGAAGTTGTGAAATAGCGCCATCTTCACCTACTTTTGCCTCTAAGCCATATTTTTTAGCCGCAGGGGTTACTGCACCACGAATAAATTTAGGCCATAAGTCTTTATTGCTATCGTCTTTAAAGGTGCGTTGTTGCGATACTAAATAGCCCAGCGCGGTATTAGCAACGCGAGGGTGGCTGTCGCTTATAAATACTTCAAGCGTTTGCATTAACTTAGCGGCCGATATAACACCAGCATCAAGTAGTGCATCGGTAGCAGATAATAACGCTAAACGTTCGCGGTCATCTAGCTTGTCAGCAGCATTGTCGATAAGCGCACTAAACTGTGCATCGTCCATCACCCAGCGGTAATAACCCAATGCGCCTTGATCGGGATAAATCCACTCGGGTGCAAAATCTAAATCTAGCGTTTGGCTTTGTTTATTAAGTAATACGTTCGCTGTTTTTACTTTATCGCCCGCGCCATATTTAATTGCAACAGGCACATTCCATAATTGCTCAGGCGCATCAACACCGGCATTTACAAAGCGACTTTGCGATATAGTTATTTTACTACCTTGCTGAGCTACTTTAATCAGTGGGTAGGAAGATTGCTCAATAAACGATTTTAAAACACTCGCTACATCTTTATTAGAAGCTTTGCCAAGTGCTTGCCATAAATCGGCAGCTTCGGCATTTTTATAGGAAAATTCTTTTAAGTAATTTTGAATACCTTTTTGAAAGGCCTCTTCACCTATCCAGTTTTCAACCATAGCAAGTACCGAGCTACCCTTGCTATAAGCAAGGCCTAAACCATCCATAATATCGGCTTCGGTTTTAATTGGTTTACGAATTGGTTTAGTACTCAAACGCGCATCAAGTGGCATAACGTTATTTTGTGGTAAATCTAGGTGCGATTCAAATTCAGGGTTTAGTTGCTTGGTAATTTTTGCCGCCATCCAACTAGCAAACGCTTCGTTTAACCATAAATCGTTCCACCACTTCATAGTGACTAAGTTACCGTACCATTGGTGTGCAAGTTCGTGAGCAATAATAGACACATTGCGTTGTTTTTTACTGCGCGTAGCGGCAGCTAAATCAACCAATAAAATATCTTCTCGGTAGGTTACAAGTCCTGAGTTTTCCATGGCACCAAACGGAAATTCAGGTACAGCCACCGAATCTAGTTTTTGATACACATAAGGAATACCAAAATACGCCTCAAGTGCGCCTAGTACTTTTGGCATGTTTTCTTTTGCGTACTGGGCTAAATGAATTTTACCTTGTGGGGTAATTACGCGCCCTGGCACCGACATACCTTCAACATTAAGCTCTTCAAAAGGGCCCACAGCCATTGCTACTAAATAAGAAGGAATAGGCGGTGTTTTATCAAAAAAGTGGGTGGTCATGTCGCCATTTACTGTAGTTTTAAGCTCAGGTGTATTGGCATATACTTTTTGTGAGGTAGGCGCGGTAATAGTGAGCTGAAATGGAATTTTGTAGCTTGGCTCGTCAAACACCGGAAATGCACGGCGCGCATCACTCATTTCAAACTGAGTAAATAAGTAAGGTGTACCTTGATCTAAGGTTTTATATAGCCCAACACTTTGGCGATTATATGGCGCTGAAAAATCAATTTTTAAGGTGTATTTACCCGGCTGAATTTGCTCATCACAGCTAAATTTTACTTTACCGGTTTTGAGCATTTCGCTGTTTAAGTCACAATTTTGCTCGCCAAGTAATTGTGCCATTTTAGTTGCGTAAGCCACGCCGTTTAGTTCTATGTAGTTAGTTGGCTTGAGTACTTCTAAAATAATTTCAGTCATTCCAGTAAAGGTATCTTGGCTTGGATCGAGTGTTAACGACACTGATTGACTGCTTGGTTTTGCGAGTTTTTCAATTACGAATTCGTTAGCATTTGCTGCGTTCATCGCGAATGCAACACTTACGGTTAAGAGGCTTTTAAGAAACATAGTATCCCTAGTTTATTATTGTTATAAATGACTAAAGCAGACAGCGTTACCACGCTACCTCAATAGAAACGGTATTATATGCGGATATCCTAGCAGCTTTCTTTTATGGAGTAATCGAATAACCCCGGATTTGGACGAGTAAAGAGTAACAAAGTTTGTCAGTGACTATCGCGATTGATAAAGCGCTGCCAATGCAGTTGTGAGTTAATAACGCGAATTTGCCCAATTATGCTATTTAACACTGCTACATTGCTATAATTTGGGTGTGGGTATTCGTTAAAGCCCATTAAATAATTAAACGCGTCTTTAGAGTTGGCTTGCAGTGCATAAATACGTACTTGCTGCTCAAAGTTAAGCCGCAGGCTACTTATAGCGGTTTTCATTCCGAGTTGGTCAATGTTTGGAATTGCACATTTTTGTAAGTAACCAGCGCGCTCGCCTTCGCCGCTAAACCAAATGCGAACTTTTTCGCTGTAGCGACCGGTTTTAGCTGGCAAGTCGAACATTAATCGCTGTTGGTTTTGGCTTTTTATAAATGCTAAATAGTCGTTAAAGCCAGCATTAATTAGCGCTTGATGTACAGGAATAAGTCGCGGTTTTATTTTTCCGTGGGTATGAAAACTAAAACATAAAATATTTTGCTCAACAGTTAAGTCATCAAGTGTTAAACAGCCTATTTCGTCACTATAAGCGCCCGTATAGTAAGCAATTAATGGCAACCAAAAATGCCAATGTTTTGCTTGTTCACGCACCACGCGCATATCGCCATAAATATAGCCAGTGTAAAGTGTGTGCAGCTCCATAGCTGAAAAAGGACGGCGACCAAGATGGGTTTTCAACGGTGTACCTTGAAAATAATGACAAAATACATTTTATACCCAAAACATAGCAAGATGCGAGTATGTTTTGGGTATAAATACTTATACCTAATTAATTAAAACAAAAAAGCCAACTAGCACGAATGCAGTTGGCTTTTTTTATGCTTTATTAATTAAGCTATAGTGAATTATTCACTTAATGCGCGTGCTAAACCTACTGGTTCAATTTCTACGCATACTTGGTCGTCATTCCAGTTAAGGCCAACTAAAGCATTGTCTTCGTTTAGGTCTTCAACCCATTCATCTAAAAATTCATCAAGGCCAATTTCTACTGGGCTGTACTCTTTCCACTCGTCTTTACACTGAGCTTTAGCAGCCGCTTCGCTTTCCCAAAGTAGTAATACGTCAGTCTCGTCAAATTGATTTGAATCACACACTACAAAGCCATTATCTTCTGCACCTAGTGCCCAAATTACTTCGCTCATACGTACTTTTTCAACAAAGTTGACTAGTTCTGATTCAATCTCGATATCGCTCATGTGTTTACCTTTTTAAATTAATGACTAGGACTGGTATTTATTGCTGCTTGGCGTTGGCCATATTGCTCATAAAAAGCAACAAGCGCTGAATGCTGACTAATGTCGGTTAGTTCACGAAAGCAAATCCAATCAAGCAGGCAGTATAAACTGATGTTGAGGTATTCACAGCCTTTAAATTCATCATCAGTTAAATGATCATTTAAAAAGTGTAATGTTTCAACAATACGTTCGTTTTGCAAATTAAAAAATAACGCATCACTTTGCGTATCAAAACCAGAGCGCTGGCATAAAAGCATTTCCACTAAAGAGTCATTACAGGCATTAATAGTGGTAAGTAAGTGCTCTTGCGGCCAAGTTAATTTTGGCTGTGCTGTTTTTTCAAGTAAATAACGCAGTATTGAGTTTGAATCACTAAGGGTTAAATTGCCATCTACGAGAATAGGGATTTTGCGTGCTGGGTTTTTGCTCACCATAGTTGGGCGATCTTGCGCTGAAAAAATATCCAGATTAATAAACTCTAAATCACAGTTATTTTCCAGCGCCCATATTCTAATACGGCGTACATAAGGCGAGGTAACAGAACCAAATAGTTGCATAATTACTCCATAAAAAAGCCGCATAAGCGGCTTTTTTCAAAATTTACAGTACAGAATAAGTTACTCTGAACGGCTGGTTACTTCAAGTAAATGGTAACCAAACTGTGTTTGTACTGGGCCTTGTACTTGATTAATTGGCGCAGAGAACACCACTTTATCAAACTCTGGCACCATCATACCTGGGCCAAACTCACCAAGAGCACCGCCATCTTGACCTGAAGGACAGTTAGAGTGTGCTTTTGCTAACACAGCAAAGTCTTCACCTTGTTCAATTTTTTCTTTTAAATCTAAACACTGTGCTTCACTATCTACTAATATATGTCTTGCGCTTGCCACTGTCATAAAATCTCCTAATAATTAATCTGGTTGTTTTTTAATCATACTAACGTGTATTTTAGTTAGTTTAAACTAATTGTAACGGTTTTAACCTAGTTAATAGCTAATGTCGCTTCAATTGCTGCAGTTAGTTTTTCTGATTCGGGGGCTACTTTACTGTTAAAGCGCGTAATTGTTTTACGATCAGCAGACACTAAATACTTATAAAAATTCCAATTAGGTGAGCTGGTTTGGCTATTTAAGTGTTTAAAAATAGGGTTTGCATCGCTGCCGCGCACTGCGCTGGTGGCAAACATAGTGAAAGTAACCCCGTAATTAACAAAGCAGACTTTGGCGGTGTCTTGTTCGTTGTTTTCTTCTTGAAAAAAATCATCAGAAGGAAATCCCAATACCACTAAGCCTTGATCTTTATATTTATTATAAACCGCTTCAAGCCCTGCAAATTGCGGCGTAAAGCCACAGTTACTCGCTGTATTAACAATTAGCAGCGGTTGGTTTTCAAATTGGCATAAGTTAACAAACTCTTTTGAGCGTAGTTTACGCAAAGTAACGTTAGTAAAGTCTTGGCAGTTATTTTGTTTTTTAATGGGGGGCTCAGCCGTGCTTTGCGCTTGAGCTAATGCGGGTACAAGTAACGCCATTAATGCTAATAATATTATTTTTATCATTTTTAATGCCTAAAGTTAAAAGGTTACATATTGTTTATAGCCTCAATGATACGCTAATATAAATGCAACTGATCAACCTTATTTAGACCTTATGACAATCCGTTTAGCACGCCCAGAAGATTTAAAAACTATAGTCGCAATTTATAACGAAACCATTGCCAGCAGAATGGTTACCGCTGATACTGAAGAGGTCAGCGTTACCGACAAACAAGCTTGGTTTGATAGCCACACTCCTCAGCGGCCAATTTATGTATATTCTGAAAATGACCAAGTGTTAGCATGGCTTAGTTATAAACCGTTTTATGGGCGCGTAGCTTACGAAGGGACGGTAGAAATAAGTATTTATATTACCGCTAAAGCACAAGGCAAAGGTTTAGGTAAAACACTGATGGAGTTTGCCCAAACGCAAGCTAAGCAACTTAATATTAAAGTGCTGCTAGGGTTCATTTTTAGTCATAATTTACCCAGTACTAAACTATTTAAACACTTTAATTTTAGTGTGTGGGGCGAGTTACCACAGGTGGCTATTATGGATAATAACCCTTACAGCTTAACTATTTTTGGTAAGCACTTATAACCGTAGCGATTAATTAAAAGTGCTTACTCCACACCTAAACATTTAAGCGTCGCGGGGTAGGCCTTTTTCAACAATTCTGATAAGCCTTGCGGTTTTACGCAGTATAGTACCTTGCTTATTGCGTTGCTGTTGCAGCGCCCAATTTATATGCTCTAAAACCAGTTCACTGCAAGCTAAGCTTTTATCTTCTAGGGCATGAATAATGCTAGGGCTAAATTCAGCATTACCTAAGCCTACAGCCAAATTACGCAACCAACGCTCGTGGCCAATTCGACGAATAGGGCTGCCTTCGGTGTTTTTTAAAAAAGTGGCTTCATCCCAAGCAAACAGCTCGAGTAGGTCTTTATCTTTTAATTGGGTGCGCGGATGAAAATCATTTTCGTCGGTAAGTTGGCCATAACGATTCCACGGGCAAACTAATTGGCAGTCGTCACAACCATAAACGCGGTTACCTAATAATGTTCGGTATTGCTCTGGAATAGGGCCTTGTAGCTCAATGGTTAAGTACGATATACACTTACGTGCATCTACCACGTAGGGCTCAACAATAGCGCCAGTTGGGCATAGTGTTATGCAGGCTACGCATTTACCACAGCCTTCAAAGGTGTTTTCTGCATCTATGGGCAGCGGTAAATCAACAAATAACTCACCTAAAAAAAACCAAGAACCGGCTTCTTTATTAATAAGTAATGAGTGTTTACCGCGCCAGCCCAAGCCTGCTTTTTCAGCAAGTTGTCGCTCAAGTACCGGGGCTGAGTCGACAAAAGGCCTAAAACCGTATTCGCCAATTTCGAGCTCTATTTTTTGGCCTAATTTTTTTAAGCGATTACGCATTAATTTATGGTAGTCGCGGCCAAGAGCATAGCGACTTATATACGCTTTTTCTGAGTTTTTAAGGGTTTTGGCAAAACCTGCATCGGGGGGCAGGTAATTCATTTTTACCGAAATAACACGCTGCGTTCCGGGCACTAACTCAGCAGGGCGAGCGCGTTTCATACCATGAGCGGCCATGTAATCCATATTGCCATGGTAGCCGGCGTCGAGCCAGCGTTGCAGCTGCGTTTCATGCTTGCTTAAGTCTATATCAGTAATACCTACTTCGCTAAAGCCAAGCTCTTGTCCCCACGCTTTAATTTGTTGGGCAAGGTTTTTATAATCAGGAACTGCGTCGCTCACATGCATCACACGGTTAAATAAATAGCTGGGTAATTTAACATATTTAGCTTATGGGTAAAACGCTTGTTATACCCATAAGCTTGTTAGCAAATACCTATTTTTAATAAAATAGGTATTACTGCACAAAGCGTTTCAGTTGTTGTTGTGTTTGTTGGCTGAGGGTTTGTGATTGTTGGCAATCATTAAGTGCTGTATCTATGGTTTGTTTGGCTTGCTCGCCAAGCGCTACAATATGCTCTACCGATTGGTGGGTTTGATTTTGTGTTTGCTCAAGTAAGTGCACAGCCTCGGCAATTTGTTGTAACTGTTGCTGGTTATGCTCAAATTCAGTAAGCATATTAGTAAAACCATTAGAAGTACTATTAATTGATTTTTGCGCATTGTGTGAGTGAGTAATTAATTGCTCTGACTCTTTATTTGTTTCGTTTACTAGCTCGTTCATTTGGTTTATAAAATCACTAATTTGCCGCGTTGCACCACTTACCTTAATTGAAAGAGTACGCACTTCATCGGCAACTACCGCAAAACCACGTCCCGCATCACCGGCTCTTGCTGCTTCAATGGCGGCATTTAGGGCTAGTAGATTGGTTTGATCAGAAAACTCTTCCACCATTTTTAAAATGCTACGAATGTTTTCACTGTTTTCTTTTAAGCCTGAAATAGTTGCCGAAAAGCCGGTTAGCATATCGGTTATTAATTTTACTTGTTGCACTAAGGCCGACAACTCTGTTGCCGAAAGCTTAACAAAATTTAAATGCTCATTATTTACTTTATGCACGCTGTCGGTATTACTTACTATATTTTGTAAGCTCTGCGCTATTTGGTTGCTGGCATTTATAATTGTATGGCTTAAATGTATTTGTTGTCCGCTTAATTGCTCAG
The DNA here is from genome assembly GCF_015864415.1 of Pseudoalteromonas sp. SCQQ13. NCBI lineage: Bacteria > Pseudomonadati > Pseudomonadota > Gammaproteobacteria > Alteromonadales > Pseudoalteromonadaceae > Pseudoalteromonas > Pseudoalteromonas sp. SCQQ13. The sequence continues at coordinate 67,591 of NZ_JADYXG010000002.1, read as the reverse complement.
TCTGTTGCATAGACTGAGTTACTTGCTCGGTACTTTGCACACCAGCTTGGGCGCTATTGTAGGTTGTGTTTAGTAGCTGATTTAAATGAGTAGTAAAAAGATTGTATTGCTCGCTTAGTTCACGGAACTCATCATAAGTAAAATGGGGTAACTTTGCCGATAAGTCTGCATCTTGCTGGTTTATATTTATTAGCGTGTCGCGCATTGCCTTTACTGGGCGCACCATTAAAAATCGCATATAAAATAGGGTGAAAATAAAGCCAGCCACAATCACTAAAGCTAATGCCCAAAATAACCCAGTACTTTGTTGGTTTAGGGTTAAGCTTTCATACAGCCAAAATAAAGTAATAGCCTGAAATAAAAATACAAAACTTAAATTACCCACAATTTTGCGCGTTAAGGTAAAAAAAAGTGTTTTTTCTAAAAAATTATAAATTCGCATATAGCTACTCATTATGTACAGACCATTTGGTTATTATTAATCACCTAAGTAAGCTTTAGTTTGTGCCGGATAATTTGTAAAAATACCATCCACACCTAAATCTAGCATCAGCTTTATATCTTGTTGTTTGTCTACAGTGTACGCATAAATTATTAAACCACGTTGTTTTGCATCATCTACAAAGGCTTTATTTATAAAGTTTTTATCTACATGAACACTGTACGCGCCTAAGTCTTCAGCAAACTTTGCATAATTAATTGGTATAGATGACGTTAGTGCACCCATTTTTAGCCAAGGTAAGCGTTTTTTTAACCAGGCTAGTTGATGATGATCGAACGACGACACTAAAATGTTATCTGCTGATATGCGTTTTTCTGTAATGTTTTTTTCAACTTGAGCTGCAAACTGTTCAAGATTAAAAGTATGTTTTAGCTCTAAATTTAAGAGTGTTTGATTATTATTCCAATCAAAAAGTTGCTGTAAAGTTGGTACTTTTTCGCCATTACCAGCATTGAGTTGCATAATGTGAGCAGCAGTAAAGTTACACACTTTACCTACGCCGTTAGTGGTTCTATCAAGCCAAGTGTCGTGAATGATCATGTAATCATCAAGTGCGCTTTGTACATCTACTTCAATGCCGTCAACGCCTATTTGTAAGGCCGCAATAATGGCGCTTTGGGTGTTCTCTGGAAAGTGCCCACTGGCACCGCGATGGGCAAATACTTTCATTGGCGTGATTTCCGTGCAATAGACCAAGTTTCAAAACAAGCAGCGCTAACAATTAATGCACCACCAATAAAAGTGGCGATAGAGGGGCGCTCATGCAAAATAATAATAGCTAATAATGTGCCGTAAAGTGGCTGAAGGCAAGCAATTAGCCCCGCGGTTGCCGCCGATAAATGCTTTAAACTGGCAGCAAATAATGAGTGTGGAGCTGCGGTAAATATAACTCCCGCAACTAAAATAAGCACCAAATCGTGATTAGTGGTCGCATAAATAGGCACTTCAATAAACGCGCAAAGCATTAGGCTGGCAACCAAGGTTTGATAAAACATGGTTTGCGGGCCACCGTATTGATTAAAATAGCGCTTATGAATGATATTACGAATGGCAAAAAAGAACGCCGAAATAACCCCAGTGATCACCCCAAGTGTTACATCATTCCCTAAATTTGCATTAGGTATTAATAAATAAATGCCGATTAACACTACCGCCGCACTAATAATATCTTTTGCTTTGGGCTTACTTTTATGAAAAAACGGTTCTAAAAACACGGTTATTACCGGGTAGCTAAAAAAAGCCAACATACCAATGGTGATCCCAGCAAGTTGCATTCCCGCAAAATAAGTTACCCAATGTATGCCTACTGCCACACCGAGTAACAGGGCAATTAAGTAATCTTTACCTTGGTTTAGCTTAATCGGCTTTTTTTGCATGCTGAGCAAAATAAAAATAGCGATGCCGGCTATGGCTGCACGATACACGGTAATGTCGAGTGCATTTAAACCAATTAACTTTGCAAATAGCGCAGTGCCGCCAAAGAGTAATACGGCAATGTGTAGGTAAATTAAACTTTGCTGTTGCGACTGCATGTTATTTCCTTATGTTGGCTCATCTAAATATTGCAGACAATGGTTAAGATGAGTTTTTGAGTTTTCGTGACAAATGTAAGCAAAGTTAGTTGTATTTAAGGTAATGTAACTAAAATCGAATTTACTTTTAATATTCGTTTAGCTTACACTCGTTAGTAGGTTACTGCGTTTAAAATTGATAAATACAGGAATTAAACGTTTATTTGTAAAGTTGTGCGTAAAAACACTAAACCAAGCTTGAGTGTATTAATAACAAAAACGCGCTGCTGAAACAGCATTAATAATTAAAATAATGAAAAATGAGGGAATAAATGACACGTTTTATAGCAATAAAAACCGAAGAAAGCACGGCCGTTTTAACCATGAATACCCCCGAAAACCGCCATAATCCAGAGTTTTTGGCTGAGTTTAATCAGCATCTTGATCAAATAGAAGCCGATAAAAATATTAAGTCGGTGGTGCTTACATCTAACAGTGAAAAAAATTGGTCATTGGGAATCGATTTAGAGTGGATGGCTAATACGAGTAATACCCCAGAAACAATTGCCGGCTTTATGAGCGATGTAACCGCGTTATTAAAACGCATTGTTACGTTTCCTATGCCGATTATTGCCGCGTTAAACGGCCATACTTTTGGTAATGGTGCAGTATTGGCCTGCGCTTGTGATTTTAGGCTAATGAAATCTGATAAAGGATTTTTTTGTTTTCCTGAAGTCGATGTGATGGTGCCATTTTTACCCTCAATGTTTCCTATTATTAATAAAGCTATTCCACAAGCCTTTTTTAACCGTTTAGCTATGTCGGGTATGCGAGTAGGAGCACAAGAGTTATTAGATAACAAAGTAGTAGAAGCTATTTTTGCCGATGAAGCTCAATTACAAGCAGGTGCGCTGGGCTTTGCACAACAGTTTAATAAAAACCGTTGGATTTACGCTCAAAATAAAACCCAAATGAATAAACAAATAGTGTTAACCATGGAAACAGAAGATCCGATCTTTATCGATAATATCAGTAAATTGTTATGGAAAAATTTACAGCAAAAATAATTCTAACTTAGCGTCAAACAGGCCTTAATGAGTTTGTTTGAGCTACTAATTTTAGTTACTAATTTTAACTTATAGCAGAATAAACCCGCCACAAAATTAAGGGCGGGTTAAGCCCGGTTAGGCTAAGTTTTTAAATACAAAAAGTAAGGTAAAAGTGCTTTATTAAAAGTTTAATAGCTTTTACCTGTCTCATTTTAGCTATATGGGTTAAAATACCTACATAACCAAACTAACAAGATAGTGAATGTCAAACCAAGATCCAAATCTCAGTCGAGAACAAGAAAAGTACGAAAACCCAGTCCCTAGCCGTGAGTTTATACTTACTCACCTTCAAGAGCGTTCAAAACCTGCTAACTATGCACAGTTATGTGAAGAACTAGCGGTAAACGATGAAGAACGGCAAATCGCATTTAAACGCCGCCTTCGTGCTATGGAACGTGACGGTCAGCTGTATTTTAATAAGCATAAATGTTACGCCCTAATTGACGAAGCCGGTTTAACTAAAGGCAAAGTAGTAGGCCACAGAGACGGTTTTGGCTTTTTAGAAGTTGAAGGCGAGAATAAAGATTGGTTTATTGCTAAGCACCAAATGAACATGGTGTTACATGGCGACATTGTACTTGCTAAAGGCACTAAACGTGGCTCTGGCTCAAAATGCGATGCACGTATTATAAAAGTACTTACCAACGAGCGCGCGCCTATTGTTGGCCGCTATTTTGTTGAGCATGGTATTGCCGTAGTGGTTGCCGAAGATCCGCGTATTACCCAAGACATAATGATTTTACCGGGAAGCGAAAACGGCGCGCGCCATAACCAAATGGTGCAAGTTAAAATAACGCAAAACCCCACCCGAAATATGAACGCGGTAGGTAAAGTAATTGACGTACTTGGCGAGCATTTAGCCCCAGGTATGGAAATAGAAGTTGCCCTGCGTAACCACGATATTCCGCACGTTTGGCCTGAAGAAGTTGAAGCGCAAGTAGCCCACCTTGGCGAATTTGTTGACGAGGCTGACAAGCAAAACCGCGTAGATTTACGCGACCTACCTTTAGTAACCATAGATGGCGAAGACGCACGCGACTTTGATGATGCCGTTTATTGTGAGCCTAAAAAGTCAGGTGGTTGGCGTTTATGGGTTGCTATTGCCGATGTGTCGCATTACGTAGGTATGAACACCCCGCTAAACAAAGAAGCCATAGAGCGCGGTAACTCAGTGTATTTTCCTGAGCAAGTAATTCCTATGCTGCCTAAAGTATTGTCTAACGGCTTATGTTCGCTTAACCCTGAAGTTGATCGCTTATGTATGGTTGCCGAAATGACAGTGTCAGATTCGGGCAAGCTTTCGGGTTATAAGTTTTACGAAGCGATAATGAATTCGCATGCACGTTTAACTTACACCAAAGTAAATGCCATTTTACAAAACGATGAAAAACTACGTAAAGAATATGCGCATGTAGTGCCACATTTAACCGATTTACAGCAAATGTATTTAGCGCTTAAATCGGCTCGCCAAGAGCGTGGTGCAATTGAGTTTGAAACTCTCGAAACTCGTTTTGTATTTAACGCACAGCGTAAAATAGAATCGATAGTGCCGGTTATTCGTAACGATGCGCACAAACTTATTGAAGAATGTATGATTTTAGCCAACGTATCGGCGGCTAAATTACTTGAAAAACACGAAGCCAGCGCGCTATTTCGTGTCCATGACGAGCCAGATAGCGAAAAACTAGGTAACTTTACTAAGTTTTTAGGCGAACTTGGTATTGAGAGCACGTTAAGCGACGAGCCAACACCTAAAGAAATTACTCAAGTGCTAGCTCGTTTAGGCGATCGCCCAGAAGCAGAGCTTATTCAAACCATGCTGCTGCGCTCAATGAAGCAAGCTGTGTATCAACCAGATAACATAGGCCACTTTGGTTTAGCCTTATCTGCTTATGCGCACTTTACTTCACCAATTCGTCGTTACCCCGACTTAGTAGTGCATCGAGCTATAAAAGCGGTACTAAAAGCACAAGGCCAACATACTTCAGGCGAATACGCATACACAGATGACGAAGTAGATAAGTTAGGTGAGCAGTGTTCTACCACAGAGCGCCGCGCCGACGATGCTACTCGCGAAGTAGCCGATTGGTTAAAATGTGAGTTTATGCAAGATCACGTTGGCACTGAGTTTGATGGTGTTATTTCATCGGTAACCAATTTTGGTTTATTCATTCGTTTAGATGATTTGCAAATTGATGGCCTTATTCATGTTGCCAACTTAGGCAATGAGTTTTTTGCCCATGATGCCGCAAAACATTGTTTAATAGGCGAGCAAACGCACAAAGTATATCGCCTTGGCGATAAAGTAACGGTAAGTGTTGCATCGGTTAGCTTAGAAGACAGACGCATAAACTTAACCCTTAAAGGCGATAAAGCGCAAGACCGATACACGCGCCGCCGTGGGCCAAAAGGCACTGATAAATCTGAGCATGCACCTGCGAGTGTACGTTCACAGTTAAAAGCAGGCAAAGTACCGGGTAAAAAATCGCATGGCGATGAAAAACCTAAAGGTAAAAAAAGGCCAGCAAGCAAAGATAAAGGTAAACCTGCAAATAAGTCGGCAACTAAACCAGCTGACAAAAAAGCAGTAGATGCCACAGCAAATAAAAAACCGAAAAAAAAGGCCGTTAAAAAGCCTAAAAGAGTAGGCAAAAATGCCCGCAAACGTAATACCCCAGGAGCAGAAAATACGTGAGTAATGAATTAATTTTTGGTTTTCATTCTGTTGAAGCGATTTTAGCAAGCGAACCAGAGCGTTTTGTAGAAATTTACGCGCTTAAAGGGCGTGACGATAAACGCTCAACCCCGATTATTGATGAAGCACTTAAATTTGGTATTTCAGTACAGTACATGCAACGCAAAGCCCTTGATAGCAAATCAAAAGGCGAGCAGCATCAAGGTATTATTGCCAACGTAAAAGCAGCACCAACGTTTAACGAAAAAGATCTTGATGCGATTATTGCACGTGAAGATACTCCATTTTTGTTAGTGCTTGATGGCATTACTGATCCGCATAACTTAGGTGCATGTTTACGTAGTGCCGACGCCGCTGGCGTACATGCTGTAATTGTACCTAAAGATCGCTCAGCTAAGCTTAACGGCACAGCGCGTAAAGTTGCCTGTGGCGCAGCCGAAACAGTACCGCTTATTCAGGTTACTAACCTTGCACGTACATTGCGCGAAATTAAAGACGCTGGTGTTTGGGTTGTAGGCACTGCAGGCGAAACAGATAACCACGTATTTGATGCCAGCTTAACAGGGCCAATGGCTATTGTTATGGGTGCCGAAGGCGAAGGCATGCGCCGTTTAACCCGCGAGCATTGCGACTTGTTAGTTAAAATACCTATGGCGGGAACGGTTTCAAGCTTAAACGTATCGGTAGCCACAGGTATTTGTTTATTTGAAGTATTACGCCAACGTAGCGTTAATAACTAAGTTATTAACTGGCTCGTTGAAGCAATAAAAAAACCGAGGTTGAAAATTCAACCTCGGTTTTTTTGTGTTCGTAATTTAATGCGGTTGTTATAAACGGTTCAATAACAAGGCAATAATTTAGATGTGTAGTGTTTCCTGCATAAAAAATTATTACCGCTGTTAGTGAGCCGTTTAACCAGCTTAAAAGCTGTAAGTGTAGCCCAACTGTAGGGTACGAGGCTTACCTGGTTGGATACCGCCATTAGCACGATTAGCAATGTAGGTTTTATCAAACAAGTTATCAACGCTTAAGTATACTTTTTGATTGTCGTCGATGCGGTATTTAGCGGCTAAATCCCATACCACACGGCTATTAATAGCATTTAAGCCAGAGTCGGTTAAATCTGCATGTGAGTCAGATACATAGCGCAGTTGGCTGTGTACAACAAATGCTGATAATTCAGCACCCATAGAGAGTGCTACTTGGTTTTTTGGCACGTAAGGCATAGCGTCGCCTTTTTCTACTGTGCCCCAAATTTCTGAATCAAAAGTGTTTTTAAATTCAGAATCGGTGTAGGTGTAAGTTAGCTTAACCGGGAACATAACAGTATCGGTGTTAAAAGTATGGCCTGCACTAAATTCAACGCCAGAAACAGCTACTTCACCATAGTTATATTGATCGCCAATGTTCTCATCGCTACACCCTACAGCGGCAGTACAATTACCGTGCATGTTGTCGTAATCAGAATAAAACGCAATAATTTCACCATTAATACCGCTTACGTTATAGCGTGAACCAAATTCAATATTTACACTTTTTTCTTCTTCTTGGTCGGCATTACCCGGCGCGGCTGGCGCATAACCTTGTTGAATACCAGCAAGTAGAGTGATGTTGTCGTTTACTGTGTAAGTTGCACCGAGTGACGGCACTAAAATATCAGTGTCGTTCGACACATTTTTAGTTAAACCATTGCTGCGTGTAGGATCCGACTTTGCCCACTCTTCACGGGTAATCGTAATGTCTTCGAAGCGCAGGCCTGCACTGATCACTAATGCATCTAGCGTCCATTCGTCTTGAATAAATAAAGTACGTGCAGTGGCACTATCTACGCGGTTACTGTCAGAACCCGGAACTCCGCGCTCTGTCAGTGTCATGCTTAAGTCTTGATTAAGCGTGTACTCGTCTTGCCACTGAAAGCGATCCATTTCGTCTTCATGGTAACGCATGCCCACAGTTATATAGTGATTGCCAGCAGGGATATGCAGCTCAGACTGAATACCTTTAGCTTGGTAGTCGCGGTTATTTGCTTTTATAGCAATGCCTTCAATACCTTGTGCGGTAGGGTTGGCTTCAAATTCGCTGTATTGCTCAAGGTAGCTTTCGCTTACTTTACTGGCTTTATACCAGTTACGATGAAAGTCGTTTAAATATGCCGTAGCAAGTAGTTCGTAACCTGCACCAAAGCGATATGCATAGTTAAGTTGATAAGCATTGTGACGGGTATTCATTTCATCATTTTGCGATGCCGCATAACGACGGTATGGCGTTGCTTGGTAATCGGCATCGGTTAAGCCCATGTAAGTTTCGTCTGATGTTTCGTCTGAATACTTAATTTTTAGCTCAAGGTTATGCGCGTCATTTTTACCAAATGTATGGCCTAACTTTAATAGTAAGTCAGTTTTTTCAAAGCCGGTGTTGTCATCGCCAACTGGCAGGTCTTTAAAACCATCTGCGCCGTAGGTAAATACTTCAATTAAACCCGCGGTATTGTTTTTTTCTTTGGCAAAATAAGCATGGCCTTTATAGTAGCCATCGCTACCTAAGGCAGCATCAAGCATACCTGTTGAGCTATTAGGCTCGGTTGGTAAGCTGCGCGATAATAAGTTTAAAACGCCGCCTGTAGTACGTGGACCATATTTAACCGATGCAGCACCTTTTAATACTTCAATAGACTCCATGCGGCCCATAGTAGGGAAGTAATAAGCCGAAGGAGCCGAGTAAGGCGCAGGTGCTACAAGTACACCATCTTCCATTACTGATATTTTGTCGTTACGACCAGTGCCAGTTCCGCGCATACCTATATTAGGGCGCAGGCCGTAGCCGTCTTCTTCTTGTACGTAAACACCAGGTACAGAGGCTAAAACACGAGAAATGTCGGTAAATTCAAATTTTTGCAGCTCAGCATCCGAAATAAACGTTGCAGAGCCCGGAATATCGTTAATAGCTTGTTGTGAGCCTATAACTGTAATTTGTTCAAAGTTACGCTCTACCTTACCCATATCTTTTGCCATTGCAGTTGCACTAATAGACAAGGCAACCGCAGTTGCAAGGGTAGATACTAAAAACTTATGTGCCATTGAGACTATCCTAAATTGGGTCAATTAACTAAATAGGCGCAATTTAAACACGTTAACGAATGAGAATCAATGTTATTCAGCGTTTACGTATGTAAGTTTTTATAACTAAAAATCTTCATATATATAACTTTTAATATATGAAGATTTGTTGGCTAGTATGTGTATAAAGCAGGTTAGCCTAAGCGAAGTTTTATAAATTCGGCCAGTTTAAAAACGGCATTTTCTGGCTCACTGGCCGTTTTTACTAAGCTAATACCAATATCACCCAAGGATGGTAAAAATTTGGTTTTAAGTTGATAGTTTAGCTCGTTTGGTACAGTACTTTTAGCCAGCACTGTAATGCCTAAGCCTTCTTTTAGCGCAGCAATAAGCCCAGTTAAATCGGCGTTGCTATACACAATACGATACTTTATTCCCGACCTTTCTAGCGCCTCTATAGCTCGGCGTCTGTAAATACACCCCTCGGGAGCGGTAACCAAAGTAACAGTGTCGTTTTGTGCCAGCGACAAGTCGCCCACCCATACCAGCTGATCTTGCTTAAAAATAGGAAATTGCTCCGAGTCGAGCTGCTCGTTGAGTGCCAGTACTAAATCAAACTGATCTTGGCGTTCTTGCGATAATAAATGCTTACTTAAACGCGATTTAACTTCCAGTGATACTTCAGGGTATAAAGCTACAAAGTCGCCAATAATAGAGGGTAAAATACGCGCTGCAAATTCGCTTGGAATACCCAAACGTACTCGGCCGGTAATACTTTCTGAGGTAAATAGCTGCAAAATGGCATCGTTGTGTTGCATCATTTGTTTAGCCATTGGCAATAATAGCTCGCCATATTGATTAAGCACTTGGCGTTGGCCTTGTTTTTTAAATAATTTATAACCGAGCAAATCTTCTAAGCGCTTTATTTGCAGGCTAACCGCAGGTTGCGATAAGCCAAGTAAATCGCCGGCTTTAGCAAAGCCGCTAGCCTCTACTACCATTACAAAAGTGCGTAAACTATCTGTTGAAATGTTTTTCATATTTAAAATCACAATTAATATCGCCATATATATAAGCATTATTTATCAATTGATTAATAATTACAATTTGTTGTTGTACAGCGGGAGCAATATACTTTTGATATTATAAGTTTGATAGGTGTTTGTTATGACTTTTAGCCCCATTATGTTTGCCCGCCATAGCAAAGCTAACAGCGCGGTTATTAATTCTTTGCAGGCCAGCAACAACCACGTTGTAATAGACTTTAGCGGCACAGAAGCCTCGGTATTTTTAAGTAATATACTAGGCCACGATTTAACTAAGTTAACTGCCAGTGGTTTGGGTTTAATTGGCACCCTTGATGGCGATTTTAATTCTGATTATAGCTATGCCGTTTACTGCTTTAGCGAAACTGCTTTTAGATTTATATTACCGCACTGCGCAAGTCTGCAATTACAAGCACTTATAAACGAGCAACAACTGCGTTATGACATTGATTATGTTATGCGTACTGACCTAGCAAGCTTTATTTTAAGCGGCAGTAATGCCTTTGACTCAATTGTAGAAGCCTTTAAATTAACGCCGGGTTTACGTCTTTCAGATGCACAATTATGTTACGGTACGCAAAGCGGTGACGTATTTATCACAGCCATAAATAAAAACGACCAGCAACAATTTGTACTGGTGGCTAAAACTCCTGAGCTGCAAAAGTGGCAAGAGTATATGGAAGCCCAAGGCTTTGCCCTTATTCAAGGCGCTGCAGCGTAAAATATTCACCCTAACTTGGGTGCTCACAGCTTAGTATTAATATTTGGCTGTGTTTAATTACAATTTGGCAGGCGTTAAACGCAGGCCATATTATTCCCCCTCATTAAATTGAGGCCACGCCCAAATAACTGGGTTAATTTAAAAGTGAAGGAATATCATGACTTCTAAAACAGTACTTTATGCTAAGCACCTTGAAGCGGGCGCTAAAATGGTTGATTTTCATGGCTGGGAAATGCCAATTAACTACGGTTCGCAAATAGAAGAGCACAATGCAGTACGCAACGATGCCGGTATGTTTGACGTATCGCACATGACCATTGTTGATATACAAGGCGAGCAAGCACAAGCATTTTTACAAAAACTAGTAGCAAACGATGTTGCTAAACTTACCGTACCTGGTAAAGCGTTATATACCCCAATGCTAAATGAGCAAGGCGGCGTAATTGACGACTTAATAATTTATTTTTTCAGTAACACCTCTTATCGCCTAGTTGTTAACTCAGCAACCCGCGAAAAAGACTTAGCTCACCTTGCTAAAATATCAGCCGATTTTGCCGTTACCGTTACAGAGCGTAACGAATTTGGCATGATTGCAGTGCAAGGCCCTAACGCTAAAGCTAAAACTGCCACATTATTAACAGCTGAGCAAAATGCAGCAATAGAGGGTATGAAACCGTTTTTTGGCGTGCAAACAGGTGATTTATTTATTGCCACAACGGGTTATACTGGCGAAGACGGTTACGAAATTGTAGTGCCAAAAGAGCAAGCTGCCGATTTATGGCAACAACTGTTAGACGCAGGAGTTGCACCAGCAGGTTTAGGCGCACGCGACACGCTACGTTTAGAAGCGGGCATGAACCTTTATGGCCTAGATATGGACGAAAGCGTATCGCCACTAGCGGCTAACATGGCTTGGACTATTGCATGGGAACCACAAAGTCGTGACTTTATTGGCCGTGATGTACTAGTACAACAACGCGCCGACCAAAGCACTGATAAACAAGTAGGCCTAGTGCTAGAAGAAAAAGGTATCTTGCGCAGTGGCTCTAAAGTAATTGTTGATGGTGGCGAAGGTGTTATTACTTCTGGCACTTTTTCACCAACACTGGGTTACAGTGTAGCGCTTGCACGTGTACCACGTTCAACGGGCGACACCGCTCAGGTAGAAATGCGTAAAAAATTAGTTACCGTAAAAGTAGTAAAGCCTGGCTTTGTACGTAACGGTAAATCAATACTTTAAAGTATAAATAAATTTAATTTTGGTGCTATCACCCAATATAAACCAAAGGACAAAACAAAATGAGCAATATCCCTAGCGAGTTAAAGTATGCCTCTTCACACGAGTGGGTTCGCAACGAAGGTGACGGTACGTTTACTGTTGGTATTACTGAACATGCGCAAGAGTTACTTGGCGACATGGTATTCGTAGAACTTCCAGAAGTAGGCGACGAAGTAGATGCAGGCGAAGAGTGTGCAGTAGCAGAATCGGTAAAAGCAGCATCAGACATTTACGCACCAATTGGTGGCGAAATTGTTGCAATTAACGAAGAGCTAGAAGACGCACCAGAAACAGTTAACACCGACGCGTTTGGTGACGGCTGGTTATTTCGCATTAAAGCATCAGATGAGTCTGAGCTTGAAAACCTACTAAATGCAGAAGACTACGCAAACACTATTGACGAAGATTAATCTTTAGTGAGTAAAAAGCCCCATTATTTAAAACATTGGGGCTTTTATGATTTTGCTGCTTACCTTTCCATACACTGTAAGTTATTAAATCATATTAATTTTAAGTTATTGCTGGTTACCCATTAGTAATAATCACATTTTTTGGATCATAGGAATCTGGACACATGTCAAACGCCAAATCTCTTGAGCAGTTAGAGCAAACGCAAGATTTTATTCGCCGCCATATTGGGCCAAGCCCAGCGCAAGTAAGCGATATGCTTAGCGCGCTTGAAGTATCGAGTGTTGAAGAGCTGATCGGTCAAACTGTACCTGCAGGTATTCGCCTTGAGCAGCCTTTAACCGTGGGCGAAAGCCGCACCGAAGTTGAAACACTAAGCTACTTAAAGTCAGTAGCAAGCAAAAATAAAGTTTTCAAATCGTATATTGGCCAAGGCTACCACCCAACACATGTACCGCACGTAATTTTACGTAACGTACTAGAAAACCCAGGTTGGTATACTGCGTACACTCCATATCAGCCAGAGATAGCGCAAGGGCGTTTAGAGTCGCTACTTAACTTTCAAACTATGACCCTAGATTTAACCGGCCTAGATTTAGCAAGTGCATCGTTACTTGACGAATCAACCGCTGCAGCAGAGGCTATGGGCCTTGCAAAACGTGTATCTAAAGCGAAAAAAGCCAATGCATTTTTTATTGCCGACGACGTACACACACAAACAATTGACGTAGTAAGCACCCGCGCCGAGCAGTTTGGTTTTGAAATAATTGTTGGCAAAGCAGCCGACGCTGTTAACCATGAGATTTTTGGCGCGTTATTTCAATACCCATCAACAACTGGTGAAGTGGTAGACATTACCGACCTAATTGCTGGCGTACAAAGCAAAAAGGCAATTGCCTGTGTTGCTGCCGACATTATGAGTTTATTACTATTAAAAGCACCGGGTAAATTAGGCGCAGACGTAGTATTAGGTTCGGCGCAGCGTTTTGGTGTACCTATGGGTTACGGTGGCCCACATGCTGCATTTTTTGCAACACGTGACGCGTACAAACGTTCATTACCAGGTCGTATTATTGGCGTATCTAAAGACCGTTTAGGTAACGATGCACTGCGTATGGCAATGCAAACGCGTGAGCAACACATTCGCCGCGACAAAGCCAACTCAAACATTTGTACCGCGCAAGTATTACTTGCCAACATGGCAGCGTTTTACGCTGTGTACCATGGCCCACAAGGCTTAAAAACTATTGCTCAGCGTATTCATCGCTTTGCCGATATTTTAGCTGCAGGCTTACAAGCTAAAGGCGTGAGCCTTAAACACAACACCTGGTTTGATACCCTAACGGTAGTAAGCGATAGCAAAGCCGACGTTATTGCGCGTGCACTAGCAAGCGGTGTTAACTTTGCTACTAACCGCGATGGCGAATACTCAATTGCCGTATCAGAAACCACCACACGTGCAGACGTAGCGCAGTTATTTGATATTGTATTAGGCGAAGGCCATGGCCTAAGTGTTGATGCAATTGCAGCCGATATTGAAAACAATGGCAGCACGTCAATTCCAGCAAGCTTAGAGCGTGATGACGAAGTATTAACGCACCCTAACTTTAATTCGTACCACAGCGAAACTGAAATGCTACGTTATATTAAGCGCCTAGAAAACAAAGACTTAGCGCTTAATCACTCAATGATCTCGTTAGGTTCATGTACTATGAAACTAAACGCGACTGCTGAGATGATCCCAATTACCTGGCCTGAATTTTCAAACTTGCACCCATTTTGCCCGCTAGATCAAGCACAAGGCTATCAAATTATGATGGGCGAACTGCATGATTGGTTGGTAAACATTACCGGTTACGATGCGGTTTCATTGCAACCTAACTCAGGTGCTCAAGGTGAATACGCAGGCTTAATTGCCATTCGTAAATACCACGAGTCACGCGGCGACGCTCACCGTAACGTATGTTTAATTCCAAGCTCGGCGCATGGTACTAACCCAGCGTCGGCACAAATGGCCAGCATGAAAATTGTGGTGGTTGATTGTGATAAAAACGGTAACGTAGACATGGCCGATCTTAAAGCGAAAGCAGAAGCGGTAGCCGAAAACTTATCGTGTATTATGATCACTTACCCATCTACACACGGCGTATACGAAGAAACAATTCGTGAAATTTGCGATATTATTCATCAGCACGGCGGCCAAGTTTACATGGACGGCGCAAACATGAACGCGCAAGTTGGCGTAACTAGCCCAGGCTTTATTGGCTCAGACGTATCGCACTTAAACTTGCATAAAACCTTTTGTATTCCACACGGTGGCGGTGGCCCAGGTGTTGGCCCAATTGGTGTTAAATCGCACCTTGCGCCATTTATGCCTAACCACAGCATTATTAACGTACCAGGTACTAACGAAGGTAATGGAGCGGTATCGGCAGCGCCATATGGTTCAGCGTCTATTTTACCTATTTCGTGGGCTTACATTACCATGATGGGCTCAGAGGGCTTAAAACAAGCCACTGAAATGGCAATTGTAAATGCTAACTACTTAACGCATGAGCTAAGCAAGCACTTTCCAATTTTATACCGTGGCCGTAACAACCGTGTTGCGCACGAATGTATTGTTGACTTGCGTCCGCTTAAAGAGTTGTCGGGTATTACTGAAATGGACGTGGCTAAACGCCTACAAGACTACGGTTTCCATTCACCTACTATGTCGTTCCCAGTAGCGGGCACGTTAATGATAGAGCCTACCGAGTCTGAGTCTAAGGTTGAGATCGACCGCTTCATCGAAGCAATGGTGTCAATTAAGAGCGAAATCGACAAAGTAATCTCTGGCGAATGGTCTATCGAAAACAACCCGTTAGTGTTTGCACCGCACACCCAAGGCGACGTGTTAGGTAACGAATGGGACCGTGCATACGACCGTTTTTACGCAGCATTCCCAGTGGCAAGCGTGGCTAAAAACAAGTTCTGGCCAACCGTAACACGTATTGACGACGTATACGGCGACCGCAACTTAGTGTGTGCTTGCCCACCGGTTGAGACATACCGCGATTAATAATTGTTATTGTTCATGATAAATAAGTTTGCGAACGTGAATAAATAAGTTTGCGAATGGATAAAAGGTGAGCCTAGTGGCTCACCTTTTCTATTTTTTTGAGGATATGAATTAATTATTTAAGCGTTATTATCTAATATAATTAAAAGTTATTTGATTACCATCAATAGTTTTTACTGCTAATGGAAAACCAATTTCATATGTAGTATCGTTTTTAACTGTTTGAACTACATAATCAGTAATGTCCTCTTGTAATGTATTGCCTGTGGTCATGGCTTTTTGAGCGACATTTTTTGCCTGTGGACCATAGGTATTAATCATTCCTAAGATGCCAATATCGTTTGCTTGTACCAAATCCTTTTGGCAATAAGCTTCAACCCCACCTCCTGGGATATTTCTAATTCTAAATGAGTATGTGTAAAGGTGATCAACTTTTTTTATCGGGCATGTAAGACCAAGCATAATTTCAGTGCGCATTGCATCCAAGGCTTGTTGGTCTATGACGTGTTTCATTTTCGATTCGAGTGCCTTATTTATGGAATGCTCCACAACATCTGAGACAAACTCGGCAGATAACAAATTTTGATAATCTCGATCTGGGATAAAGATATCTTCATCATAAATGCTAGATCTACCATTTGATATCAAATTGTTTGGATCGCAGCTTTTTCTAACAACACATTCAAATTTCTCACCTGATTTATAGTCAATTCTTAGCTTCCCTAAATGACCTGTAATACAGTTGATTATGTGCTGCGCTGTTAGAGTACTGCCCGCAAAGGCGATTAAACATTTGTGAGAGTTAAATACTTTTATATAGTCGTGAAAGTTTTCACCAATAAAATGAGGTTCCCAAACATGAATCGGAACTTCTATTATTTTTCTAAACTCAGAGACTAAAGGCTTTCTTCCTGTTGCCGTTACAGTACTAATAATACTGTCAGCGACCATAAAAATACCTGAACGCCTATCTGGCACATAAGTACTGGGTGTTCCCCAAGAGAGACTGCTTTGTCTGTATCCTGCTACTACTAATGTCATTATCTTATGCTACCCACTTATTATTATTTGCAGAAAAATCTACAACCAAGCTATAAATCTTGTCACACTTCTCTTTAAATTCAATTCGACCATAGCTCTCAGGCAAGTCTTTATCTAACACTTCTTCAATTGCATTCTTAACCTGAAGTTGTGTTTGACCGTCTTTCCACCAATCTTGAACCAATACCTTCGGATGCCCATCAAGTAGCCTTAGAATTAGGTGCTTAGCTGCAAGTTTAACCTTTTGTTCCTCAGCTCTTGTAATTTTGTCTTTTTTGAGTAAATCAAAAAGTTCGAGTTCATCTTCGGTCAAACCTTCACGCATATGACGCTCATCTTCTTCCTTCATGCTTTCGGTAAACTTCATCAAGTCATCAAAATAGTTTTCTGTTGATGAGCCGCCAGCGTTATACTGCTCTACGATTTGTTGAAGTTTTTCGGCGAAATCAGTTCGGGTATGATTTTGCTCCATCATTTTGCGAAGCTTATCTTCAATAAATGCCTTGAGTTCGGCAATCTCTACGTTTTTATATTTAGCTTCCTTGAAGTCTTCCTTTAGCTTTTCAAAGTTAATTTTGGAAAGGTCCCAAGTTTTACCTTTTTGAACTATTTGATAATTGGCTTTGTGTTCTTTAACCGCAAACTTTTCAGTATTGTCTACAACAACACTCTCATCAAGCAAATCAGAAACTTTCCGAGTTAAGTCATCAATGTCTACTTGCTCAACATGCGCATCAACAATACCTCTTAAATATTGGATAACTGCAATAAGAGGGCGGCGACTTTGTTTCAAAATTTCTGGTTTACATGCCTCGAACAGGGAAGAAACGGTATTATCGTAAACATAAAAGTTCTTTCTCCACTCATCCTTGCTCAACAGGGTATCTGCAAATTCTTCAAATAATTCTATGTTTTGAAATATATCGTCACTATCAGCAATTGATTTGAGGTTTATATTTCTTTCTTTACACCAATGATCAGCTTGAGTGATTGCATCGTCTAACAATCTGAATAGCTCAGATTTTTCTTGTACTGAAGGTATTTCACCTTCTTTTTCATCCTCACCAACAACGTCGCCTTGTCCATAGTCTTTTAGTGCCTCCTTCATGTTGCGGAAAACATTGTAGTAATCGACAATTTCACCATTTTTCTTTTCGATGAACTTCCCGCTATATCCTTTTATTTTATGAGATGCCACCCGGTTCGCTCTCGCGATAGTTTGCATTAAAGTGTGTCCCTTCATAGGCTTGTCTAAATAAAGCGTTGATATAGTAGGAGCATCAAAGCCTGTTAGCCACATGGCACAAACAAAAACTATTTGAAGAGGATGTTCTGGATCTTTAAAGTTATATTCAACATCGCGACCGTGTTTATCTAATTGATCTAATCGAGCTATATGCGGCTTGATATCTAAATTAGCTTTTTCGAATCTTTCTTCATCCGCTTTCGGGTCGCTAATAACAACTGCCATTTCGACAGAGCGCATGTAATCAACAATTTTCTTAAATCGAGCTTTCTCAATGTCACTTGTAGACTTTTTAACAAGACCTCGAAGGCGCTTAATTTCTTCTTTCCAGTGATTTTGAACCTTGTCATACATTTTCACAGCAGTGAACTTGTCCAACGTGACTACCATGCCTTTACCTAAGTATCCACGCCTTGGAAAGTGATAAACAATATCCTTAGCCAGTGTTTCAAGGCGGTCATCACGCACAATTACGTGCATCTCTTTTGAAAATTTCTTTTCTAGCTTTTGCTGCTGCGCTTCATCTAAGCTTTCATCCTCTAGCAGCTCATAAAACTCATCGCTTAAATCATCATTTTGAACCAAAGGGGTCAAATCTTGACTTCATACATCAATGGTCTAGATTTATAGTTTATTGCTCATTGAGTTTATTATTATGTCTAAAACCAAAGGGGTCAAATCTTGACTTCATACATCAAACCACATCAAACCACATCAAACCAAAGGGGTCAAATCTTGACTTCATACATCAATGGTCTAGATTTATAGTTTATTGCTCATTGAGTTTATTATTATGTCTAGACCACTGCGAATAGAGTATGAAAATGCGTTTTATCATGTGATGAATCGCGGAAGAGGGCGTGAAAATACCTTTTTGAGTGATGACGATTTTAAGTGTTTTTTATACTGCATTGAGCAAGCAAGCCTTCGTTTTAATATTGAAGTACATTCGTATTGTTTAATGACCAATCATTACCACCTGTTAATAAAAACCCCAGATGCAAATTTAGGCAGAGCCATGAAGCATATTAATGGCCTCTATACGCAATATTTTAATAGAGCACATAATACAGATGGTGCACTGTTTAGAGGTCGCTACAAGGCGGTGCTGGTGGATGCTGATAATTACTTACTACATGTTAGCCGTTATATACATCGTAACCCAATAGAAACAAGTACACCGTTAGTAGATGTACTTATTGACTATAAATGGTCTAGCTATTCAGCTTTCATCAAAAAAACAGCGACGCCAAAATGGCTAGTTCGAGACTTTATATTTTCGCTTCAAGGAAAAAATCGTAAATATGCTGCGTACAAACAGTTTGTTGAATATGAAAATAATAAAGAGGTAATTACGTTTTATGGCGCTAAAAAGTTACTTTCAGTTTTGGGTTGTGACGCATTTATTGAAAAAATAAAGGGGTATATAGCAATACCAGATAGCGAAAGAAGTATTGTTATTAAAAAACGCTCAACGGATGATGTAATTGATTACTTAGCTAAATATTTTTGTATAGATACACATGATATTGTAACGGTTAAAAAAGGGCGAAAAGAGAAAAACTTGCCACGTATGTTTGCTATTAAATTATGCCAAGATTTAACTGGGCAAAATTTAAAAGCGTTAGCCGTTATTTTTAATGTTCAACATTATTCAGCCATATCTCAAACGGTATGTAGGCTAAATAAGTTAATAATTGAAGATGATAAGGTCAAATTACAATTCGAAAAACTGCGAGATAGCTTGATGTGTGAAGTCAAGATTTGACCCCAAACCTTCAACGCAAATAAGGTAGGCCGGATAAGCGGCGCAGCCGTGCCATCCGACAGTTTACATAATTGCTTAAATAAACTTAAGAGCTTACGCTTCAGCCCCCAATAAACTATCAATATAAGCGAGTTCTTCGCTAAAAATACCACTAATGAATGCACTTTGTTCGCTAATTACAGCGTCATGAGGTTGGGCTTTATAGTCTTGTTGGCACCTGACAAGTTCGGTGGCTAACCATTGGCATGTGTTGTTTGCTGTATTTATGGCTGTTTTTAAAAAAGATGACCATTTTATTTTTTGTAGATTAAAGCGGTATAGCGCGACAGCAATTAAGCTATAGGCTTGTTGCTTGGGCGATGGTGCGTTATTGCTCTTTAATGTGTAGCTGTTTAAAAGCTTGGTGCTGATAAGGGCTTGTTGCAGTGCGACTTGCTGTAATTGGCTTAAAAAAGTAGTTGTCATAACGTGTTGTGCCTCTGTGAGCTTAATAACCTGATCTCCGGATAATAAACTTATCTCAAGCAGCTATTTTCAGCGCTAACTGCGTTGAATTTACTTGCAATAGGCCAGCTATTGACGCGTAAATTCGCCTTGTTTTCACTGAAAGCCTTTGGCTAGAGAAAATAAAATTAAATATAAATATGATTCAATACGTTAGTAAATCTCTTAACCAGAGTTCAGGTTTAATAGTTAAGGTTAAGCAAGGCGTTTTATGACTCATGCAGTACCGAAAAATACAGCAACATTGATAGCAAAATAGGGCTGACTCTTTACTGAACTAATCAAACATAATTGTAATTGGGTGGGGAGCAGGTTTGTGTTGTCTTTTTTATGGGGAGCGCAGGAGCCTGTGTTTTATTGGTGAAAAAATCACGAACTAAAATATCATTCCCTTGAAGCTTAAAGCCTTTCACTTTTCCTTTATATGAATTTCATCTACAACTGCGTTATTATCTAAAAGGTATTAACCAAACCCGAGAACACGTTGAATTATTTAGCTCATCTTTATTTAGCACAGCCTACGGCCGATTCGCACTTTGGTAATTTACTGGGCGACTTTGGTGGTCAACGGCATTTAAACCAGATACCTATAACGGTAAAGAATGCGCTCGATAATCACTATTTAGTGGATAAATTTACTGACTCTCATCCTATAGTTAAAGAGGCTAAACAGTATTTTTCACCTAAGCGTAAGCGTTTTGCAGGGGTGGCTATTGATGTGGTGTTTGATCACTTTTTAATTATGCATTGGCAAAAATATAATCTACAGCCATTAAACGACTTTAAACAAACTAGCTTTGCGCTTTTGCATAAGCGTATGCTTGTAATGCCGCCGCGAATGCAGCACGTTGTAAAACACATGACCGACAACGATTGGTTTAAAGAGTACGAAACCCTTGATGGGGTAGGGCTAGCACTTGATAATATAGCCAAGCGCATTCGCTTTACTAATACCTTTGCTGGTGCTGTTGATGATATAGCAAAGCATTATGATGAATTGAATGTTGTATTTTTAGCATTTTTCCCTGAGCTGATTACGCATGTAAATCAGTTTAATCTTGAAAACGCTAAAAACATCCGTGGGTTTTATACTTTATAGCCGGGGGATTTAATCCCCGAATCTACTTTTTATCCTCGGTAATAAACCTGATTTAGCTATCGGGTGCTTCTAATGTAAATACTAAATGTTTACGCATATCTTTTAAAACAACGCCTTTTTTTAGCATGGCTGCGCTTAAGCGCTTTTGCCATTTTAATAACTCTGGCTTTGCTGCAGCTAAGGCTTGCTCGTTGTCAAATTGAAAGCACAGTAATAAGGAGCCAGGGAATAAGTGATATTGAACGTCAAACCAGCATTGCAGCATACCAGGGAGTTCTGCTAGGCCTTGTTTTTCGAGTGTATCGGCAATATTAAGGACAAGCGCTTGCTGTTTTATTTGCACTGCAGAGAGTTTTTTCATTGTTTTATCCAAGTTGTAGGCTAACAAATACAGCCATAAGTACTCATTATACCCAAGCTTTTAGGTGAGCAACAACTTTGAGGATAGTTAACCTAAACTCTGGATAATAAATTTATCTCAAGCAGCTATTTTCAGCGCTAACTGCGTTGAATTTATTTGCAATAGGCCAGCCATTAACGCGTAAATTCGCCTTATTTTCACTGATAATCTCTGGCTAGAGAAAATAAGTTTAAACATCATTATTATTATTCAATGTGTTAGTAAATATCTTAACCAAAGCTCGGTGGTTAAAATAAAAGGCGCTGTTCAAAGTGGTTTTTAAAGGCTAATCTGGGCTTATTGTAAAAAGACGGTAGTAATAAGTTAATGAGTAAAACCACGAGTGGTATGCAGGCTTATCAGCAGCAAGAAGAAGGTTATCGAATTAAAGCGTTAAGATTGTACCCTTGGGTATGTGGGCGCTGTGCACGTGAGTTTGAGTATTCTAATTTACGAGAGTTAACGGTGCATCATATTGATCATGACCATAATAATAACCCTGATGATGGTAGTAACTGGGAGTTATTGTGTATTTATTGCCATGATAATGAGCATAATAAATATCACGAATATGTGTTGTACGGCGGCACTACAGAGCAAAAAGTGGTGGTGGCTACACATAACCCGTTTGCCGACTTAAAGGCGCTGCTAAACAAAGATAAATAATGGGTAAAGCCATTTTGGCCAAGTGGTTAGTTTAGCTTACTTATTTCAAAGCTTTAGGGTCTGTTTATCTTTCAAGGTTAAATTTGCAACAGTGTGTTTGGTATTTAGGCAAGGCAGAGCCTATGTGGTGTGGTTATTCCCCATAAATAGGCGATAACGTAGAATCAATACCAAACATGCGCTGCCCGAAGGGTTCTTAGGGGCAATTAACTCTTTGTTAGGGGCGTGAGCAGGATGCAAAAGCTTTGCTCGGTTTTTGCTTATTCTTACATGGATGTAAGCCAGTAGAATAACGCAGGAGCAGTTGTCGAGCCCACTAGGTTACAAACCTCGCGCCGTGATTAACTCGCCCCTAGTTTGAACGAATTTTAATCCGCAAAGGTCAGCAGAACCTAATCGTTACTAAATACGGCGCAGTCGCGGCCTTGTTTTTTTGCTTGATACATAGCATCGTCGGCGCGTTTAAACCAGCTAGCAACTGTGGTGCCCGGTACCCAAGCTGCAACACCAAAAGATACAGTAACTGAGTTACCTGTAGGTGTTTTCAACTCGTTTTTTATTGTTTCGCGTAGCTTGTTTATAAAGCTAACTTGCTCTTTGGGCGGGATTTCGGGAATTATTAGCACAAACTCTTCGCCACCAAAGCGGTATAGCTTATCTGATTCTCTTATATGTGAATTGGTAATTGACACTAATTGCTTTAGTACTCTGTCTCCTTCGGCGTGGCCGAATTCGTCGTTTACCTTTTTGAAAAAGTCTAAGTCTAAAAACGCTAATAAATAAGTGCTGTTATAACGCTCTGCTCGCGAAATGGCGGCTAGTGTATCGTCGTTAAGCGCACGGCGATTTAATGCGCCGGTTAAAGGATCGGTACTGTTTAGTTCTGCAAGTAAAGCAAGCTGCTTGTTGCCAAAAGAGGCATATACAAAAGCACAGGCAGCTAGCATTAAGTTGGTTGTAAAGTAAGAGTTTAGTGGCATAACATCGAATAAATTAGGTATGCTCGCAATAATTGCCACATTGCTAAGGGTGAGTATGAGCGCTTCTATTGGTTTAACTAAAAAAAACGTAACGGCTACTACCGGATAAACCCATAGCATACTGTTAATGCCGTTGGTAATTATAATGGCAATAACGCCAATATTAACAAGCAATGCAATAACGGCGCTAATAACGCGCGGCTTTTTAGTGTAATGGGCATAACCGACTAAGGTTAAAATACCGCTTACAATGGCTAAGTCAATTAGCGCTGCGACTATGTTATTTTCTATAAAACGAATAATAATAAATGGCGTAATACCAAATACTGACACAATACTGAGTATAAGCAGAATAGAAAGCTGATGTTTTTCTTGTAGTTGCTTGAACATAAATGCCTCAAGGTAATAAGTATAATAATGCCAAACCTAAACTAGTGATAGCTTAAGCAAGCGGTGCGCTTTTAAGTTTTTATTTACTACTTTGTAGGTTGGCACAGCGCAACGTGTTACAAGTTATAGCGTTGCGCTATAAAATAGTCAACTAAGTTAGAAGTTTAGCCTAAAGTTAACTAAGGCAAAACAGCAGGAAAAACTAGCTTGAACTGCAGAGCACTTTAGCTAGTTTTTAATAAGAGGTATTTACGCGGGGCCAACTAATTGCATTGTCACAATAGATAAAATAAGTACTGCTAAACCAAAACAAACAACCCAGTTTAATTTATGACCAAACAACAACCAAGTTGCCAGCGCAGTACCGCTAATTGAAAGAGCTCCCCACGTGGCGTAGGCAATAAACAGTGGGATGCCTTGCACAGCGAGGGTGAGTAAGGCAAACGCGGCCATAATAAAAACAATGGCAAGTATGCCAAAGCGTTTATGTTTAAATCCGTGCGACATTTCTAAAAATACGTTGGCGGCAATGTCAAAAATTACTGAGCCAAGAATATAAAGCCAATATACTGTCATTGTTTTTGCTCTTGCATAGCGTGGCCGCTGTTAATTATAACAATGCCGATAATAGCTAATAAAAGTGCAAACATTTGGCCAATAGAAATAGCTTCGCCTAAAAATACAAATGACACAGATGCAATTAATATCATCCCCAAACCTTCCCAGAAGGCGTTAGCAAGTGCGATAGGAATTTTGCTGGTGGCTTGGCTAAGAGCAAGATAAGCTAAGCCAACCATTAAAGTTACAAATAAGCTACCTAATAGTAACTGGTCTTCGTTTACCAGCCACTTCATTACTGTTGTACCTATAACCTCAAGAGTTACAGCTATTATTAAATATATCCAATGCATTTTTCCTGCTCTTAATACTAAAACATTGTGCGTATAATACTGCTTATTATTTTTATACTATAATTGCTCAGAGTCAAAATAATTGACACTAAGGGGGCTTGATGAAATTAGAGTCGTTACAGTACTTTGTGATGATTGCACAAACCGGCTCTATTGCTAAGGCGGCAGCGCGCTTGTCGGTTAATCGTAGCACTATGAGTATGGCGCTATCGACGCTAGAGGATCAGTTGGGTACTGCGCTATTTATTCGCACTGGTAATAGTATGCAATTAGCCCCCGCGGGTGAAAAAATAATTGACGATAGCATTCGCTTAATTAACCTTGCTGAGAGTATTAAGCACCGCTGCCTGCACGATGACGAGCAACTGCCACACCGCTTAGTTATTGGCCGTGATGATGCTTTACCCGAAGCCTTTTGGCGCGAAATTATTCGCAGTATTCGCAAGCGCTACCCAGGTATATCGTTAGAAATGCACTATGCGAGTGCAAATGCGTTGCAGCAAATGGTTGAAGAGGGCTTTATGGACTTAGCTTGTTGCTTAGATCAGAGCTTGTATGCAAATACTCAGCTACCTTTACAAGTTTTGGGCTGGGTGGCATTGCATATGGTTATTGCCAAAGATCATCCGTTAACGCAAATGCGCTATGTAAGTAATGAAGACTTAGCCAGTGTGCCGCAAATTGCTTATTTAGATTTAAGCCAAAGTGACATTCAAACTAATGTATCTGAGCGTTACGATATTGCGTTAAGTAGCTTTGAGTTAATTAGGGATGCAATACGCGACAAGCTAGGTTGGGGTTATGTGCCAGAGCCATTATTAAAAGGGTTTCAACCACAAGAGGTGGCGCGCATTGCTCATGGCTATAATGTTTCGTGGCATGGGTATGTGGCTATATCGCAGCAAGTAGTTGAAAACGAGCAGCCAATAATTCGTGATATTCGCCGCCTTATTAGCGATCAGATGGTGGCTTTACCTGGCATCGATATGAGTTTGCCTGCGTAATAGAGGGCTGTTTGTGCACTTATACACAAAAAATAATTGCTCCCTTTCGGCTTTTTAATCAATACAAAAACGACAAGCTAGAATGGCGAAGGTATTGCGAGTATTATAGCCTTTGGCAGTAGCGAAGAGGTGCTCTTTTCGTCTTAGCAATAATATATTAATGGAAGTAACGAATGACAACCAGTGGTCAAAATAACAGTAAAGGTAAAAAAAACAATCCATTATTTGAGGTCGTTTTTAATATTATAGTGCCTTCAATTATTTTAATGAAGTTTTCGGGGCCTGAATATTTAGGAACCGTTGTAGGGTTAATTGTCGCGCTTATATTTCCTGTGGGTTACGGTATTTATGATTTTATTAAAGCACGCTCGTTAAATTTTATTTCATTATTAGGTTTTTTAAGTACTTTATTAACGGGTGGCATTGCGCTGTTTGAGCTTAATGTAGAATGGTTGGCAATAAAAGAAGCGGCTATACCGGGTATTATTGGCCTGACTGTTTTAATGTCGGGTTTTTTTGGTAAGCCATTATTGGCAAAGGTGCTGTTAAACTCGATTTTATTTAAGTTAGATGTAATTTACGATACGTTAGATGCGCGCGGTAATACCCAGCGTTTTAAGCAGCAAATTACCAAGGCTAATTATATTTTAGCGCTTACTTTTGCTTTTTCATCAACTATGAATTACGTGCTTGCTAAGTGGATAGTGACCAGCCCTGCGGGTACGGTAGAGTTTAACGAGCAGCTTGGTGAAATGACCTTGCTCAGTTACCCTATTATTGCTATTCCGTCTATGTTGGCAATGATTGGTATTTTCTTTTATGTGATTAAAGTAATTACTAAATTAACCGGCATGAAGTTTGAACAAATGGTTCATTCACAGTAATTTAAGTTACTAAGTTTTTAGTATAAAAGGCTTACAACTATGTGTTGTAAGCCTTTTTGCGTTTATAGCGGCTCGGGTTTTGCCTCATTGGTATGAGCTTCAAATAAGGCGACTTCGTCGGTAGGCTGGCTTACGCTATTTTTTTGTAGCGCAACATATAGATCGGAGTGAACATAAATGCCATTTTTACCCGATACCATTCCGGCAATTTCAAACCACGATAGAAGCTGGCGTTTTCTACCTGCTAGCTCAAGGCTAATGCCACGCTTTTTAAATATAACGTCTAAATCGGCAAGCATGGCCATAACGCTTAAATCTAAATGGGTAAAGCAAGGTACGGCATCAATAATAACGCATTGGGTATCGTCTTTTTGTTTTGCGTATTGCTCAAGTAATCTGCGTTTAAAGTAACTGGCATTAAAGTAAGTTAATGGCGAATTAAAGCGGTAAATAAATACCCCTTGCACGGCTTTTGCTTTATCGGTGGCATCTAAGCTTCTTACCACGCCTTTTATATCTACGCCTAATATGTTGTCGGTAGGGCGCATTACGGTGCGAATAAATTGAAATAAACCCAGTAATACAGCAAGCGTAATACCCGGAATAACACCAATAAACAGCACTGCAAACAAGGTGGCTAAGGCAAGGTAAAACGCCTGCTTATCTTTAAACTTTAGTTGCCATACCGCTTTTAAATCTAACAAATGCACAGAGGCAATAATAAGTACCACGCCGAGTGCTGCGCTAGGTATAAACTCGAGCGGGGCGGTTAAAAAAATAGCAATAATAGCAATAATAGTGGCGGCTATAATCGACACTAATTGCGTTTTACCGCCATTAGCGTCGTTAACTGCGGTGCGAGAGTCGGCGCCACTTACGGCAAAGCCTTGCGACAACGCAGAGGCGAAGTTGGCAATACCTAGGGCTCTAAACTCTTTATCTGCATCTATGTCGTAGCCATTTTTTGCGGCAAAACTACGCGCTGTTAGCATCATACTTACAAAGCTCACTATGGCTAAGTTAAGTGCCGGCACAACTAGTTCACGAATAATACCAATATCAAATACAGGGGTGTTAAATACCGGCAGTCCGCCGGTTACTGTGCCTATGGTTTTAATATTAAATTGCTCTAAATTAAAAAACCACACTAATATTGCGCCCAAGGTAATGGCAAACATTGATGCGGGCCATGTAGGCTTTAGTCGTTTCATAACAAAGTAAATAACCACAGTAAATAAGGCCATTAATAAAGTGGGAATATGGGTTTGTGATAAATAAGTGGGTACCCCCCCTAAGCGTTCAAGTAGGTATCTTTCATCAAAGGTAAAACCAAATACTTTAGAAAACTGACCCACAATGATAGTTATGGCTACACCGTTTAATAAGCCCATTAAAATAGGCTTAGATAAAAAGTCTGCTAATACACCTAATTTAAATTTACTGGCTATAAAACACCAAAAACCGGTCATGGCGGTCATGGTTACAACTAGCTGCCAGTGCTTAAAACTGTCGCCTGCGGCAAGCGGGGTAACTACTGCAGCTATAACTGCACAGGTTGCTGCATCGGGGCCAACTATTAATTGTTTTGAGGTGCCAAAAAGTGCATATAGCATCATGGGTAGTATGCAGGAATACAGCCCAACTGCAGCATTAACACCAGTTAACTGTGCATAAGCAATAGCAACGGGTAGCGCCACGGCGGCAACCGATAATGCCGCTCTTAAATCATCAGCAAACCATTGTCGTTCATAATGAAGTAAAGTATTTAAACCCGGCATAAAATTATATAAACGCGACAGCACTACCTTTCCTTATTAATAGTAATTGCTCTTTGATATTAAGTTTTATATTAAGATAAGTATAGCTAGGGAGTGGGTTTTTTATGCAATATAAAGCTACTTTTATTTAGGCATAAAAAAGCCTGCATAAAAGCAGGCTTTAGCCTTCAGGGAAAATTAAAATTTAGCGCGAATGCCTAAGCTATAACGGCGATCCGCCTCAGTGTACTTCCAAGCACCGCCTAGTTCAGATAGGTAGATTGAAGGTTCACCGGTTAAGTTTGTTGCGTTACCTACTAGGGTAAAGTTTTCGTTTATGTCCCAACTTGCAGAAAAGTCTAATTGGCCTCTGTCATCGCGGTAGTTATTACCATAAACAGTACCGTCTTGTGAAATGCTGCCGTTAGAGTTAATGTTTTCTACGCGTTTTTCGTTTTCAGTACTTAAGAAACCGTCACGGTAGTTATAAGCAAGGCGAGTAGAGAAACCTTCGTGTTCCCAAAATACTTGTAAGTTATAAGTGTTTTTAGAAATGTCTAATAGTGGGTTGCCGTTTGGCTGTTCGCTGTCTGCGTAGGTGTAGTTTGCATTAATACCTAAACCAGAAAACGCACCCGGCAGGCTTGTAAAGAACTGCTGGTAACCTACTTCAAAACCTTGAACAGAGCCGTTTTCACCGTTAATGTTTTTAACGGTATCGATGCCGGTAAGTCCTGCATCTCTAAGGCCCGCAACGTGATTAAAACCATCAGCATCTACAGGATAGTTAGTTGCATCAGAGTAAACCATATTATCTTGAGATACGCCGGCAGTATCAAGCTGACATACTTGGTTCCACTGTGTTACGTTTTGCAGTGCAGCGGTAGTTGATGAGGCAACACACGTGCTTTCGTTGCTTAAAAATGACTTAACATCTTTATAAAATAGTGCAAAAGACAATACGTTACCTTCGTCAAAGTAATGCTCTACAGATAAGTCGTATTGGGTTGCGCGGTATGGTTCTAAATCAATAGCTCCTTGAGTTGCACCGGTTCGGTCGTTATTTACGTCAAATGCAGGGCTTAGCTCGCTAAAGTCGGCTCTGCGCATAACTTTTGCCGCAGCAAAGCGAAATAGTGTTTCGTCTGAATAGTTATATGTCACGTTTAAGCTAGGTAAAAAGTCGGTGTAATCATTTTCACCCGTCACTTTTACACCGTTTTGGTAAACACTTGACTCAAGATCTGTTGTTACATAACGAGCGCCCACAATGGCTGTAACGCTATCAAAATCTAAATAAGCCGATATATAAATTGCAGCGGTGTCTTCAACTACATTTTTGTATGCGCTTTCTTGAAACTCTTGATTGTCGTGTAAGCTCCCAGTAGACGCTAAATTAGTGCCTGCTAATAGTTGTTGTAATTGAGCATACGTATTACTTGGGTTAGATAAGCCATTATAAGTAAGGAATGTTAATAGATCGTTTTGACCAGAGTGACCCAGTTGATTAAAAGAGTTATCGTGGCTCATAGTTGTAAAGCTGCCAGGGAACAGCGCGTTATAATCATCGGCCCATAAAGTTGCTAATGACCCATCTGAGTCGTTAATAGCGTTTTTATAAATATCTTTAATTTCTACTTTGTATTGTTCATATTCGTAATCACGTTTAGTAGCGCGAACACCTGCTTTTACTTTAGAGATCCAGTTTGCACTGCTTAACGGCTCAAACATTTCAATATCAAAACGAACCGCTGTTTCATCATTATTGGTTTTTCTATCTTCACTTTTGAATGTTCTTAATGCTAAGTTTTGTGGATTAGTAAATGCAGTTGGATCTGAGTGTATAATGCTTGGTAAGCGATTACCGTCTTGTGAAAATGCGCCATCATATAAATGGTTTACTAAATCAACACCGCCACTGGCTTCAAACGTCGATTTTTCGATTGGACGCAATGTAAATTCTGAGTCTGGTCTTATGCTTTCAGAGGATGCAACAGCAACTTCACCAGAAATTTTGATGCTATCGGTAAGACTCCATTCTGCACCAAGTGCATTTGAAAACGAGTCAGTATCACGAAAATCACTGTATGTTTTAGGAATACCAAATTCGTTAGTTAACGTATAGTTATTTACGCCGTTAGCGTCTTGTGTGGTGTTTGCATCTGTTGATAGTGAACCTGCTACACCTAAAATAGAGTTACCAGCTTGCTCACCAGAGCGCTTAGTACCACTTAAATCAAGGTATACCATGCCATTACCCGAGTGTGGTGCCCACTGAAGTGATAAATTTACAGCAGTACGTTCACGTTTCTCTACATATTGCTCAATACTGTGCTCATCTCTGACGATGGCGTTACCGCTTGGTGTGTTTCCTTCTTGAGCGTTAATTACTATGTCTTGAGGTTTTACGCGGCTAGACGTTTCGTCTTGGCGAATTTCGCGATCTTGATATGAAAACATAGCAATGGCACCAAACGTGCCCATTTCATCAAAATCCCAATTATTACCAACAGATCCACTGAAAATAGGCGCTACGTTTTCGGTTTTATCTGCATATTCTGCATCTAATGACATGGCCGCTGTTAGTTTATCTAATTCTAATGGGCGAACCGTTCTTAAACTAACCGTACCACCCAGTGCGCCTTCAATCATATCGGCAGTTGGCGACTTAACAACTTCTACTGTTTTTAAGAAACTTGATGGAAAATCTTGAAGGCTAATGCCATCACGAGAATCGCCAATAGTAGAGCGACCATTTAATTCAACCCGGTTTTGCGGTAAACCACGAATCGAAACACTATCACCCACACCAAAGTCAGAATTAATAGATACACCAGTAATACGTTGCAGGGCTTCGGCAATATTATTGTCTGGTAATTTACCAATGTCTTCAGCAACAACAGCATCAACAATACGACCGTCAGTACGTTTAAGCATTGCAGCTGCTTTCATACTGTTAAGAATTCCTTTTACTTCAATAACCTCTATGTTTTTATCTGCTGTGGCTGAGGTGTTTTCAGACTCTTGTGCAGCTAAAGTAGATGATGTCATTAAAATAAGTGCGGCCGCGCTAATAAGTGCAGGATTACTTTTATGTTGTTTATTGATTAGTGAGGAAGTAATTCGATTAAGCTTCATGTATCTCTCCCGTTTGGGTAATTGTGTGTTGATGATGCGCTTTGGTTTACCAATTTTTCAGCGTTTTACTTTTTTTTGGTAATGCGTAAAGTGTGGTTAAAATTAGTCCAATTAAGTTTTAATTTCAAGCTTTGTTTACCAGTAATGTGAATTTGGTATTACAATTTTGGTTTCTTTTTGTTTAATATTTAACAAATTTAACAAGTTATGTTTTTAATTTATTTTGTAATCGCAGTTAAAAAGTTTAATTTAATGTTGGTATATAGGTTTGTTATTGCTATTTATTAATTATAATTTTTAAAAGCAAGGTGAGTTTAACCTTACTTATTTGGGAAGATTGGGGTTTTAACCTATAAAAAAATTCATTGTTTTAGATAAGAAAGTGCTGATAAGTACCAAGGCGATAAAAAGAAATTAACTTACTGAGGGTGTATGAGGCGTTTATTTAAAATAAGAAATGTAAATTACTTACTGGTAATGGCTTTGTAGTTTTTATTTTAAGTTTAAAATGTAGTTGGTTAACCAATTTAGTTGCTAATATAAATAAAATATCGACTGGTAATAATAGTATAAAATTTAAATGCAGATGTACGAGGGGTTAATCGGGGGAAGTTCTTTTTTATGCACTTGCTGAGCGTGACATTATTTAATGGCTACTTGGGGGTAAACTTTTTAAGAGCAAAATGTAGATACTTTGCTATGTATGATGTGCAATTATTTTAGTAGGTTATTATTTTAGTAAGTTATTAGCACTTAAAAAGCCCGCATTATTAATAATGCGGGCTTTTCTTAATTTTAAATTATTAACTAACAATAAATATTTAGCTATGTATGCCAGTTATAATAGTGCACCTACTTTTGTAGTTCACCTGTTGATGATTCAAGGTGAGCACGAATAAACCATTGAAATTGCTCTAGCTCGGCT
This sequence comes from Pseudoalteromonas sp. SCQQ13, assembly GCF_015864415.1. Classification (NCBI taxonomy): domain Bacteria; kingdom Pseudomonadati; phylum Pseudomonadota; class Gammaproteobacteria; order Alteromonadales; family Pseudoalteromonadaceae; genus Pseudoalteromonas; species Pseudoalteromonas sp. SCQQ13. The sequence goes on along the minus strand of NZ_JADYXG010000002.1, from coordinate 35,493 downwards.
AGTTGGCTGGTGATCATATCCTCAGAAACCGGATCAAGATCAGCAAGCGTATCTATGGCTTTACGATGATCGCTATTAATACCGCTATATACATTATCGAGTGCAGTTAAATGCTCGGTAACGAGGGCTTTACCAATTGAGTACTCGTCCCATGTACGGCGATCAACAATTGATTTTGGCGTACCAACAGGTACTCCACCTAGCGTTGCGATGCGCTCAGCAATGGTGTCTGTCATTTCGCGTACAACCGCAACTTGTGGGTCTAGCATTTCATGCACGCCAATAAAATTAGGGCCAACTACGTTCCAGTGAATATGTTTAAGGGTAAGTTGTAAGTCAATTAGCGCAACCATACGATTGTCGAGTGTAGAGATAGTTTTTTCTGCTGAATCGTTACTCATACCTGGAGCGGTAAATTTAGCTGTTTTGTTACTATTACTCATAATTTCTCCTACTTAATTATTTTGCCTATTAATTACTATATGAACATACTTTACTTTATTTAAAGCAATCACCATGCCGAGAAGGGATTTTAAATAAAGTTGTTTATATACAATCAGATAGGGTTTTCAATATGAGGGGAAGAATGATGTTAAATATTACATATTTGAAAACTATGCACTTTTTTGTAAATTATGCACAGTGTAATAAATATAATAGCTAAAGGGCTTAGCTATTATATTTAATGCTAAGCCCTAAAACTAAGCCCGCAAAGTATTGTTTATTAATTTGACGAGTTATTCAATCCGCAGTGCCATACAGTCACTATTGCCATTAATAATCATGCTTTTATCGACTCGCACACCCGCACCAGAATATTTTCCTGCTGTGGTAAAACTGCATATTTGTACAAAGTAATCGTCTACTTTTGGTAGCGCAAATAATTGCTGATATATTTGCTCTTGGGATGCAAAGTGTCCGGCGGTTTCCTCAATGGTTTGTTGTTGCTGATCGACTAGTTGAATATTTGCTCCGCAGCGGCCAACAATGGGTTTTACTACATAGCCGGTTTGTAATAATTCATCACTGAGCTCAAACGCGGTATTGAGCAAATATTTATGATTAGGAAATAAACTCCACAGCACCGGTAAGATTGCTTTATTACTGGGGATCAGTGTCCATAGTGGTTCAAAAACCATGACATTTTTACGCAATAATACATCAGCCAACCGCGGGGTTGCTCCTGCTTGCCATTGCGGCTCAAAATTATGATTTTGAGCTTGATCAGCCTCGCATTCTTCACGAATTTGCTCAAGTGCAGTTTCCCACGACCAGGTTTTCCATACATAATTAAGTTTATTGCCATCGGCATCAATAATATTGCCAAAGGCATCCCAAGACAGAGTATTTAAACCAATAATAATTTTGCACTCAAAACCTGCTGCCGCAATTGTTTCTTTCATAAATAAAGCGTGGTAATGCTCTTCTGGCTCGTCATCTTGAAGAATATGAACTAAACCTTTTACTTCACTTTTTCGCCATGCTTTTACTAAGTCTTTAAATAAGTCTTGGCCTGCATCAATACCCGTTTTAACCCCAAAGTGCTTTGCCCATTTACCCTGAACTTTACCGCTTTCCATATAACACGAAGCGGAGTCGCAGTTGTATTCATACACTTTTAAGCCTGCGGGGGTTAGTGCAAAGTCAAAGCGACTGGTGATCAATTGATTTAAGCGGTTATCCCACGATTGACGAATTTTATTGAGTACTACTTCAGGTAAATTAAACTTTTTTAATAGCTCAGGGTGCTGTAACACATAATCGGTGGCATGCATAAATAAGCCATGCAGCTCATTAGTGGCGTGCTCAATGACTTGTTGGGTTGTGTGTGAAATAGTAAAGTAGCTATGTTGATCCTCTGCATTGGAGGTAAGCTTGTGGCCTTGCATCATGTCTACATAGGCGGCTTCGTCATCATTAGCAATATTTAACCATGACTTTGCAGCTTGGCCTGTATCGGCAATGTAATTAGATTTTATTGTAAATAAATCGGTGTTTATTTCAGTGGTAGGTTCTGCGTGTTCAATTTGATCAGTTTGGGTCATCCAGCCTAAAATAGTTGCATCGTTATAAGAGCATTCAATCCAATAGTCGCCATCTTTGGTTATTTTAGCTTTAAGCTCGCGGCACCAATTTTGACCTTGTGGCCATGTTTGATGGCCAACATTTTGCTCAGCAAGACGAATTTTATCAGGGTGAACTTCTACTACAATGGCAACATGGCCGGTTTCTTCAAACTCACCACCTTCTTCCCAAATAAGTAAACTACCAACTTGAGGGTGATGCTTTGCGCCATTTTTAAATGCTTGTAAGGGAAGTCTATTTTGGCTGTTAACTTCACGTACTGAGCGTAGCTCAAAAATATCGTAAGCCATGGCTATGTCATCAAAAATATAACCATGATTGAGATACATCCAGCGCCTAGCAAATTCAACGCACTGCCATTTATAACCCATATAAATGCCATCTAAATAACTGCGATAGGCACTGCGGTTAGGGTAAATGCTTTCGTCGGCAGAGTCATAGTCAGACGAGTAAACAGCAACATTACCAGGTGCGTAACCTAATAGTTCACCAAAATCACGAGCTGGAGTGCTAGTTTTCATAACAAGTTTGTTCAAAATAAAGGCCTATAATCTGCTGACTATAGGAGCGAAGTAGCTTGATAGCAAGATAAAATGCTATGCCCTTATTTAGGTTTTTATTTGCGACAGATAAAGACAGTATTAATTGAGTTTAACAGCGAGATATTTAATTACATCATCACTAACTTGCGGTAAAAAATAAATGTCATCATATTTAAAGTACTGCACCGAGCTAATAGTTACGGGCTTTGCTGCCGTTGGTAGCGAGTCGTAAAACAGCCCAAGCTTATAATTGTTGCTGTTATTTACTTTGATTGCTCGGTTAACCTGTATTTTAGGCGTATCTACTACTGTGTAGCCGTTATTTTCGGCAATATAATATACATTTTGATAGGTATAATAAGTGTTATTGCGATGCCTTAAACGTGAGTGGTATCTAGGCAGTGATCTAATATGTAAACCTCTTGGTGGCATTACCTCTCGATAGCCTCTGCTGTGTTTACGATAGTAAGTGCCATTATGGGTATTAAATACTGCACCATTAAAACGTACCGATACACTATTACTAGGAATATGACGTATCACTTTACCTGGTTTATGGTGTTTGTTATGTACATTTTGCGGATTTGCAAAGGCGTTACTTGAGAGCATAGTAAGTGTTAAAAACACTGCTAACAAAACAGTTAAGTTAATAGTGTTTAGCTTTATAGGTGTTAGTTTCACAGTTATTTGTTTCATAGTAATGTCTCGCTTATGTTTTTTATACATAACCGATATTAGAGCCTGAAACTGAATAGCAACTGATAGCGGCAGTAATTACACAAAGCTTTACATATGTTTACATAACTAAAATGCTTGTTGGTAGGGTTTTGAGCATGCTAGATGAGCAGAGAAGTGGTTGATTATGGGCTGTTTTGCGGGTTTTATATATAACTGTAGCGCAGTATAAAAAGCCCAGCAAAGCTGGGCTTAATTATTAATTAGTCTTACTGTGGCGTTTTCATTATTTTACTGGTGATCACACCTGAAGTAATAGAGCCTGACACATTAAGCGCAGTACGTGCCATATCAATTAATGGTTCTATTGATATAAGTAACGCAACAATTTCTATGGGTAATCCCATTGTTGGTAATACCACTAGCGCAGCAAAAGTTGCGCCGCCGCCTACACCGGCAATGCCAAAAGAGCTAATCACTACAATACCTATTAAGGGTAGAATAAACTCAAAAGTCATCGGGTCTATTCCCACACTAGGTGCAACCATCATTGCTAGCATTGCAGGGTAAATACCTGCACAGCCATTTTGTCCAATCGTAGCACCAAAAGAGGCTGATAAATTAGCAATAGCTGGGGGAACTTTAAGTTGGTTTACTTGTGTATCTATGTTCATTGGAATTGATGCCGCTGAACTGCGCGAACTAAAAGCAAAGGTCATTACTGGCCAAATCTTAGTAAAATAATGTTTTGGACTAACCCCAACTAGGCTTAACAGTATGCCGTGCACAACAAACATTAATAAAATAGCGACATAAGAGGCGATAATAAACGCCAATAAATTAAGAATGTCGTTACCACTTGAGTTTGCGACTACATTCGCCATTAATCCTGCAACACCGTAAGGCGTTAAAGCTATAACCATTTTAACTAAGCTCATTACAGTGGCTTGTAAAGCGTTTACACCAGTACGAATAGGCGCTGTAAGTTCGCTGCGCTCTATCATTACTTTACGTGCTGCAATGCCTATTAACACGCCAAAAATAACGACGGCAATAATAGAGGTTGAACGTGTATTACTTAAATCGGCAAATGGGTTTTCTGGAATAAAGCTAAGCAACATTTGTGGCACATTTAAGTTAGTAACATTAGCCGCTTTACTCTCTAAAGTAGTCATTTGTGCCGCTTCACGAGTGCCGGCCACTAATCCTTCTACGCTTAAGTTAAAGCCATAAGTAACCGCAATACCAACCAATGCAGCAAGGGCTGTGGTAACCAGTAAAATAGAAATACTTACAAATGAAATCTTACCTAAAGAGCCTTGGTTTTCAAGTTTGACTACCGCGGCAATCATAAACACTAATACCAAAGGCATAATGACCATTTTTAATAGCCCAACATAGCCTTTACCAACGACGGCAACCCAACTTAAAACATGGTTAATAACTTGGGGTTGTTCGGCAAATAAAAACTGTAAAGCCAAACCAAAAGCACTGCCCAGTACTAGGCCAAATAAAACGGTGCGTGATAACGTTTTACTTTTTTGCGAAAAAAGATAAATCGCGAATAACAGACCAACAAACAATGCCAGCATTAATAGTACAGCAAGCGACATAATATCCTCTTCATTAGCTGTGATTTAGCGGCGCACTTTAACGCTTTAAACTTATTTAAGAAAATACACTTTCGCTATGACTTAGAAGAAATTGTTATGTATTGCTAATATTTGGTTATAAGGGATGGCAAGCGTTTGTAAATATCTTCAAAGATGTATGGCTAAATGTTATATTACCAAAAGAGTAATCGCTGTAATTGCAGCAAACTAAACAAGTTTGTCAGGATATATGATGCCTAATATTTATATTATTTACCGTGCTATGTTTGATCATAACGGCACTATGCATACCATTGGTGGCATTGAAAACTATATCTTAAGTTTGTGCGATGTTTTTACTCGCCAAGGTTGGCCATGTCATATAGTACAACCGGCTAAAAAAGCGTTTACCTTAACTACTCCCCAGTACACTATTCATAGCGTTACTACCGGTTTATATCGCGGTAACTTAAAAAAAATCGCCCTTGCAAACTGGGTCAGTGAAAATGCAGACAAAAATAACGATATTATTATTTTTGCTACCGACTCTTATTCAGTAAAAATGCCTGATTATAAAACGCTAGCGATTCAGCATGGTATATCTTGGGATAAACCTCGCGCAGCAAAATCAGCCATATCACAATATTGCTCCTCGCTATTAAGTCAGTACAAATATTTATCCTATATAAAATCAGATTGCAGTTTGGTGTGTGTAGATCATAACTTTGTTAACTGGTATCGCACTTGGTTTAATATTGAGCAGCAACATATGAAGGTTATTTATAACTTTTATAGTGAAAAAATTAGCGAAAGTGAATTTGCCAAAAAATGGTCAGATGATAACGCAACACTAAATATTATTATTGCTCGTCGTTTTGTTGATTACCGTGGTATTAAATTAATAGCACCTATTATTAAGCAGCTTTTACCGCAATATAATATTCAAGTAAGCTTTGCCGGAAATGGGCCATTAAAACCATATTTAACAGAACTATTTGCTAATGAAGTAAAAGTGAAATTAATGCAGTACGGACCAAATGAAAGCTTTAGCGTACATAAACGCCAACACATTGCCATTATTCCAACACTAGGTTCAGAAGGTACTTCGTTATCTATGATAGAGGCAATGGCCGCAGGTTGTATGGTTATAAGTAGTAACGTTGGAGGCTTATCTAATCTTATAATTAATGGTTTTAATGGTCGATTAGTGATGCCTAATACTGCCGAGTTTACCCAAGCGCTAACAACTAGCTTGAATGACTATCAGCAAAGTAAAACGTTGGCATATAACGGGTTAACATCAATAGCGAAAGTGTGCTCTAAAGAAAATTGGGCGCAAGATTGGATTGATATGATCAAACATAAACAAGGCTAATATGCAGTGCATTTGGCATTAATTGCACCGTTATTTATGAAAGCACTTAACTAAATGTTAGGTGCTTTTTTGTTTGTACGTAAATTAGTTATTTTAAGTGGTATTAATCTAAAATAGGTTTGCTATGAATACGTGAACTTTTAAACAGGGCTTTATTGCCTGTATCGGCTTCGGCCCAAAAGTTGATATTAAATTGCGCGTCGTCGCTTAGCTCTACTTTATGCCAGTATTGTGGCGGGCTGGTAGCAAATTGCCCCGCGTTAATTACAATAGTTTGCTCAGGCTCTGTGGCGGCTTCATTTGCAAATCCGTAAAAGGTAACAGTGCCTTGCATAACGCAAATTTGGCCAAACACACCCTCGGCTGTGTTGTGGTGAGTAAGTAACGCTTTTGGAATGTTATCTTTAGTAAAAAAGTGAGTGGAGCGTTTTATTTTCCAGTGACTTGGTATAGTTAAGTGACTCATAACAATTCCTTTTTTGTATTAGTGAAACAAATATAAAAGTTTAAATCATTTCAGCATCAATATGGCGCATTAAATTAGTTACCCAATTAATATACTGACGGTGTATTTTACTACCGTTGTAATTAAGGTTAGTCGAATCTTGGTAATTGATAGAATAGGCTGTTTTGTCATAATTAATATTAACGATTAATTGATGAGTACGAATATTAAGAATTCCCTTTATTTTACCTTCACTAACAGGAGCACACTGCCAACCTAGTTGAATGCAGGCTTTTAAAATACCTGTTTCAACATCTGCTGTGTTATTAATTATTTTAGATGTTTGTGGAATAAGGTTTTGTTCAAAGTTTTTAATTGGCACTGAAGTTGAACAACCCGCGAGTGCGAATAACGCAGTGGCTATAAAAAGTGTTGTTTGTTTTTTCATGTTAGTCCTTTTGTTTAAATATGCAGCGTATCAGTAAATATTATTAAGTGGTAGATACTAGCAAAATTTACTAATAATTTTGCAAATAAGTGCCACTAATATTGATAAATAAATACGTGTTTATTTTATATTGTTTGCCACTTTAGACTAACCTTTGTAAGGAGAGCATATAACGAGGAGCACAACATGGCGGTATCAGCTATTCCAAAAGGGTATCATTCAATAACCCCTTATTTAATTATAAACGGTGCGCAACAAGCAATTGATTTTTATTGTGCCGCTTTTGATGCGCAGCTAGTTATGCAAATGCCTATGCCTGAAGGCGGCATTGCTCATGCAGAAATTAAAATTGGTAATTCACATATTATGATCTCAGATATGTGCCCAGATGTTTATTTTAAAAGCCCTACAGAGCTAGGCGGTACACCCGTAAGCATAATGTTGTATGTTGATGATGTAGATACGGTATTTGAAAAAACCATTGCGTTAGGAGCGAAAGAAATACGCCCCGTTCATGATCAGTTTTATGGTGATAGAGCAGGTACGCTGCAAGATCCTTTTGGCCACGTATGGACCATTGGCACTCATAAAGAAGACATTAATGAGCAAGAGCTCAGAAAAAGAATGGTAGATCTTATGAGTAAAGATCAAGATGCTTAGCTTTATAAAATAAAGGTAAGTAAACAAGGCTTTTACAAGCAGCTAATCCTAAATTCGTCATCTAGGTTTATTGGCAAAACCAGTGTATTAAATTGCCTATTAATAGCATCATCACACATATTGTTCAGTTCAGCGCTACCATTACTATACTTACTATTATATTCAACATGAAAAACAGCTTTATTGCTATTTATAAAAGGGGTGAGTAATTCGCACTCTTGATACTCGTAGCATTGCTCGTTTACTGCAAAATCAAAATAACTATGCAGCTCATTTACCTGATGAAGATTGTTTTTTAAGCCAACCGCCAAGCCACGAGTATGCGCCTGATTTGCTATAAAGCGAGTAAATACAAGCTGATCGTTTGCAGTTAAATTAAAGCCCGAATTATTCATATAGCCGTCAACGTTATCGGGCTCTACGCCATCACATCCTTTTTGTACTGCTAAATCTAGACGACTAGCCATTATTGCTTGCACATTAGGTGAGCGAATATCTAACCAACGCTCTCCTTGCCAATTAGCTAAAGAGTTACCTAATTCGTTGATTAAAAATTGGCTTTTATCACTTCGCCACGATTCATAAGAACCCGCTGAAAAATAGCAAATAACCCGCTTACCTTGAGCTTGTAATGTTTGTATTAACTGTACTGGGGAATCGAATAGGTCTATGTCGTAAATATTAACATTGTAGTTAGTATTTATTGTGCCAGTTAGCTGCCATTGCCAGGTGCTCCCCAATGCGGGTTTATACCAGTTACCGGTAGTAATAGGGGCAATTGCAGGCTCGACTTGGCTAGAGGAAGTTGCTGGTGTATTGTCATTTTCACCGCAGCTACTAATACTGATTAGCAGTAAAAATATAACACAGTGGCCTGCGGTTTGTTTATTAAATAAAGACAAAAACATAACATACTCAAACGGTATTAGTAGTTATAAATTTAGCTGAAAACTATTGATATTGCATTAAGGATGTCGATTTTTATATTGAGTATTAGGCCTTCCATGGCCTGCTTAAATTAAATGTTTTTATAGTATGGATAATCACTATAACCAACCTCTGTGCCGCCATACATAGTGGCTGCATCAGCTTCATTTAAAGGCCATTGTTGTTTAATACGCTCAGGTAAATCGGGGTTCGCAATAAAAGGCCGACCAAAAGCAAACAAGTCACCGTAGCCATTATTTAAAATACGCAGTGCTTTATCTACCGTGTATTTTCCTGCATATATAATTCGACCAGAGAACTGCGCTCTAGCTGCTTTATAAAACTGCTCAGGTAAATCAGGTGCGTTATTCCAATCGGCTTCAGCAATCGATAAGTAAGCAATACCTGCTTGTTCAAGTACCTTAATCGCTTCTATGTAGGTATTTTGTGGATCAGACTCGACCAAACCCAAATAAACGCGGGTTTCATCTGTGCTGCTAAAAAGTGGTGCAAAGCGAACGCCTAAGCGATCAGCGCCTACAACCGCGCTCACAGCAGCAACAATTTCTTTTAAAAAACGCAGACGATTAGTAAGTGATCCGCCGTATTGATCGTCACGCACATTAGTGTGCTCTGAAATAAATTGATTAACTAAATAACCGTTAGCACAATGTAGTTCAACGCCGTCAAAGCCGGCTTCTAATGCATTTTTTGCTGCTTGCGCATACATATTAACTAACTCGCTCACTTCATCAGTACTTAAAGCGCGCGGTGTACTTGGTTCACTTAAAGCACCTTGGCCTGGGCCGGTTTCAATAAACACCTTAACGTTGTCAGCTGTAATTGCCGAAGGAGCTATTGGCTTGGCTTCATTAGGTTGCAAACTGGTGTGCGATACACGGCCAACATGCCACAGTTGAGCAAATATAATGCCCCCTTTAGCATGCACAGCTTGAGTTACTTTTTTCCAACCTTCAATTTGCGCCGCAGAATGTATACCTGGAGTCCATGCATAGCCTTGACCTCTTGGCTCTATTTGCGTGCCTTCGGTAACCATAAAACCAGCGCTGGCACGCTGCGCATAATAGGTTGCCATTAAGTCGTTAGGAATATTATCTGGTTGGGTGCTACGAGAACGTGTAAGTGGTGGCATTACTATACGGTTTTTAAGTGTATAAGGGCCAAGTTCTACAGATGAAAATAACGAGCTGGTATCAGAAATAGATTGATTCATTAAAACTCTCTCTTAAAGCAAACTTAGTGGCTTATTACCTCGTAATTAACAAAGTAAAGTATGTTGATGCTTAGCTGTTTAAGCAATGTTGGTAAGCGTAGAGCTTTAAGGGTACAATTTGAAACAAAACTTTATTGTTTTAGATACAATTATGAATGGTATTAACCGACTCGATATTAAACAGCTTAGGGTACTAAATGCCTTGCTTGATTTAAAAAGCTTGTCGCAGGTTGCACGTAAAATGGGCTTAACCCAGCAAGCAATTAGCGAGCAACTGCGTAAACTACGTGACTTATTTGACGATCGTTTGTTTATTCGCCAAGGAAATAGCATGGTGCCAACGCCTAAAGCGTTATCTATGCAGCAACCTATTAGCCATATTTTAAAGCAACTTGAAATGCTGTTAGAGCCCGATGTATTTACACCGCAAACATACAAAGGTGTATTTACTATTAGCGCGACAGACTACGCAACTCAAGCCTTGTTACCGCAGCTTTTTAATATAACTAGGCGAGAAGCCCCCGGATTAAAACTAATAGTGCGCGACTTTGCCTCAGATAATGTTAACCAGCTAATTACGGCGGGCGAGCTTGATTTACTGATTAGTTTTCCTGAATTTATTCCAGATAACTTAGCTTATGTTACTTTGCTTGAAGAGCAGCATTTATGCGTTACAGGTTGTGGCAACAAGCTAACAAATGAGCCGTTAACACTGGCACAAATTGCAGCTTATCCGCAGCTAGTGGTATCACCTTCGCGTGCCAATTTACGTGGTTCTCACGATCAGTGGTTTGCAGCAAAGGGCCTTAAACGCAATATTGTTATGTCGGTACCTAGCTTTTCGGCAGTACCAAACATTCTTCATACAACCGATATGATCGCGTTTTACCCAGCGCGATTACTACCAAACAATAAAGTACAAGAGCTAACCGTGGAAGCATTGCCGCCGCCTTTTAAAGTAATAGCTGCATGGCATCCACGTACCAGTGAAAGCCCAATTCATCGCTGGATACTGGAGCAATTAAAAGTAATTTGAAGTGTGAATAAATTTTAGCGAGCAACACTCGTTTTATAGTGTTACTCGCTAATATAGGAGCTAACGATAAAGTAAGCCGTAATTTTAGAGCTTACCTATCGACAAAGATCGCACATCGTTACCTGTTGGCGACTCATGTGCTTTAAGGTAAAACACCGGTAAAATAGCCAGTATATGGTCAAAAATATCAGCTTGAATACCTTCGTACTCTGCCCACACTGTGGTGTTGGTAAAGGTGTAAATCTCGATAGGTAAGCCTTTATTAGTTGGCTCTAATTGCCTTACCATTAGGGTCATATTTTGATGGATTTTAGGGTGTTGTTTTAACAGTTCTATTAAATAATGCCTAAAGGTACCGACGTTAGTTAAGCGGCGGCCATTAAGTAGGCAACTCATATCTTTGCTAGCGTTTTCGGCGCTAATAGATGATATTGTGGTATCTATATATTTGGTTAGTAAATTTGCTTTTCTAAGCTCAGTGAGCTCTTGTTCATTTAAAAAGCGCACACTGTTCATTTCTAAATGAATACTACGTTTTATTCTACGACCGCCCGATTCCGACATGCCGCGCCAGTTTTTGAATGAATCAGAAATAAGCGCATACGTAGGTATTGTAGTGATGGTTTTATCCCAGTTTCTTACCTTTACCGTGGTAAGTGCAATGTCAATTACATCGCCATCAGCGCCATACTTGGGCATTTCTAGCCAATCACCTACCGCTAACATATTATTAGCAGAGAGCTGAATACCTGCCACTAAACCTAAAATAGCATCCTTAAACACCAACAGCATAACGGCTGATAACGCACCTAAACCACTTAATAAAATTAATGGTGATTTATTCATTAATAACGACACAGCTAAAATACCGGTTAATACACTGGCAATTAACTTAATGGTTTGTAATAACCCTCGTATCGGGAAGTGGGCTCTGACTGCGCGCCTATCAGAAATAACCTGAAAAATATCGAGCAACGAAAACAGTGATAGTAAAGAGAAGAGAATGATCCATTGGTCGGTAACCATTTCAATAATATGTAAAAAGCTACTCCCTTCGGGGATCCAAAGCCTAGCTTGAATAACGACAACCGCACCTTGAATTACAAAAGAGATATGTTTTGCAAGTTTAAATGCTAAATCGGCGGGAGTTTTTGCATCAGGCTGAACAATTCTTTCGCTAAAGCGACCTTTAAGAAAGTGCTTAGCTGAGTTTCTGATAATTAAATGTAAAATTATGGCAAAAATGGCGAGCCAGCAAAGTACTAAAATGTCGTACCATAAAAGAGGGTTGGCGGGTAAATATTGGCCAAACCACCCCAGTAAATACTCACGTAGTTCAGCTCTTATATCTGTCATTTAATCTCCGTTTACATCATAAAGTTATTTATTTATTCCAAGGTTATTTAAGCAGAAGGCGTAGTTAAAGTCTATCTTCACTCGGTGCCGATAGACTTTAACTATAAACAGTTCGTTTTATTTTTCAGCAAGTTGTTCACTTAACTCGGCAAAAATACTGGGGTCGTCAATAGTCGATGGAATTTGCAGTTCTTCGCCATCAATAAGCTGGCGTAAGTTTTTGCGTAAAATTTTCCCTGAGCGTGTTTTAGGTAAGCGCTCAACACACATAATATTTTTTAAACACGCGATAGCACCAATTTGGTTACGTACAGATTGCACAAGCTGTTGTTGTACTTCTTGGTGAGAGCCGGTAAAACCGTCTTTCAGTACTATCATCGCCATTGGGTTTTGCCCTTTAAGCGCATCGTTTACACCAAATACAGCACATTCTGCAACCGCAGGGTGGGCGGCAACAATTTCTTCCATTTCGCCGGTAGATAGCCTGTGGCCAGCAACGTTAATTACATCATCGGTACGACCCATAATAAATAAGTAGCCGTCTTCGTCTATGTAGCCACCGTCTCCCGACAGGTAATAGCCTTCATATTCGCTCAGGTAACCTTGTTTATAGCGCTCGGTATTTTGCCAAATTGTTGACAAGCAACCCGGCGGTAAGGGCAGTTTTATTACTACTGCGCCACTTTCGTTAGGGGCACATTCTTCGCCTTCCATATTTAAAATACGTACGTCAAAGCCCGGTGTAGGAACGGTTGAACTACCTGCTTTGGTTTCTAAGTGTTCAATGCCAATAGGGTTGCAAGCAATAGCCCAGCCGGTTTCTGTTTGCCACCAATGATCGAGCACAGGTAGGCCGGTTTTTTCTTTTAACCAACCGTAAGTAGCGGCATCAAGGCGCTCACCGGCTAAAAATAACCGTTTTAAGCTAGATGTATCATATTTTTTAAAACCCTCAGCTTCAGGGTCTTCTTTTTTAATTGCTCTAAATGCAGTAGGCGCGCTAAACAAGGCTGTTACCTTATGCTCCTCTACTACTCGCCAAAATGCACTGGCATCTGGGGTGCGCACTGGTTTGCCTTCGTAAAGTACAGTTGCACAACGATACATTAACGGCGCATATACTATGTATGAGTGACCCACCACCCAGCCAATATCAGACGCAGCCCAAAAAACTTCGCCAGGCTCCATACCATATACGTTTTTCATGCTGTAATTAAGGGCAACAGCATGGCCGCCATTTTCACGTACTACACCTTTAGGTAATCCTGTGGTGCCTGAGGTATATAAAATATATAGCGGATCACTACCACTTACAGGTACAGGGTCAACAGCTTGTGCTGTTTGCATAGCCTTTGCCCAATCAATATCTTGGTCACTATTGAGTGTTGCAGTTGCTTGTTCGCGTTGATAAATTACGCAGTGATCAACTTTATGTGTGGCGCGCTTAATGGCATCATCTAATAAGGGTTTGTATTCAATAATATTACTTACTTCTACACCACAAGAAGCACTTAATACTAATTTAGGTTTAGCATCATCAATACGCACCGCTAACTCATGAGCTGCAAAGCCACCAAAAACCACAGAGTGCACTGCACCTAAACGAGCACAAGCTAGCATGCCAATCACTGCTTGTGGGATCATGGGCATGTAAATAACCACACGGTCGCCTTTTTGCACACCTAGCGATTGCATTACACCGGCAAACTTAGCCACTTCTTGTTGTAGCTGTGAATAATTATAAGTTTGTTTAGTATTGGTAACAGGAGAGTCGTAAATAAGCGCAGTTTGCTCGCCAAAGCCGGCTTCAACATGTTGGTCAAGTGCTAAGTAGCTAGTATTAAGCTGGCCATCATCAAACCAATGGTATAAGTCATCGCTGTCTTGTGTATAGGCATTTTGGGGTGTTTTATACCAAGGAATACACTTACTTTGTGCTAACCAAAATTCAGCTGGGTTTTGTTTGAAGGCGTTATAGTGCTGTTTATATTGACCTGACATAAATGATCCTAAAACTAAAAAAGAGTGTGAGAGACATTAAAAACTAAGCGTTTTTGCTTAATTATTATATTAGACCTTGGTCGGCTAAAAGCTGAGCAAGGTGGTTGTTTTTTAGTTTGTTTTGCAGGGCCTAATTACGACTTAATACATAGCAAGCTAATTGAAATTGTTATGTTTTTATAAAAATCGTCAATTAAACTCTATTTGTACGGCTTTTTCTTTATTTTCGATAGAAAACTGGCTTGCTTAATTATCAAACTAAGCGTAAAATGCGCGCTCATTTCGGCTTTTAAACTATTAATTCCTTGCCTTAAACCGACCGGCCGAAACGGTAGAAGGCTCTATTAACCGTAAGGAATATCCATGCGTCATTACGAAATCGTATTCATGGTTCACCCTGATCAGAGTGAGCAAGTAACTGGTATGATCGAACGCTATACTGGTTCTATCACTGAAGCTGGTGGTGTTATCCACCGTCTTGAAGACTGGGGCCGTCGTCAACTGGCTTACCCAATCAACAAGCTTCATAAAGCTCATTATGTTCTTATGAACGTTGAAGCACCAACTGAAGTAATCAGCGAGCTAGAAACTACTTTCCGCTACAACGATGCAGTGCTTCGTAACTTAGTTATGCGTACTAAAAACGCGGTAACTGAAGCGTCTCCTCTTGTAAGAGAAGAGAAGAAAGAAGCACCAGCTGCTTAATTGTTTTGAGTCCTAGCATGGCGTTTAACTGGTGATGAATATAAATGGTTAGCCCTTTTATGAATCAACTGGTTTTATCTGGGGTAGTTTGTAAAACTCCCAAGTTAAGCCAAAGTCCTGCTGGTATACCGCATTGTATTTTTGTTATTGAACATAAGTCAATGCAAACAGAAGCAGATCTTAACCGTAATAGTTACGTTCGGCTTCAAGTGGTTGCCAGTGGAAAGCAAATGCAACAACAGACTCAACATTTGCACGTTGGGCAGGCATTGCAAGTGAGTGGTTTTTTAAATCGCCACGAAGGTCGTAACGGCCTTAGCCAATTGGTTTTGCATGCTCAGCATATCGAAAGAATTATTTGAGGAATTAATCTCATGGCACGTTATTTCAGACGTCGTAAGTTTTGCCGCTTTAAAGCGGAAGGCGTACAACAAATCGATTACAAAGATCTAGCTACTCTTAGAAACTATGTTACAGAAAGTGGCAAAATCGTACCTAGCCGTATCACAGGTACTAGCGCTAAATACCAGCGCCAGCTAGCAACTGCTATTAAGCGTGCTCGCTACTTAGCCCTTCTTCCATACACTGACTTACATAAGTAAGCAGCGGATTAACACGTTTTTAAAAGGTGTAGAAACATGCAAGTTATTCTACTAGATAAGATCGCTAACCTAGGTGGCCTAGGTGACCAGGTTGTTGTTAAATCTGGCTTCGCACGTAACTTCCTTTTCCCGCAAGGTAAGGCAGTTCCTGCAACTAAAGCAAACATTGAAACATTTGATGCTCGTCGCGCAGAACTTGAAGCGAAAATCGCTGATCAGTTAGTTGCTGCACAAGCACGCGCTGACAAACTTGAAGCATTAGCAGAAGTTACATTAGTATCTAAAGCTGGTGACGAAGGTAAATTATTTGGTTCAATCGGTACTCGTGACATCGCTGACGCTATCTCAGCTGTTGGTGTTGAAGTTGCTAAGTCTGAAGTTCGTCTACCTCTAGGTACTATCCGTGAGACTGGCGAATTTGACGTATCAATCGCAGTACATTCAGAAGTAACGGCTACTATTAAAGTAATCGTTATTGCTGAAGCTTAATTTTTAATTAAGCAAAAAAAAGCCGTGCTATTTAGCGCGGCTTTTTTGTGCCTAAAATTTAGCTAGCTGTAGATCTAAAAACACGCTTAATAAAACCTCTTCTAAATCATCTTTCCTTTTTGCAATTATTTTTTCATTTCATTTAAACCTTTTCAAACTGTCATTACGTCTAACTTATCAATACACTTAAATGCTAACCCAGTAATTATAATTTAAAGGCGACATTACGGATGTTACACGTTAAACCCGAACAGTCGCAATTGTGCGAAGCAGCACTCATTAAGCGTGTTAAGTCGGGGGATCAAGCTGCATACACACTACTTTATGAACTACACATAAAACGAGTATACGGGTTATGTTTACGTCTATTAGCTGATCAGTCGTATGCAGAGGATGCGGCCCAAGAAGTGTTTGTACAGGTGTGGCACAAAGTAGCGCAGTTTGATGGGCGCTCGCAGTTCTCTACTTGGCTTTACAGCGTAGCGAGTAATGTTGCGATTAATTATTTACGCAAACAAAAAAATTGGCTGCAAAAAGTGGTGAGTATTGAGCACAGCGGTATGGATGAGCAATCAGTTAACGACTGTAAAGGTTTAAATGGCCTAGATAAATTAATAGTAAGGCTTCCAGAGCGAGCACGTATGGTATTTGTGCTGTTTGCCATTGAAGGCTACAGACACGAAGAAATAGCCGAGCAACTAGGTATGGCTGTTGGCTCAAGTAAGTCGCAATATCATCGTGCTAGGCTGTTATTACAAGAGTGGTATGAAAATGAGTAAAGAAAATTTTGATGACTACTTAAACGAGTCACTCAATACACTTGATAAAGACATAACGCCACGCAAAAATTTATGGCCAGGGATTGAGCGAGCGATTATTAATGCTGAACGCTCTACACAAAAACACACTACTATTTGGCCAAAGTTAACGGCAGTAGCTGCATGCAGTGTTGCGGTTTTAATTGCAGTAAACATCGTTTTTATAACGCCTGAGCTAAAGCCTGCCGTGGCGATAAGTGATTACTTTTTAGCGCAAAAAAACAGTTTGTTAGTTGCGTATAAAAATCAAGACGCACTTACCAGCAATTGGCAAGTGCAATTGCAAGAACTCGAAGAAGCAGAGTTAGCCATAAAGCAGGTTCTTGAAAACGAACCACAAAACCAAGCGCTATTAACTATGTTAGCGCAAATATATCAACAACAACTTGATTTGATTAATAAGGTGCACGCACCTCGTTGGCAGCATATTTAGGAGCATAACATGAAAGCGATTTTACTAGGGTTGAGCTTATTTCCACTGGCGGTATTAGCGGGTGAAAAAATAGATAAGCAAATAGAGGTAGCCAATGGCGGCACTATTTATATTGAAAACCAACGTGGTGATATAAACATAACGGGCTGGGATAAAAGCGAATTTAAAGTGTCGGGCGAACTTGATGACAAAGCCGATGGCTATGAGCTTAAAACCAGTGGTGATAAAACCCAGTTTATTGTAAACATGCCACGTAATACGGATTGGGGTAACAGTGGTGATGGTTCAAAGTTAACTATATTTATGCCCAGAAGTAGTGCGCTTGAGTTTGCTGGTGTGAATGTATCTGTCAGTGCAAAAGAGCTACAAAACAGTGCAGAAATAGATGTGGTTAATGGTGAGATAAGCGCAAGTAATTTAGCGGGTAATATTAAACTTACCAGTGTTAATGGCGATGTAAAGGCGCAGAACTTAAGTGGTAATATTGCATTTGAAACCGTAAATGGCGAAATTAACGATAAAAACTCAAGCGGGAAGTTGCGCTTTAGCGCCGTAAATGGCGATGTTAAATCAAACTCAACGGCAAGCGATGTTCGCCTTGAAAACGTAAATGGTGATATAGACTTTACTTTGTCGAGCATTAAAAACTTACGAATTAATACCGTTAATGGTGAGGCCGAAGTGCATATTAAAGAGCTGTTAAAGGGCGCAGATGTTCGTTTTGAATCGGTAAGTGGCGATGGTGAATTTTACTTTGCGGCAGATGTATCGGCTAAGTTTGAAATTGAAGCGCATGCGAATGGCAAAATAATTAATAAAGTGACTAGCGATAAAGTCAGTAAAGCTAAATATGGCCCAGCCAGTAGTTTAAAATTTAGTATTAATGGCGGTAATGCTAACGTTGAAATGAATACAATTAGCGGGCGACTCGAACTTCATACTAAATAACATTCGCTACTGGCTATGATTACAAAAAGCAGGAAAAGATTTCCTGCTTTTCTATTTGCACAGCCCCTGCAAGTAGATAGAATAGGCACCATTGTATTTTAGTACTGTGAAGTCATGGCCAAACGAGATAAGCAAGTCGATACCCTTAAAGTTCCTCCCCATTCAATAGAAGCAGAACAATCTGTTTTAGGTGGCTTAATGCTTGATAACCAAGCATTTGACCGCGTAGCAGAGCTTGTTGTATCACAGGATTTTTATACCCGCACGCATAAGCTTATTTTTGAAGCGATGACAACGCTTGCTGAAATTGGCGATCCGATCGATTTAATTACTATTTCAGAGAGCCTAGAAAAAAATAATAAATTAGCAGGAATTGGTGGTTTTGCTTATTTAGCTGAAATAGCCAAAAACACCCCAAGTGCTGCTAATATTGACGCTTACGCAAGTATTGTGCGCGAACGTGCTGTGGTACGTGAAATGATTGGTGTAGCAAATGAAATTGCCGAAGCAGGTTTTAATACCGAAGGGCGCACCAGCCACGATTTGCTCGACTTTGCTGAGAGTAAAGTATTTAAAATTGCTGAGCAACGTACAAAAAACAATGAAGGCCCGCAAAGCATTCATAGCATACTTGAAAAAACAGTTGATAAAATAGAAGAGCTTTATCAATCACCGCAAGACGGTGTAACAGGTGTGAGTACCGGCTATGCCGACCTTGATAAAATGACCACAGGTTTGCAACCATCTGACTTAATTATAGTTGCGGCACGTCCATCTATGGGTAAAACCACTTTTGCGATGAACCTTGCAGAACATGCTGCAATGACCCAAGACAAGCCGGTATTAATTTACTCACTAGAGATGCCCTCAGAACAAATTATGATGAGGATGTTGGCGTCTCTTGGGCGTATTAACCAAACTAAAGTGCGTACTGGTCAGTTAGATGATGACGATTGGGCACGACTTTCATCAACCATGGGTTTGTTGATGGAAAAAGGCAAAATGTACGTTGATGATGCCTCGGGCTTAACACCTACAGATGTACGCTCTCGTGCACGACGTATTGCCCGCGATCATGGTGGTATTAGTATGATTATGGTCGATTACTTGCAATTAATGCGAGTACCTAGCCTTGCTGATAACCGAACGCTTGAAATTGCCGAAATTTCACGTTCACTTAAAGCATTAGCAAAAGAGCTAAAATGTCCGGTTGTTGCGCTTTCGCAGCTTAACCGTACGCTTGAGCAACGTGCCGATAAACGTCCAATTAACTCAGATTTACGTGAGTCGGGCTCTATTGAGCAAGATGCCGATTTAATCATGTTTATTTATCGTGATGAAGTGTACAACGAAGACAGTACCGATAAAGGTATTGCCGAAATAATCATAGGTAAGCAACGTAACGGTCCTATTGGTAAAGTACGTTTAACCTTCCAAGGTCAATTTTCTCGCTTTGATAATTATGCGGGGCCAGCAGTAGATGACGATTATTAATGCGCCTAGCTATAGCCGAAATTAACTTAACAGCACTTGCGCATAATCTTGCGCAAGTTAAGAGCTTTGCGCCTAATAGCAAAGTAATGGCAGTGCTAAAAGCCAATGCCTACGGGCATGGCTTAGTAACCATAGCGCAGCACTTAAACGATGCCGATGCATTTGCTGTGGCACGTATAGATGAAGCGCTGGCACTGCGTGCTGGCGGTTTAACTAAGCCAATTGTATTGTTAGAAGGCTTTTTTGATGAAGCCGATTTACCCATTTTATTAGCTAATAATTTTCAAACCATTATTCATGACGAAAACCAATTAGCAGCACTGGAAAATGCGCAGCTTGAGGCTCCTATAAGCTGCTGGTTAAAAATAAATACCGGCATGCACCGATTAGGTATTGCACCAGAGCAATTTGATGAGTTTTATAACCGCTTACAAAAAACAGCCAATGCGAATAATACGGTTAATTTAATGACCCATTTTTCGTGCGCGGATGATGTTGATAGCAGTAAAACAATGCAACAAATAGCATTATTTAATCGCTTGGCAGAAAACGTTGAGCAGGCACATTGTTTATCAAATTCTGCCGGTATTTTAGCTTGGCCAAGTGGCCACGGTGATTGGGTACGCCCAGGGTTAATGCTTTATGGTGTATCGCCTATGGCAAATACCACAGGTAAAACGTATCAATTAGAGCCGGTTATGCGCTTAACCACAAAAGTAATTGCAGTGCGTAATGTAGCTGCCCATGAAGCGGTGGGTTACAGCGGGCGTTGGCAAAGTGATAAGCCGACCCAGTTAGCGGTTGTTGCTATGGGTTATGGTGATGGTTATCCGCGCCATGCGAGGGCGGGCACTCCGGTAATAATAAATAAGCAGCGTTATGGTATTGTAGGTAGCGTAGCTATGGATATGATCACCTTAGATATAGGCAATAATACACATAATATTAAAGTAGGTGACGAGGTAACTATGTGGGGGCCTGAGCTACCAGTAGAAGAAATAGCCCAGTGCGCCGATACTATACCTTACGAGTTATTGTGTAATATTACACCAAGGGTAAGCTATCAGTATCAGCGTTAAACTGCTGGTACTATTACTCTTTTATAAAGTAAATATCGCTAAAGCCCATACGGGCAAACTCTTGATCGCGAAAATTACGCACCGACGCTGAGCCTTTCGAAGTCATTTCGATTTGCTGTACCATAGATAAATAATTAGTAAGATCGATACCTTCAGCGGCGGCAATTGCCTGATACATGTCGTGGTATTTATCTTTAGCGAAATTAATTTCGCGCGGTTGGTTTTTAAATGTATAGGTTATTCTGCGTGCCATATTAAGCTCATTTCGATTGCGAATTAGGGTGATTTTACACTGTATTGAATCACCATTGAATGATTTTTTTAAAATGAAATAATAAAGAGATAAAAATGAAATTGACAGTAGAGATCAGCAAGTACCCACTTCATCAAGACTATATCCCGTTTATAAAAGGCTTTATAGATCGCTTAAACGAGTACGATAATTTAAAAGTAATTACTAATACCTTATCAACGCAAATTTTTGGTGATTACGATTTAGTAATGCAAGTGTTAAGTACCGAAATTAAACGCTCGTATGAAGAGTTTGGTAAAGCTATTTTTGTATGTAAATTTCTATCTGGCGATTTGTCTCCACAATAACGGCTAATATGCATATTAGTAGTAACACGGAACCACACAATATGGATTTTTTAACACAAACCTTAAGCGGTTTTACAGCAATGTCGCATTGGGAGTATATTGCAGTGGGGCTGTCTATGGCTTATTTATTATTAGCAATAAAAGAGAGTTTATGGTGTTGGCCAGCCGCATTTTTTAGCACCCTTATTTATACTATTATGTATTGGAATGGCGCGTTATTAATGGAGTCGTTACTGCATTTTTATTATATGTATATGGCGGTGTTTGGTTGGCTAGTATGGCGTAAAGGCAAAACTAACAACGATAGTTTAAGTATTACCTCATGGTCAATGAATCGTCATATAATATTGATAATAGTGACCAGCATAGTTGCTCTTGCCATTGGTTACTTTATGAAAAATTACACCCATGCAGACTTTGCTTACCTTGATAGCTTTACAACCTGTTTTGCGGTAGTTACTACTTATTTAGTGGCAAAAAAAGTACTCGAAAATTGGCTGTATTGGATTGTAATAGATGCCGCGTCTATGTATTTATATTACGAAAAAGGCTACTACCCAACGCTCGCGCTCTTTATTTTTTACACCATAGTGGCTGCATGGGGGTTTAAAACTTGGTACGAAGAGTACGAGCAAAAACAAGCTAAACCTATAGCGCAGTTATAAGACATTCATGCAGTCAATTAGCGATATTATCAACGGGTTTAATGCACAATTAACACTACTTAGTAGTGAGCGATTACATAGTGGTTTAAGCAATGACAACTTTTTAGTGCGCGCTGCGCTAAATAATCAACAGTATGCTTATTTATTAAAAAGTTACCGCGATCACTGGCCTACATTAGGCTTAGCTGCACAAGCTCGATTTGCACAGCTGCAATTGTGCCCTAAACCACTTTGGTTAGACAAAGCTAACAGGCTCGCTATTTTTGAATACATAGAAGGCGACACAGCCCAAAGCAATTATACCCCTGAGCTAATTAAAAAGTTGGTTGGCTTACATTGTCATAATGTGGTTAGCGAGGCGATGAATATAAAGCAAGAGCTGGATTTTTATCAACATACAGCGTTATATCAACAATATAGCCAAACTGTAGGTGTGGCGGTAGCAGAAATAGAAAAGTTACCACGTGATGAAGGCTTTTGTCATAATGACTTAGTAAAAGAAAACATCATAGAGAACCCGCAAGGCATGTTTTTAATCGATTTTGAGTATGCCAAAACCAACGACGTTTACTTTGATTTAGCCGCAATAGCTGTAAGTTTTGAACTAGACAGGGAAGGTAAGCAACAGTTACTTAAAACCTATCAACAGCAGTTACCGCTTTCGCAACGCTTTTACTGCTCTATTAATAAGCTAGAGTATTATCAAGTAGTGTTTTTAGTACTGTGTGTTTGCTGGTATAGCGATCGCTCAATAAATGAAAAAGTGATGCCTCTGTGCGCGCAATTAGACGCATTAATAGCGCTGGAACATTAACTTATCTCTTTAGTGGCTAATTTTAGCTAGTGACCCACTTGGTTTTTAGCAACAAATAGCTGATTTACCAGCTACCACTAAGTCTTTTATTTAAAAGCGTTTAAATAATGAGCATATGAACGAATGACGCTAGCATTTACCTTTAGATGTCTTTATCATTACGCATGCCAAAGCATTGATATCGCGAGTTGATGTGGCGGCAACAAATGTGCTCTCGTGGTGAAATGGATATCACGTGGCCCTCCGGAGGCTGAGTTGTAGGTTCGATCCCTACCGAGAGCGCCATTTGCATTCCTCTAATACACTTGCTAACTTTTAGTATTATCCTTTAAAAAATATTCAACATGACTTATCTACCAATTAAATGTGGCGACTATGATCAGCTTGAGCTTTATTGCATGCGTGCAAATAAAGTGGCTATCACATTAGATACCCAAACCTTAGTGGGTGTTGCTAAAACCTTAGAAAATATTAAAGGCGAAGGCGAGTTTTTGGTGCTGCAAGAGCCAACAAACAAAATAATAAAAATACGGCTAGATAAAATTAAAACGATTTCACTCGCTTAGTTTGTAGCTATTTATTACTAGTAAAAACTTTAAAAGTAGACATTTAAGGTTAAAAAGTGCTATTTAAGAGACACGCCTTATAATTGTAGAACCTCCCACACTTATGCTTATCACTTTACCTATATCTGAGCTTGTCCCTGGCATGTTTGTTGACAATGTTACCAAGCAGCATGAAAGCATTAGTAGTATAAAAATCAAAACCAGTGGACTAGTGCGTGATAAGTCAATAATTAAGCGTTTAGTAACAGAAGGGGTGCTAGAGCTACTCATTGATTTTACTAAAAGTGATGTTGAGATACCCGCCAAATACAAACCGAAAAATAAAGCTAAAGTAGCTAGCAGCCAAGAAAAGCCAGCTAAAGCTGCTCTCGCTATATCGGTAGAGCAAGAGTTTGCAAAAGCGAGCGTAAGCTATGAGCAGCATAATCGCAAAATACAGGCTTTATACGGTGACTTAACAGCAGGGCTTGCGCTTAATATAAATGTGTTGGATGAAATTGCCGGTGAAATAGTGGCATCGGTATTTAGAAACCCCAATGCAATGACCATTCTTACCCGCCTTAAAGACAAACACAGCTATAATTGGCGTCATATGATCAACTGCGCCATTTTTGCAGCAGTATTTGCTAAATACTTAGGCTATGAAGAGTCTACTGTGCAGCAGCTTGCAATGGGGGCATTGCTGCATGACTTAGGTCAGGCAAAAGTGCCGCAGGGTATATTATCAAAGCAGACTAAAGTAACTAATAATGAGTTTGCTGCAATAAAAAAACATGTTGTACAAAGTTTAGGTTTAGTTAAAGGCGAAAAAGGGATCACACCGTTAATGCTTGATATGATAGTGAATCATCATGAGCGATTAGATGGTTCGGGTTATCCACGAGGCCTTAATGCAGAGAAATTAAGTCGCCCTGCACGTATAATGGCTATTGTAGATGTGTATGACGCGATAACAGCAGATAGGCATCACCAAGTCGGTGACGAGCCAATAAACGCACTGCGTTATTTGCTCGCTAACAAACAACTGTTTGACGCTGAATTAGTACAACACTTTATTAAATGTTTGGGTGTGCATCCGGTAGGTACTATTGTAAAGCTGACCAATGAACGTTTAGCACTGGTACTTGAGGGCAATAACCTTAATCCCATTAAACCTAAAGTTAAACTATTTTATAATGCGAAGCATGGCCACCATGTTACGCCAAAAGATATTGATTTGAGCGACCTGAGCCAAGAGCTTAAAATTATTGCCAGCGTTAAGCCCCTTGATTATCAGATTAACTTGTCTCGTTTATTAAAAGAGCACTTACTTTTATAGCGTTAGTACATTTGCGTTTTTGGCTTTGTTTAGCCGAAATAAACGCACCTAAAAAGCAACTTGCCATTAATGTTAACCATAATAAAGTACCAAGCTCTACATGCAGCGCTAAACAGCAAAATGTTAGCGAGATTAATGCACAAGTAATAGCCGCCAACCAAAAGTGATTAACTGGATTGTCACACTGCCCAGCACGAGTACACGCACAATAGTTTGCTTTATAAAAACAAAATACACTTGCGCCACAAAAAATAAGCCCAGTCAAAATAAGTAAAATGCTCACCGTTTTCTCTCATCATCGTTTTATAGAGAGTGTAGATTGCAGCGCATTTCAAGTCAATCCAAATGAGAATCAATTACAATTAGAGCTTGTGCTCTAATAGCATACTTCTAGTCCGATGAGTTTTAATAAGTTGTTAAATGGTCGTTAAAAAACGTGTTTTTTACTGTTTTTTGACGTGTTTGTAGAGTTTTTTATAAAAAATTAATGTAGTGTGATCAGGTTTGAAATCCTAATAACAACACACATAGCTACCCAAACAATAAGTTTGGTTAAGGAAACAACAATGAAATTTACTAAAACTCTAATCGCAGCGTCGCTGGTACTTGTTTCAGCAGATAGTTTTGCTGCAGCATTTCAGTTATCTGAGCAAAATGCCTCAGGACTCGGTCGCGCCTATGCAGGTGAAGCTTCAATCGCAGACGATGCGTCTGTAGTAGCTCGTAACCCAGCATTAATGTCACTATTTAAAGAAAAACAAATATCAGTGGCGGGTATTGCTGTACTTCCTGATGTAAGCTTAAAAGGCGAGGGTGCTCCAGCGGGTGTTCCGGCATCAGCATTAAATGATGACAGCATTGCCCCTAATGCAATTGTACCTGCGGGTTACTTTACCATGCCAGTTAACGATAAAGTGTCTGTTGGCTTTGGTGCGTTTTCTAACTTTGGCTTAGCTACAGAGTTTAGTGATGATTATGCTGCAGGCAGTCTAGGCGGTGAAACTGAAATCGTTACTGTTAATATGAACGTGAGCGCATCGTATAAAGTAAACGAGCAGTTTAGTGTTGGTTTAGGTTTAAACGCTATATACGCTGATGCCAAAATTATTCGTAATGTAGGTGCTAACCCTTATCAAATACCAGCACAAACGCAAGCGGTTCATTTAGAAGGTGATGACTACGGTTTTGGCTGGAATATTGGTGCTATGTACCAGTTAGATGAAAATAGTCGTTTTGGTTTTAATTACCGCAGCGAAACAGATATTACCTTTGAGGGTGAGTTTTCAAGCCAGTTACCGCCAACATTAGGTGGTACAAATGGCGCTTCAATTCCTGGCAGTGTTGAAATCACGTTACCAGCAATTGCTGAATTTTCGGGTTCTCATCAGTTAGATGAAAAAGTGGGTTTACACTACAGTGTAATGTGGACAGGTTGGAGCAGCTTCGACAAGCTAGAAGCTGAAGTCGGTGCCCCAACGCCAGCATTTACTAAAGAAGAAAACTTCTCAGACTCAATGCGTTATGCAATTGGCGGTGACTACCAGTTAAATGAAGACTTATTATTACGTGCCGGTGTTGCGTTTGATGAGTCACCAGCTGATAAAAACCATATGTCGATTTCTATTCCAGATACAGACCGCTTTTGGTTCTCGTTTGGTGGTAACTACGCAATTGATCAACATTCAGACTTTGATTTAGGTGTGAGTGTACTACGTGGTAAAACACAAAACTTTACTGAAGATGGTTTCTCGTTTGAATCAAAAGGTCATGCGATCCTATTAGGTGCTCAGTACAACTATACGTTTTAATGCTTGCCTAGAGCCTAGAGCCTAGAGCCTAGAGCCTAGAGCCTAGAGCCTAGAGCCTAGAGTCAAAAAAAGCCGCGCTATGTAATTACATAGCGCGGCTTTTTAATGCCTATATAAATGTTCTGGGCTAATGCCCGGAAACTAAATTATAAGCTTTCTATTTTTGCTTTTTGCTCAAGTAGCTTCGTTTTAGCATCGCTAAACTCAGCTAGTTTGGCATTTTCTTTAGCAAGTACAGCTTCTGGTGCGTTGTTAACAAATTTTTCGTTAGCAAGTTTATTTTGCACTTGTGCTAGGCCTTTTTCGGCTTTTTCGAGTTGTTTATTAATACGTGAAAGCTCGGCTTCTACGTCAATTAAACCCGCCATTGGGATCATAATTTCAAGATTACCAACATAAGACGCTGCACACGCAGGCGCATCATCTTTATTTTCGAGCATGGTGAACTCTTCAATTTTTGCAAGTGATGCTAAAAATGAGTTGTTCTCCTCAATGCGGCGCACGTCGTCGCTCGAAGCATTTGCAAGTAATACGCTAAGCGGCTTACTTGGGCTAATGTCCATTTCACCACGAATGTTACGAATTGCTAAAATGAATTGTTTAACCCACTCTAAATCGTCCATTGCTTTGGCATCAACGCTAGCTGCATTATAAACAGGGAATGGTTGTACCATAATACTGGTGTTCTCTGTTTCAAGGCCTGCAAGTGGTGCTACACGTTGCCAAATAGTTTCGGTGATGTATGGCATCATTGGGTGCATTAAACGCAACAAGCTTTCAAGTACGGTAATTAGTGTATTACGTGTACCGCGTTGCTGTGCTTCACTGCCTTTAAATAATACCGGTTTAGTTAGTTCTAAGTACCAATCGCAAAATTGGTGCCAAGTAAACTCGTACAGGGTGTTAGCAGCTAAGTCAAAGCGGTAATTATCTAAATGCTCAGTATAACTTTTAACAGTTGACTCAAATTGGCCTAAAATCCAACGATCGGCTAACGACAACTCTTTTTGTGCATCGGTTGCAAAACCACAGTCTTGCTCTTCTGTGTTCATTAATACGTAACGACTCGCGTTCCATAGTTTGTTACAGAAGTTACGGTAGCCTTCAAGGCGGTTCATGTCCCAGTTAATATCGCGACCGGTAGAGGCCATTGCTGCAAGCGTAAAGCGAAGGGCATCGGTGCCGTGTGCTTCAATGCCGCCAGCGAATACTTTGCGGGTATCTTTTTCGATTTTAGCCGCTAATTTTGGCTGCATCATGTTACCAGTACGCTTTTGTACTAACTCTTCAAGTTCAATGCCGTCAATCATGTCTAGTGGGTCAAGTACGTTACCTTTTGACTTAGACATTTTATCGCCGTTGTCGTCACGTATTAAACCAGTTACATACACGGTTTTAAACGGCACTTGTGGTTTACCATTTTCGTCTTTTATAAAGTGCAGCGTCATCATGATCATACGCGCAACCCAGAAGAAAATAATATCAAAACCAGTTACCAGCACGTCAGACGGGTGGAAGGTTTTTAAATCATCAGTGTTTGCAGGCCAACCTTGAGTTGAGAACGTCCAAAGCGCTGATGAGAACCAGGTATCAAGTACGTCTTCGTCTTGGCTTAGTGTTACGCTGTCTGCAATGTTATTTTCGCGGCGTACTTCAGCTTCATCGCGACCAACAAATACGTTGCCTTCGCTGTCGTACCAAGCTGGAATGCGGTGGCCCCACCAAAGCTGGCGTGAAATACACCAATCTTGTACGTCGTTCATCCACGAAAAGTACATGTTTTCGTATTGTTTAGGTACAAATTGAATGTCGCCGTTTTTAACCGCTTCTTTAGCCGGCTCTGCAAGAGGTGCAACACGTACATACCATTGGTCGGTAAGCAGTGGCTCAATTACCACACCCGAGCGGTCGCCGTAAGGAACGGTTAAACCATGATCTTCAATTTTTTCAAGTAAGCCTAGTTCTTCAAATTCAGCTACAATCGCTTTACGCGCAGCAAAACGGTCAAGCCCGTGTAGGCGCTCAGGAATTGGTGCATCAAACTCAAGTTCTTTGCCATCAAAGCTGTAGGTTTCGCCTTGAGTAAGAATAGCGGCGTCTTTATCGAAAATGTTGATCATCGGCATTTTGTGACGCTTGCCTACTTCGTTATCGTTAAAGTCGTGCGCTGGGGTTATTTTTACACAGCCCGTACCTTTATCTTTATCGGCATGTTCATCGGCTACAATTTTAATACGGCGATTAACAATGGGTAATAAAATCTCTTTACCAATTAAATCTAAGTAGCGTTCGTCATCAGGGTTTACTGCAACACCTGAGTCGCCCAGCATAGTTTCTGGGCGGGTTGTTGCTACTACTATGTAGTCTTTACCATCTTGAGTTTTAACACCGTCGGCTAGTGGGTAACGTAAGTTCCACATGTGGCCTTGCTTGTCTTTGTTTTCAACTTCAAGATCAGAAATAGCAGTGTGTAATTTAGGATCCCAGTTTACTAGGCGTTTGCCACGGTAAATTAGGTTTTCTTTATGCAGGCGTACAAACACTTCTTTAACGGCTTCAGATAGGCCATCGTCCATGGTAAAACGTTCACGATCCCAATCAACCGATGCGCCAAGACGACGAAGTTGTTTAGTGATTGTGCCGCCAGATTCTTTTTTCCATTCCCAGATTTTATTAATAAAATCTTCGCGACCTAAATCGTGGCGTGTTTTGCCTTCCTCAGCATGCAGCTTACGCTCAACCAACATTTGCGTTGCAATACCTGCGTGGTCAGTACCTACTTGCCATAATGTGTTGTTACCTTGCATACGTTTAAAGCGCGTTAAGGTATCCATTATGGTGTCTTGGAAAGCGTGGCCCATGTGTAAGCTACCAGTGACATTTGGCGGCGGGATCATAATTGAATACGGGACGCCTTGGCCAGATGGTTTAAAGTAGCCTTTTTCTTCCCAGCCTTGGTATAGAGACTGTTCAATATCTTGCGGATTGTAGGTTTTATCCATTACACAGAACCTTAAATAAGTACTTAAATTAGTTGGTTAGCTATTTTACTAAAAGTGTTTTTAGTTATTAATATCTTGCGTGGTGATGTTGGCACCGAGTTGGCGTAGCTTTTTAAAACGCTCGCGAGCTGCTTGTTTAGCAACGGCTTCTACGGGTACAAAATCAAAAACTTGGTTAAAGCGGCGAATAAAATCCGGTAAGTTATTAGCCAAGTTAATTAAAACTTTACGATTGCCAACAGGGGGCGTAGTACCAATTTCTACCGGTGCGCCGCCTTTTGGGCCTTCACCTTGTAGGTTATGAGGTACAAAACTGTCGGGATCAAATGCCCAAAGTGTTTCATCAATGGCAAAGGCGGTATTTTCGTTATCTACACAAATAAATACACGTTGGCCAAGCCGATACTGATCAGCGGCAATTTGAGCCGCCAAAGCAAAATGATCATCAGGCTTAGCTAGCGACTCATCTTGTTGCTTTAGAACGAAAAATTGGGCGTTCATGTTCATTGTATCGGGGTTTCCCATGACATTGAATGTGTAGCTAGTTAATACACATAAATTAAGAGGCTGATTTTGCCATATAACGGGTTTTGCTTCAATTAATACCAAAATAAATAAGGCGCCAAACGGCGCCTTAATAAGTAGCTAAGCGGTATGCTTAATCTTGAGCAGCTTCGTTTACGCCGGCTCTGTTTAATAAATATTGAGTAAGCATAGGAACAGGGCGGCCTGTTGCGCCTTTTTTAGCGCCACTGCGCCATGCCGTGCCTGCAATATCTAAATGTGCCCAGTTGTACTTTTTAGTAAACTTAGATAAAAAACACGCTGCGGTAATAGTACCAGCTGCACGGCCCCCTAAGTTAGTAAAGTCGGCAAATGGGCTCTCTAGTTGATCTTGATAGTCGTCCCATAGCGGTAGTTGCCATGCACGGTCGCCACTTTGCTCCGATGCTTTTAACAACTCATGCGCGAGCGGATTATGGTTAGAGAGTAAACCGGTTGCATGTGCGCCTAGTGCTACAATACAAGCACCTGTTAATGTGGCTACATCAATAACGGTTTCTGGCTCAAAACGCTCTACATAGGTTAGTGCATCACATAATACTAAGCGCCCTTCGGCATCAGTATTTAATACTTCAACGGTTTGTCCCGACATAGTGGTTAAAATGTCACCTGGGCGATATGCATTTGGCCCCGGCATATTTTCGCAGCCGGCTAAAATACCAATCACGTTAATAGGTAACTGCATTTGTGCCAGTGCACGCATTGCACCAATAACACCTGCAGCACCGCCCATGTCGTATTTCATTTCGTCCATGCC
Source organism: Pseudoalteromonas sp. SCQQ13 (assembly GCF_015864415.1). Lineage (NCBI taxonomy): Bacteria > Pseudomonadati > Pseudomonadota > Gammaproteobacteria > Alteromonadales > Pseudoalteromonadaceae > Pseudoalteromonas > Pseudoalteromonas sp. SCQQ13. Next base: position 4,455 of record NZ_JADYXG010000002.1, on the reverse strand, counting down.
TTCGCCAGGTTTTAATGAAATACCGCCCGAATCGAAGGTTAAGCCTTTACCAACTAATACGATAGGAGCTTGATCATCTGCGCCGCCTTTGTAGTTAATTACCGACATAACCGATTCGTTCACACTACCGCGACCAACAGCTAAGTAAGAGTTCATACCTAGCTCAGCCATTTGCTCTTCGCCGATTAGATCAACAGTAATGTTGTCAAAATTAGTTGCTAGCTGTTGTGCTTGCTCGCCTAAATACGCAGGGTTACAAATATTAGGTGGCATATTTGCTACGTCTTTACACAGCTTACTACCGGCAGCAATAGCTAAACCATGCTCAATAGCGCTTTCGCCTATAGTTAGCTCGCGACGCGTTGGAACATTAAACACCATTTTACGCAGTGGACGACGTGGGTCTACTGTTTTACTTTTTAGTTGATTAAAGGTGTATAAACAATCTTGGGTGGTTTCTACTGCTTGGCGCACTTTCCAGTAGGTATCGCGACCTTTAACGTGTTGCTCTGTTAAAAAGCATACCGCTTCCATAGAGCCGGTGTCGTTTAAGGTATTAATTGTTTTAGAAATAATTTGTTTATATTGCTTATCGTCAAGCTCGCGCTCTTTACCACACCCTACAAGCAATATGCGCTCGCTTAAGATGTTTGGTACATGATGCAATAATAAAACTTGGCCCGGCTTTCCTTCTAGGTCACCTCGGCGAAGTAAATTTGAGATATAACCATCACTGATTTTATCGAGTTGTTCACCAATGGGGGATAACCGACGAGGCTCGTATACACCAACTACAATACATGCGCTACGTTGTTTTTCTGGGCTACCACTTTTTACGTTAAATTCCATTGTCACTCCTGATTTTGAGTCATCTTTAGAAGCTAAGCAGAAACTAAAAATATTTTTAGTCTTATATACCTAAATTATTTAGGTGTAGCTCTAATCTTAGCTGATTTTGCCCGACTCTTACTGTGTAATTGAACTTTATCTGCTTAAGGGTCACTAATGCAACATTATATCGTGTTGTTAGGTAGGATAATTAATTTTCATGGCTTATAATATTAGATCTATACTCGGCAACGCTGAGTAAAATCATGACTAACTATAAACTTTCACTATTGCAGTGACACACCATGTTTAACAGGGGCGACTATTGCTTATTTTTCGTTATTTGACTGCTGAGGTTTTAAAATCGCAGGTCGCCGTATTTTTAACTTTGATGACCATTTTTTTGTCGCAAAAGTTAGTTAGTATTTTAGGCGATGCCTCTGAGGGTAGTATTCCTGCTAAATTAGTGCTATCGATGATCGCACTTAAATTGCCACAGTTAGCCTCGTTAATTTTACCATTGAGTATATTTTTAGGCATAATTTTGGCCTACAGCCGTATCTACGCCGATAGCGAAATGACCGTACTTAAAGCCTGTGGTGTAAGTGAATGGTATGTGGTTAGAGTGACGCTTATATCAAGTGTGGGGTTGGCTATTTTAGCCGCCGCGCTCACTATGCATGTTGCCCCTTGGGCAAGCGAGCAAGAGTATCAATTAAAAGAGCAAGCTAAAGCCGATGCGGGATTATCTGCATTAAGGGCAGGTCGCTTTCAGCAAACCGGTAACGAAAAAGCCGTGGTGTTTATTCATAACATTGAAAACGGTGGAAAAGAGCTTAATAAAGTATTTGTAGCGCAACTCCCCGATAGCGAAAAAGACAACCTTGCACGCCTAGTTTATGCAGAGCAAGGAGTTGTAATTGAAGCGCAAAATGGCGAACAACAACTCGTTCTTAGCGACGGCAAACGCTATGAAACTGATGGCTTAACGCCAGCGCTCAATTTAACCGAGTTTGACGGTTATAGTGTACAAATACGTGAGCAAGAAATAGAGCACCAACGCCGTAAATTAGAAGCAATTCCTACTAATCAATTGTTGGCACTTAACACTCCAGAGGCAACCGCGCAGTGGCAATGGCGTATTGCTATACCGCTTTCTATTCCACTGCTGACACTATTAGCAGTACCGTTAAGTGTGGTTAATCCACGCCAAGGTAAATTTGCTAAGTTAGTGCCGGCAATTAGCTTGTACTTAGGTTATTTTATTTTACTTAACGCTGCTAAATTTGCTGTTGAAGATGGCAAAATACCTCCCTCTATTGGCCTTTGGTGGATTCACTTAAGTGCCTTATTTATTGGCGGACTATTAATAATTAAAGGGCGACCACTTGGCGCTTGGCTTAAAGCGGTAATTACTAAGCGGGAGTTGGGCGCATGATGAAAACCCTTGATTGGTATTTAGGTCGCAGCATTTTACAAACCACCGGCTTTGCATTATTGGTACTGGTAGGCATTAGCACCTTAATTAAATTTATCGACCAGTTAAAGTCAGTTGGCCGTGGTAGTTACGATTTAATGACCGCGATGCTCTACACGCTTTACACAATACCGGGCGATTTAGTGGTGTTTTTTCCGATGGCCGCGCTCATTGGTGGCTTAACTGGGTTAGGAGCGCTTGCCTCAAACAGCGAGCTGGTGGTAATGCACGCTGCAGGTATGTCGCGCTTACAAATTATAAGCTCGGTAATGAAAACCGCCGTATTTATGGCGCTATGTATGATGGCATTAGGCGAGTGGGGAGTACCCGAGGCGCAATTACAAGCTAAAGAAATGCGTAACCAGGCAATTCATGGTGGCGATGTTTTTAATGCGCAAAAAGGCGTATGGGCAAAAGACGGCAATAACTTTATAAATATAGAAGATGTAGATCAAAATGGTAAATTAAATGGTGTACATATGTACCACTTTGATCAGTCGCTATCGCTTACACAAATAACGAAGGCAAAAGATGCGCTAAGTCGCGAAAACGGCTGGTTACTGCGCGGCGTCAATAAAGTAAAAATAAGTGATGAGCTTATTACCACAGAGCAAGTGCCTGAGGAGTTTTACCCATCACAACTTACTGCTGAAAAGCTGGGTGTGGTATCGGTTAAACCTGAGTCGCTGTCGTTTACTGGGTTATGGTCTTACTTAGACTATTTAGAGCAAAACGATCAAGATACCAGCACCTATGAACTCGCGCTTTGGCGCAAACTTATGCAGCCAATATCTATCGCTGTAATGTTGCTAGTTGCACTGTCGTTTATATTTGGCCCGTTGCGTACCGTCACTATGGGTGCACGTATTATAATGGGCGTAGTTACGGGTATAGTGTTTCATCTAACTAACGAAATATTTGGTCCTGTGGTTATGGTGTATCAAATACCTGCGTTTATTGGCGCTGTAGTGCCTAGCATTATATTCACCGGTTTTGCTGCTTACTTAATGAATAAACGCGCATAAAACTAGTTATAAAAAGGTAGTTACAAAAATACCTTGAAACAAAAAAAGCGTGGCTACTTTATAAAAGTGCCACGCTTTTTTGTGCTTATAAATTACAGTGTATTACTTTTAATTAATCAAGCTCACGGTAAATACGCTTGTTTTCTTCTTTGGTGAGTGCAATAACTTCGGTTTTAGAAAGGTAATCTTGCAAAGCTTTTTTATTTTTAAAATCAACCAATACCACTAAATTACCTAAACCAAGTAATGCACTAACACTGCGAACAATTGCTTGCGGCCAGCTAATAAGTTGCCCATCTAGAGTTTGTACTTTTAAGCGCCATGCGCGCATGCCAATGGTTTGCCCGCTTTTAGTCCAAAAATAAGCAAAAAAGAATACGTTTACTCCAACAAACAACGCGCTTCTAATACCAGAGAGTAACGTGGAGTCTTGTATTAAAGCAGCAGGATCGTCAGTTTTAACTATCATATCTAAAGACGTTAGTAGCTGAATGACTGCAAAGTAGAGTATGGCAGTAAGCATAGATAAAGAAATTACGACCAAGGCATCATAAATTAACGACGCCAAACGACGCCAAAAGCCAGCTCGTGGAAATTCATTCAACATAAATATACTCTCACTATTAATATGCGCGCTAGTTTAGCAAATAGGCTGGTAAATACTACCTCTTCAGTAAGGCATTAAAGCGCTGCGCAGAGTTAAATGTTAATGGTTGCTTAATTGTTAAGCGGTTGATTGTACTTATGTCATAAAACGCTTGCCGCTACCTTTATTGATTGTATAATGCTTAGCATAGAGACAAAGGCAGTTTTATAAACCTAAGCTCTAAAGTGGTTTTTCTTTATCTTCTGGTATTTAGAAGGTTAAAGAAAAATTATGCCAGCGTGATGAAATTGGTATACATGGGGGATTCAAAATCCCCTGCCGAAAGGCGTGCCGGTTCGAGTCCGGCCGCTGGTACCACTTTTTATAGCCCCGATCAAATTGGTCGGGGTTTTTTTATGCCTACAGAAAAGTGCAAACGGACACAACCCACCGGACTCGAGCGGCACGCGGGAGTGCCGCTGTTATAAGTTAAAGTCCGGCCGCTGGTACCACTTTTTATAGCCCCGATCAAATTGGTC